>JBEDUM010000115.1:0-44469 GCA_040414585.1 Sphingomicrobium sp. | reverse complement strand
CCTTTGACCTATCCGTCCAGGGTTCGGCCGCCGGAACCATCCGGCAGGCAGACGTCGATCAGCTGAATGTCTCCATCGTCGGCACCGGTAGCGGGGCAATTGCCGGCCGCGCCCGGAAATTGACCGCGGTGGTGCGCGGAATCGGAAGCCTCAATGCCGCAGATCTCGCCATCAAGGACGCGACCATCGGCGCCGAAGGTACGTCGACCGTTGCCGCGAACGTCAGCGACAGTGCCACAGTAGACGGCGCGGGCGCCATCACCATCCAGCTGACCGGCAGGCCAGCATGCACCTTGCGCGTCAGCGGCTCGGCCAGCGTCAGCGGCTGCCGCTAGTTAAGAGCGGCGGTAGTCTCCACGCCGGAGAGGAAGTTCCACAGCGCTCCGGCGAGCTCTTCGCCTGCGGCAATCGCCTCCGCCTTTTCATCTTCGGGAAGGTTGTCGAGGAGCTGCCGGCAGATCGAGCTGTGTTCGACGTCCGCCGTCTCGTGGACGCGGAAGAAGCGCAAGGTGGGCTCGTCGGCGATCCCGTAGCGGTCGATCAGGCCTTCGATCTTGGCCGCCGAGACAGCAGGGAACTGGCTTTCATATGCGTAGAGGGCACCGAGGCCCGAGGCATAGGAGCGGCGAGACAGCTTGCGGAAGGTGTCGATTAGCGCCCGCGTCTCGGGATTGAGCTGCTGCGCGCGGACGCCATCCTCACCTTCTCCGAGGCCACAGGCGAACATCAGCCACAGGGTCGCATGGTCCTGCTTGCCCGCATCGAGGCCTTCTTCCTCGGCGAGGTTTTCGGCGAGCATCCGGCGACCTTCCCTGTCCGGGCAGGAGCTGTGGACGGCGCTCACAGCGCGCGGGAAAGCTTCGACATGATGGAAATATTGGCGGGCATAGGCCCGCAGCGTGTCCAGCGTCAGGCGGCCTTCGGTCCATGCCTGGTAGAACGGATGTCTGAGCATGGCGCGCTCGGCCACCTTCGCATCGATCTGCGCTGAAACCGTCACGTTTGCCATGCTTCGTCTCCCTGTTCGTGGTTTGGCCACGCGTTAGTGTCGATGTGAAGAGTCGGCAAGCCGACGACCCGCTAGACCAGCGCAAGTGCGGCCAGCCGTCCGTAAAGCTGAGCCGGCAGCTCGGCGACTCCGGTCTCGTCGCCGCCTACGGACGGCGCGTCGGCTTCTTGCAGATACCGCCAGCCCTGATGGGCCCGTCGCGGCAGCGGAGAGACGGTGACTAGCTCGGCCGAGCAGACGATGTCGATCCGGCCGTCCTCGCGGTCTTCGAAGCGCAGGATCTCCTGGCATGCGATCAGTCGATGCTTCACGATCCAGTAGAGGGAGCCACCAACAAGCTCCGTCCCTCGCTTCGGGCGCATGCGCGTAGCCACCCGGATTTCGCCGGAAACGGCACGGCTGGCGATCCGCCGCTTCAGCATTTCAAGATCGCGGCAGGCGAAGGCAACCTTGGTCAAATGAAGCTTCGACACACGTTGAGCGATGCCAAACTACTTCATGATTTGCAATCGCTTAGCGGCCGAGACCAACCAGCGCAGCGAGTCCGAGGAAGCTGAAGAAGCCCGTAACGTCGGTGATCGTCGTGACGAACACGGCTGACGACACAGCGGGATCGACTCCGAATCTGTCGAGAGTCACGGGGACCAATATCCCGCCGAGGCCGGCGGCAAGATTGTTGATGATCATCGCCGCTCCCATCACGGCGCCGAGCAGCGGGTTATGGAAGATCAGGGCCACGCCGGTCCCGATCAGCAGGCCCAGCGACAGTCCGTTCGCGAGCGCAATCGTGAGCTCGCGCCCGAACGCCCGGAGCGTGTTCGATTCGGTGAGCTGGTTGGTCGCGAGCGCCCGCACCGCGACGGCCAGCGTTTGTGTGCCCGCGTTGCCGCCCATTCCGGCGACAATCGGCATCAGCACCGCGAGCACCGCGAACTTGCCGATTTCTGCCTGGAACAGGCTGACGACGCTGGCCGCCAGCATCGCGGTGCCGAGATTGATCACCAGCCAGAACAGTCGGCGGCGGACAGTCAGCGGGACCGGCTCGTTGATGTCGCCCTCGCCCGCGCCGGAGAGCAGCAGCACGTCCTCGCCCGCTTCTTCCTGGATGATGTGGACGATGTCGTCGACGGTGATCATGCCGACCAGCCGTCCCTCTTCGTCGACTACCGCGGCGGAGACGAGCGCGTACTTTTGGAACCGAAGAGCCACGTCCTCCTGGTCCATGTCGACGTCGATCAGCGTCTGTTCGCGCTGCATGATCTCGGTGACGGGCGTGTTTCGCGGCGTCCTCAGGATCAGCGACAGCTTGCATGTGCCGACCGGGTGATGGCTCGTATTGACGACGAAGACTTCCCAGAAGTCGTCGGGAAGCTCAGCGTTCGAGCGCACATAATCGATGACCTGGCCGACCTTCCAATGCTCGGGCACCGCGCACAGGTCGCGCTGCATGAGACGGCCAGCGGACTCTTCTGGGTAACTGAGCGCCTCCTCGACCGCCGCGCGGTCGTCCGGCTCCATGCGCTGAAGGACCGCCTGCTGCTCGTCACGATCGAGGTCCTCGATCAGGGCGACCGCGTCATCGGTCTCCAGTTGGCCCGCGATGTCCGCAACCTGCTGCGGCTCGAGCTCGTCGAGCAGGTCTTCGCGGACATATTCGTTCATCTCCGCAAGGACGTCGGGGCTGACGATTCCCGCGAGAGCCTTGACCAGCCCCTCTCGCTCGTCGCCTCGGGCAAGCTCGATCAGGTCGGCGACGTCGGCCGGGTGTAGAGGCTGCACCAGCTTGCGCGCGGTCGCATCATCGCCGGCCTCGACGGCATCCAGCACCTTGTCGACGAACTCGGGGCGAAGCCGCGTCTCTTCGTCCATCACCGCATTGGGCGTGGAATCCTGAGGGGGCGTGGCGGCGATATGCTCGCTCTCGCTCACGTCTCACTCCCTCAATTGGACCCGGTGCCGCATTCCTATGGATGCGGCCGGTCTGGCGCAACCACCCCCGGGTGCCTAAATCGCGCTTCTTTCGAACCTTTCATCCGGAGTTCATCCAATGGCCGATGCCGATCGCCTCACCCTCTCCCTTTCCTCCGGTGGCGACGTCGTCATCAGGCTTCGCCCCGATCTCGCGCCTGGTCACGTCCAGCGCATTACCGACCTTGCGAACAGCGGATTCTATGACAATGTCGTATTTCACCGTGTGATCCCGGGCTTCATGGCCCAGGGAGGAGATCCAACCGGAACGGGCTATCACGGGTCTGACCTTCCCAACCTCAAGGCCGAATTTTCCAGCGAGTCGCACCGGCGCGGCGTGGCCTCGATGGCGCGCTCCCAAAGTCCGGACAGCGCCAACAGCCAGTTCTTCATCGTAACGAAGGACTCTCCCTTCCTCGACCGGCAGTACACGGTCTGGGGCGAGGTCGAGAGCGGCATGGAACATGTCGATGCGCTTCCCGTCGGTGAGCCGCCGCGCGAGCCCGGCAAGATCATCAAGGCGACAATATCGAAAGCCGGCGAGTGAAGAAGGTCGCTCTGATCACCGGCGCGTCGGCGGGACTCGGCGTCGAGTTCGCTCGGCAGCTGGGCAATCGCGGGCATCGGCTTGTCCTTGCCGCCCGCCGAAAGGATCGGTTGGAGGGCCTGGTGAAGGAAGTCGGCAATGCGCGCGCGGTGGCGATTGATTTGTCGAAAGCGAATGCCGCCGCAAAGTTGATGAGCGATATCGAAGCGGCCGGCGAGCAGGTCGACGTGCTGATCAACAATGCCGGTTTCGGCCTGATCGGCCGGTTCGCCGAGCTCGACGCCAAGAGGCTGCGGCAGATGATCGATCTCAACGTTGGAACGCTGACCGACCTCTGCCGGGCGGTCGCGCCGCGAATGATCAGGCGAAAGTCCGGAAGGATCCTCAACGTGGCGTCGACAGCCGCATTCCAGCCAGGGCCACATATGGCCGTCTATTTCGCGACCAAGGCTTATGTGCTTTCGCTGACGGAGGCGCTCCATGAAGAGTTGAATCCGCATGGGATCCACGTCACTTGCCTTTGCCCCGGTCCAACCCGAACCGAATTCGGCGAGGTGGCGGGCTTCGTGGGGAATGGAATGTTCGACCGAATGGCAAAGGAGTCACCAGAGGTCGTCCAGGCCGGGCTCGCCGCGCTCGAGAAGAATCAGGCGGTGATCGTGACCGGGCTCGTCAACAAGATCGGAGCGGTGAGCACGCGGTTCGCTCCACGTTCCATCGTTCGCAAAATCGCCGGATCAATCAAATATTGATCGGCAAATTGAACTTGGCCGCGCATGCCGCCGTTTCTGGCCAGATAGGAAGGCGGGGTAGGAGCAGGGATGGCTGACACCGACACGATTGAACGAGTGAAGTCGCGCAAGGTGCAGGTGGCGAGCCTGCCCCCCGCCGACAGCGGGCGCGGGTTCGCACGGCTGCCCGACCGCCTGATGGAGGAGCTGGGCCTTAACGAAGGCGATGTCATCGAAATCAGCGGCAAGCGCTCGACCGCGGCGATCGCGATCCGCCCCTATGGGGAAGACGAAGGCATCGACATCATCCGGCTCGACGGGCTGCAGCGCGCCAATGCCGGCGTCGGATCAGGTGACTTCGTCGAGGTTCGCAAGGCCGAATCGAATCCGGCGACCCGAATCGTCTTCGCTCCCGCCCAGCCCAACGTGCGCCTCCAGGGTTCCGCGGAAGCCTTGAAGCGCACCTTCTCCGGCCGGCCCCTGACGGAAGGCGATACGGTCGCGACCACCGGTCATCAGCGGGTCAATGCCGACATGCCCGAGCACATCCGCCAGCTGCTGAATGCTCCGGCATTCGCGCTGCAGGAGCTGCGCCTGGTGGTCGTCTCGGCGGTGCCGAAGGGCATCGTCCACATCGATAGCAAGACGGCCGTCGAGCTGCTTTCAGAATATACCGCGAAAGACGGACAACGCCGCGCCGACGTCACCTATGACGATCTCGGTGGCATGCGCGATACGATCGATGCGCTGCGCGAAATGGTCGAACTGCCGCTGCGCCATCCGGAGCTGTTCCAGCGCCTTGGCGTCGACCCGCCCAAGGGCGTTCTGCTTCACGGTCCGCCCGGTACCGGCAAGACATTGCTTGCGCGCGCAGTCGCCAATGAGAGCGCGGCGAAATTTTTCCATATCGCCGGGCCGGAAATCATGGGTTCGGCTTATGGTGAGAGCGAGCGCCGCCTGCGCGAGATCTTCGAACAGGCCGCCCAGGCTGCTCCATCCATCATCTTCATCGATGAGATCGATTCGATTGCTCCGAAGCGTGGACAGGTCACGGGCGAAGCGGAGAAACGCCTGGTTGCGCAGCTCCTGACCCTGCTCGATGGAATGGAGCCGCGTCAGAACACCGTGGTGATCGCTGCAACCAATCGTCCGGAGGCGCTGGACGAAGCGCTGCGCAGGCCCGGCCGCTTCGACCGCGAAATCGTCGTGGGCGTGCCCGACGAGCCCGGACGGCGCGAGATCCTCGGTATCCACACCCGGGGAATGCCGCTTGCGCAGGACGTCAACCTCGATGACCTTGCGCGGCGCACCTACGGTTTCGTCGGTGCAGACCTAGCCGCCCTCACTCGCGAGGCCGCTCTAGAGGCGGTTCGCCGAATCATGCCCCGGATCAATCTCGCCGAAGAAATGATTCCGACAGAAGTCCTCGATGCCCTGTCCGTCGAGAACCGTGACTTCGACAATGCCTTGAAGCGCGTGCAGCCGTCGGCGATGCGCGAAGTCATGGTCGAAGCCCCGACCATCCGGTGGGACGACATCGGCGGCCTCGATCAGGCGAGCGACCGCCTGCGCGAAGGCGTGGAGCTTCCGCTGAAGCATCCGGAGGCCTTCCGCCGCCTGGGTATACGCCCGGCCAAGGGCTTTCTGCTTTATGGTCCACCGGGCACGGGCAAGACCCTTCTTGCCAAGGCGGCCGCTCGCGAAAGCCAGGCCAACTTCATCGCGACCAAGTCATCCGATCTGCTCAGTAAGTGGTATGGCGAGAGCGAGCAGCAGATAGCGCGACTGTTCAACCGTGCGCGCCAGGTCGCGCCTACGATCATCTTCATCGACGAGCTCGACAGCCTCGTGCCGGCGCGTGGGGGCGGCCTTGGAGAGCCGCAGGTCACCGAGCGCGTGGTCAACACGATCCTCGCCGAGATGGACGGTCTCGAGGAGCTTCAGAACGTTGTCGTGATCGGCGCGACCAACCGGCCGACTCTGATCGATCCGGCGCTGCTTCGCCCGGGCCGTTTCGACGAGCTCATCTATGTCGGGACGCCGGACACGGCGGGCCGCCGCCGGATCCTGGCGATCCACACTCGGAAGATGCCGCTCGCCGACGACGTCGATCTGGAATCGATCGCGCGGCGCGCGGACCGTTTCACGGGCGCGGACCTCGAGGATCTGGTTCGGCGCGCCGGTCTCACTGCGCTTCGGAGAGGCCTCGATATCGGAAAAGTGTCGATGGAAGACTTCGAGACGGCGCTGAACGAAACTCGCCCATCGGTCACCCCCGAGATGCTCGAGGAATATGAGCGAATCCAGGAGACATTGAAGAGCGAAGCCACGCGGCCGCTGGGCGGCATCGGCTTCGTGCTTCCGGGGATGCTTCGGCCCAAGGCGGGGGGCAAGGAAGGCTAGGCGTCAAGCCCGCGGCGAGCCCACAGTGCCAATCCGAGCAGCAGCAACGCGAAGGCGACGAACGGCAGGTTGTGGTCGAGGCCATAGAGGCTGATGCCGAGCGTCGGCGCCAGCACGTAGCTGATGCCGTTGGCCGAAGTGATGACGCCAGCGACGGCGCCCTGCTCCGACATTGGCACGGCAAGCGATGCGCCTGCCGTGAAGCCCGGCCGCGTAAAGCCGAAGCCGACTGAAGCAAGCGCAAAGCCCATCGTGATTCCGTAAAGGTTGTTCGATCCCGTGGTCCAAACGAGACCGGCCGCGGCGATCAGAGCACCCCAGAGGATCAATGTGCGAGGGCTCAGGTTGAGCCGCGGGATGAGCCCCCATTGCGCGCCAAGGGTCGCCACGGCGCCCGCCATCATCACGATGGAGATCGGACCTTCCGACCCCGAGGGCGCCAGATGGAGCCGATCGATGATGAAGAAGCCGAGGCAGGTCAGCGTTGCCGCTTGCGCATGCCCAGCCGTCACGCCTGCGATGATCCAGGGCCTGACGCGCGGATCGGTCCATTTGAGGCGCTTCGCCCGGTGCGGCGCAGTCGCAGCAACGATGCTCGCACCGGTCGGCGGTGTCGCAAGGGACGGATAACTCATCGCTGCGCCGTGCCCGACCTTGCGGCCAACGCGGTCGTTGGGAAGCCACAGGATGAGCGACGTGACGACTGCTAGAGCGATCAGTGCAAAGGCGAATAAAGGGCCGGCGAGACCGAGCACGGGCACCACGAACAAAGGCGCGACCGCGGGCCCGATGATCGTTCCCAATCCGAACGACGAGGACAGCGCCGAGAGGGCCGCCACACGCCCGCTCCGCCTCGTCTTCGATGCGAGATAAGCCTGGGTCGCCGATGGTGTCGCGCAGCCAAAGCCGCCGTAGATCCCGCGAAAGATCGCAAAAAGCCCGAATGTCAGGCCGGCGCTGATCCAGCGCTCGAGCCCGCTGAACAGCACGATGCCGCATAAGAGGGTCGAGACGATGAAGCCACTCACGCCCATGATGGCGAGCGCCTTGCGCCCGTGGTGATCGCTCTTCTCCGCCCAGTAAGGGGCAAGTGCCACCCACAATACCGCTGACCAGGTGTAAGCTATCGCGACCCAGAAATCGGCAATTCCAATCTCACGTCCGATGGCCGGCATGACGGACTGCAGTGCCGTATTGCCGGACGAAGCGACCAGCATCGCTGAATAAAGCAGCAGGAAGTGCGTCGCGGTGAGCGCCGTCGAACCGACGCGGCGATTTTGTGCAATGGACGCCACGAAAGAAGGCTTAAGCACACTGTCACTGCGGCGAAACCTCTTCGTCGCAATATTGGCGCAATTCGCAGAACGTCAGTACTAGTGCGGATTACTGTTGCGCTCGAAGCCTTGCAAAGGCGCCCCGCATTTGCCAACGGTCGCCCCTTCGCTTCTCCCCAGACGGAGCAACAATGCCAACTTCCACCGCGCGAACGATGAAGGGACCGAGGCGCCTTGCTCGCCATCGGGACCGCCGTTCACCGAGCCCGCGCTGGCAATTCCTTCGCGGATTCCTCAAGAATCCGGTGATGGTCGGCTCGATCATCCCGTCGAGCCGGGTCCTCATCGAAAAGATGCTCTCGCCGGTTGACTGGGCGAATACGAAGCTCTTCGTCGAGTACGGACCCGGAGTCGGCACGTTCACCCGTCCGGTGCTTGACCTCCTTTCTCCCGACGCCAAGCTCGTTACGATCGACACCAATCCGGACTTCACGCGCTACCTCAAGGAATCGATCGACGATGCGAGGCTTGTCGCGGTCACCGGCTCGGCTGCCGACGTAGAAAAGATCCTTGCCGACCGCGGTCTCGGTTCGGCCGATTACGTGCTCTCGGGCCTGCCCTTCTCGACGCTTCCGCCGGGGATCGGAGACGAGATCGCCAAAGCCACCTCGAAGGTGATCCGCCCGGGCGGCGCTTTCCTGGTTTATCAGTTCAGTCCGAAGGTTCGGGATTTCATTCAGCCGCATTTCGCGCCCATCGAGCGCGGCTTCGAGTGGATCAATGTACCGCCGGCGACGCTCTTCTGGGCGTACAAGTCGGCCACGCAGGCCGTCCGGGGGACGGACGAGTAGCCGGCTCGAGGCGAAGGGCTAGGCGCGGAAGTTCAGCCGCCTCGTGACCGTGTAGTCCATCACGTTCACAAGGAAATGCGAGACTGCCCATTTGAAGCGACGCCACGGATTGGCCCTGCGTTTGTGGAGTTCCGGCGTAATCCATTTGCAGTCGGCGAGCTCGCGCTCGAAATAGCCGCGCATCGCGTCGGCAAAGCCCGCGTCCTTGATCCGCAGCATGATCTCCAGATTTATGTAGAAGCTGCGGTAGTCGAAGTTGGACGAGCCGATGTGGACGATGTCGTCCACGATCGCGAGCTTCGTGTGCAGCTTCGCCGGCTGGTACTCGTAAATCTCGACGTGGCGCCGGATGAGGCGGCTGTAGCTATGGCGCGCGGCGGCGATGGTGGCATTGTTGTCGGACCTGGCGGCATTGATGATGCGCGCCCGGCCGCGCCGTCCGACCTTGCCGATTCGACGGATCATCGCGCTCGGCGGGGCAAAATAGGCGAAGACTAGGTCCAGCCGGCGCGCTCGCTTCATGTCGCGGCCGATGCTGCGCCACCAACTGTTGTGCAGGCTTAGAGGGCCACTGAATTTCCACTGCAGGGGGCCACGCCACTCGCTGTACCCGGCTTCCATTCGCTGTAGAGGCCGGAGCTTGGAATGGGGCTGCTTCGACCAGCGGAACAGGCTGTCGAAATAGCGGCTCGGCAGCATCGCTTCCGGGCCATCGAGGCGAAGCCACAGGTCGCGCCAGTGAGCAGAGCCTCGGTCTCCGAGGTAGGTGGCATCGATATTGGCGCCGCCGATCAGCACCGTCCGCCCATCGATGACGATCAGCTTCTGGTGGTTTCGCAAGAGATAGCGGCGCCCCCACGTGGGATTGAACACGCAATATTCCCCGCCGGCATCAGCGAGGTCCGTGAAGAAGTTCGGCGTCGCCGCGGAGCCGAAGCCGTCGATCAGCAACTTGACGTTGACTCCCCGCAGTGCCGCGTCGGTGAGCGCGTTGCGGACCGCATCGCCATCCTGGTCGGGGTTGAACATGTACATCAGCATCTTGACGCTGCTTTGGGCGCTTCCGATCAGCTCGAGGAGCATCCTGAACCGCTCCTCGCCGCTTTCGATCAGCTCCAGGCGGTTGCCGGCGATCTCAGCGCGAATTGGCGTGGGTTTGACCAGTTCGGCAGCTAGGTCGGCCATCGCCGCCGCTTTTCATTGACTTTTGGAAAGCCCGCAAGCTATTGGCGCCGCCTTCCTGAAATCCCATATTCCCTGCAGGGAATGGCTTTGCGGAGCGACTAATGGCGCGCGTTACGGTTGAAGATTGCGTAGATAAGGTCTCGAACAGGTTCGATCTGGTCCTGATCGCGGCTCAGCGTGCGCGCCAGATTTCGGGCGGCGCCGACCTCACCAGCGATCGCGACCGCGACAAGAACCCCGTCGTCGCGCTTCGCGAGATTGCCGAAGAGACTGTTCGTCCCAAGGAGCTCGAGGAAGCCATCGTCACCAACCTGCAGAAGGTTCGGGTCGACGAGGAGGACGAGACGGAAGAGCTGGCGTCGCTCAGCGATGCTGCAGAGGCACTGCGCCTCACTGCCGCTGCTCCGCCGCGTCCGACTCCGTCCGGCGGGGATTACGAGTAAGTCGAACTAGCTCGTCATTGCGACCCTGGACCCGAGCCGGGGGAAGCAATCCGGTCGCTTTTGCAGATTCTGGATTGCTTCGTCGCTGCGCTCCTCGCAATGACGGAATCGATGGTTCCCCTTTCGTTCGCAGGCGAAACATTCTTCGCGACGGCTGACGGCGCCTTGTTCTGGCGCGCGCAGAAAGCGTTGCTCGTCGCCGATCTGCACCTAGAAAAAGCGAGCTGGTTCGCCCGGCTCGGCCAGTTCCTGCCGCCCTACGATTCGCATGCAACCCTGACGGCGCTTTCCCGAGAGGTGGAACGCACAGGCGCCAAGCGCATCTATTGCTTGGGCGACAGCTTCCACGATCGCTTCGGTTGCGATCGTCTTCCGATGAATGCGCGAGAACTTCTGAGCGAGCTGACGGCGCGCCTCGACTGGATATGGATTGTCGGCAACCACGATCCGGGCTTCGCCGACCATTGCGGGGGTCGGCTCGAGCAGGAAGCCGAAATCGCGGGGATCCTCCTCCGGCACGAGGCCCAGCGCAATGATTCACGACCCGAGATCAGCGGCCATTTCCATCCGAAATATCGGATGAACCTGAAAGGCCGCCAAGTTTCACGGCGTTGCTTCGTCGCGTCAACTAGCAAGCTTATTCTGCCGGCCTTCGGATCGCTGACCGGCGGCCTCGATGCGCATCACCCGGAGATCCTCGGCAGCGTCGGCCGCGATGCCGCGGCGCTCGTTCCGGTGTCCGACCGCCTGCTGCGCTTTCCGCTCGCCGCTTAGTCCTCCGGATAGAGCTCGATCGCCATCGCTCCGGTCGGTGAAAGCAGGAGCCTTGCCGTTGCGGCTCTTCGCTTGCCGAATGTCGCGGCCTGCAGCTCGTTGCGCGCTGCGTGCCGGTCGAACTTGAAACCCTGCGCGTCCGCGGCGGCTTTCAAATGGTCGAGATGCTGGTCGAGGTTGGCGAGCCCGTCTTCAGGGTCGAACCGCATTGTCTCTTCAAGGTCCCCCATTGACGCCATTCATCACCGCCTCGGAAGCAAAGAACAAGCCCCCCACGATTGCGCGGGCTTATTGCTGTTCCTAAGCATGCAATCATGACAATCCGATCCATGCTCGTCGCAGCGACAATGGCGACCTTAGTTCCGGCAGTTGCAATGGCCCAACCGATCGATCCCAAGGTACAGGCGCGCATCGACCGCATCCTGAAAGCAACGCCGCTCATCGACGGCCACAACGACCTGGCCGAGGAGTTGCGCGAGAATTACGGCGGCAAGACCGACGGGCTTGCGAGCGGAACCGAGAGATGGAAGCCCAAGCCGCTGATGACCGACATGGCCCGCCTTCACACGGGCCGGGTCGGCGGACAGTTCTGGTCGGTCTTCATCCCCGCCGACGTCGAGGGCGATCGGGCCATTCGCAACACGCTCCAGGAGATCGACATCGTCAAGCGGTTCATCGCCGCTTACCCGCGCGATCTAGAGCAGGCCTATACCGCCGATGACGTGGTGCGGATCCACAAGACGGGGAAGGTCGCCTCGCTGATCGGCGTCGAGGGCGGCCACCAGATGGCGCACAGCTTTGCCGCGCTCCGGCAATATTATGCGCTCGGTGCGCGCTATATGACCTTGGCACACTTCAAGACCACGGACTGGGCCGATTCAGCCACCGACGTCCCCAAGCACAATGGCCTGACGGATTACGGCAAGAGCGTCGTGCACGAGATGAACCGGATCGGCATGCTCGTCGATCTCAGCCACGTCAGCGAAGGAACGATGAACTCCGCGCTCGACGTTTCCAAGGCGCCGGTCATCTTTTCCCATTCCAGCGCGAAGGCGATCGACGGTCATCCTCGCAATGTGAGCGATGCCGTGCTCCGCCGAGTAGCTGCGAACAACGGTGTCGTGATGGCGAACTTCGCGCCTGACTATGTCAGCAACGCCGTTTGGCAATGGTCTGCCGATCACGATGCGGAACAGGCGCGGATCGCCCGGATGCTCACCGGCCATTCGCAAGCCGATCTCGATGCCGCCCTCGACGCGTGGGCCAAGGCGCATCCAGAACCCGAAGCGACGGTGTCGCAAGTCGCGGACCACATCGACCATATCGCCAAGGTCGCCGGCTATGACCATGTCGGCATCGGCGGCGACCTCGACGGAATTCCGGACACGCCCGTCGGCCTCACCGGCGTGCAGGACTATCCGAACCTCTTTGCCGAGTTGATCCGCCGCGGCTGGTCCGACGAGAACCTCGCAAAGCTGGCGGGCGGCAACATCCTCCGGGTGCTCCGCCAAGCTGAGGCAGTGTCGAGGTCCATGAGCAACGAACCGCCGGCAGCCGACCAGCTCACGCCCGACTATCAATGAGCGAGCCGCCTCTTCGGGCGGCGATCATCCCGGTGACGCCGCTGCAGCAGAATTGCAGCCTGGTCTGGTGCACGAAGACGATGCGGGCTGCGTTCGTCGATCCAGGCGGAGATCTCCCGCGCCTGAAGACCGCGGCCGAGCAGGCGGGCGTCACGATCGAGAAGATCCTGCTCACCCACGGCCATATCGATCATTGCGGCGGCGCCGGCATTTTCGCCGAAGAGCTGGGAGTACCGATCGAGGGGCCTCACGAAGACGACCTCTTCTGGATCGAGCGCCTCGCCGAAGACGGTCCGAAATATGGCGTAGTCGGGCGCCCGTTCGAGCCATCCCGCTGGCTCGTCGATGGCGATCAGGCCACGGTCGGAGAGCTGACCTTCGACGTCCGACACTGCCCCGGCCACACGCCCGGCCATGTGGTCTTCCATCATCCGGAATCGAAGCTCGCCCTCGTCGGCGACGTGCTGTTCCGCGGTTCGATCGGCCGCTGGGACTTCCCGCGCGGCGACCAGCAGCAGCTGATCCGCTCGATTACCGAGAGGCTCTGGCCGATGGGCGACGAAACCGCGTTCGTCCCCGGACACGGCCCGATGTCCACCTTCGGCCACGAGCGGAAAACGAACCCCTTCGTGGGGGATCAAGTGCTGGCCGCATGAGCCAAATGTCTGCTTTGGGTGGAGCGCTAACGTTTGCGTGACTGGATCAAGGCGTGCCCCGGAGCGCGTTCAGCCCACCATGCACCAGCTGCCACTACGAGGTAAGCCGCCAAAACCATCGCTCCAATCATGACGTGACTGCCGCTGGGAGGGTTAACGATCACAAAGGCCTGCAGTGCAGTCATGAGAGCGATGAGCGCCCCTGCGCGCCATTCCGCCTTGCGGCCTCTAATCAGGCTAGCGGCCCACCAGACGGTAGCGATGGCTACGAGGCCCATTTCTATAGCTTCTTCCAACACCGGATAGTTCCAAAGGCCCAGGCCAACCTTCGGCCCGCCGGGATAGAGCAGCAGGTCAGGGCGATGAACAACGAGGTCCAAGACCCAGTGGGAGAAGACTGCGAAACCGATGAAAACAGCCGCGCGAGTTGGTAGCCGAAGAATCCTTTTGAAGATCATTGCACCAGCGACCGACCACACCAGGGCAGCGGGTAAGCTGTGGGTCCACGGCATATAGTAGAGATCGAAGACCGAGCCGGGCAGCTGTGGGTCGACCCGCGCTTTCTCGATGCCGACCATGACGAACACGCTCCAGCCAACATCCAGTAGCTGCGAGGCTATGCAGTAGCTCCACAGAGGGGCTCTCGGCTCAATCGCCTTCGCTGCAAGCGAGGCCGAATAATGGCCTACGAACATGAACAGGTAATCCGTCGGCGTCTTCGGATGTTCCTTGAAGCAGCTAGAGTCAGCTCTTTGGGTGGAAAGCTGACATTCGTTCGGTGCCCAAAGATCAGCGTTTCGCAAAGATGAGTGTCGCCAGCAGGCGTATCCCCCAGTGCGGTCCGCCTTGGGGCCGAACGGCATAGTATCGTAAGCCGCCGCCAAGGCTAATCGGCTGCTTTCCTATGTGGGTAAGCTGGGAGCCTGACACGATCACCGGCACCACCCACTGCTTCGCCTTCCAGTCGTAGCTGGATTCGGTGCTGAGCGTGAAAGTCGCCGCCCTGGCGGTGGTATGACTGATGAACGGCTGGAGAAAGGTCACGGAGACGTCTGGTCGCCGGTCGTCGCCAGCGACGGACCAGATATGGTTGACAAGCGCTCCAATGGTATTGTGCCCGGCCTGCTTGACGATCACGATCGTCGGACCGGCACCCCATTTGCCACTACCGAGCTCTTTCCTCGTTTCGGTCCTATATTGGACAACCGGTCCCGCGCCCCAGATGATTCCGCCCGGTCCGGGCTTAACGGGCGAAAAGAAGAAGCTTTGGACCGTATCGCCCAGCCCCAACTGGCTGTTATTCCCCACCACTTCATGCTGGTAGATGATCGGGACGACCGTCCGGGTGATCAGGTTCCAGTTCTTGCTCAGCGCGATGGGAATGACGGGCTGGAAATTAAGCGTCGACTTGACTCCATTCTCCGGCCCGATTCCGAAATCGACATTCTCCTGAAACGGGACGCTGATCATGCTCGAGATCGGGTTCGCAAGCTTTTTGGCGAGTTCCTCTGAACTCGACTGCGGACTTTGATTCTGCGCGAACACTGCGACCGGCGTCAGCAGCACGACCGTCGGCAGCAGGATCTCCAGCTTCATCGACGCAACTTCCAATAGCCCTGATAGCTGAGGTTAGGTCTGCGCTGGGTTCCGTCCCATCGGCACAAACCCGGTGACTTCCCGGCAATGGGTGGAAAGCTGACATTAGCACACAGGTTAGGGGTTGCCCCCGATCCCGCTTAACAAGCGCCGCGCCTAACGCTCCCTCAGCAGAGGAGCGTGCCATGTCCGACCTCACGATGGAACTGATCCACCCGGAACCGAAGACTGCTGAAGCCAGCCGCTATACCGCTGACCAACTTCACGACCGCACCATCCACCGCCGTGCGGTCGAGGCCGTCAACTGGGGCATGGCCGCCGTCAACTTCGAGCTGATGTTCGACGAAATGGCAAAGCTGGGCGGAAAGTACAATCAGATCGTCTATTGGTCGAAGCTGCTCGACTGGAAGAACCAGACGCTCACGCCCAATCCCGACGTCATCTACCTGATGCCTTTCTTCGACACGCGAGAGGTTGGCCCCCTCGTGCTCGAAATACCTCCTGCCGACGGCGGCGTGTTCAACGGCAGCCTCATGGACTTCTGGCAGGCGGCAATCGAGGATATTGGGCCCGGCGGCGTCGATAAGGGCAAAGGCGGGAAGTACCTGTTCTTCGGTCCGGACTTCTCGCCCGACCAAGTGCCCGAGGGTTACATTCCGATGCCGTCGCAGACGTCGCGAGGCTACGCGCTCATCCGGTCGGTGCTCAAGAGCGGAAGCGCTGAGGATCTCGCCGCCGCGATCGCTTATTCGACGCGAATGAAGCTCTATCCGCTGTCGCAGGCCGCGGACCCGCCAAAGACCGTTTACATCGATGCTGCGGGCAAGCTGTTCGATTCAACGATCCGTTACGACCTCAGCTTCTTCGAGCTGCTCAATCGTGCGGTTCAGGCCGAGCCATTCCTGGAGCGCGACAAGGCGATGATCGACCCTTTGAAGTCGATCAGCATTGAGCGCGGGAAGCCCTTCGCTCCAGATCAAAAGACACGTGACCTTCTTGAGGATGCGATCGCCGAGGCGCACGAATGGATTGAATCCCGGTACGGCAAGCTCCCTCCTTTCTATGAAGGTAAGCGCTGGTTCTCCCCGATCGATGAGGAGTTCCATCAGGCGGTCATGCACGATTTCCACGTCCCGGACTCCTATCCGACGGACCTTCGTGGAAGTGTTTATTCGCTCGCTTTCTTCAGTGCGAAGCATGTTGGTGGATCGCAGTATTATCTGCTCACAGGATCGGACCGCCATGGAGCGCCGCTGGATGGTGCCGCGAGCTACCGCTTGAACGTTCCAGCAGATGCCCCGATCACACAATATTGGTCGGTGACAGTTTACGACCGTGACACGCACGCCTTCATTCGCGAGATGCCACGAGAGGGCCGCTCATCGCAGTCGCCGGGCCTGCAATGGAATGCCGACGGATCGGCAGACATCTACTTCGGTCCGAGACCGCCGGATGGAAAGGACAGCAACTGGATCCCGACCAAAGCAGGCAGAGGCTTCGAGGTGCTCGCTCGCTTCTATGGACCAAAACCGGCGCTCTTCGACAAGAGTTGGCAGATCGGCGACTTGGAACGGGTTGCCTGAGAGGTGCGCTAGAGTCAGCTTTGGGTGGAAAGCTGACCCTATACGCTCACATGCCCGCCAAGCTGAACATTAGCCAAAAAATGTAGACGATCGGATTCAAGAGGAGGAGCACCCACAGCCACTGCGTGAACAGGGACAGCTTCTGTCCTGACTGGCGTTCCGGCGACAATATCAGATTCAGGGCGCGAACGATCGCCAATGCAGGAATGAGAAGAAATGGGGAATTAAGCGCAAGGTAGACGATCGGATTGGTCGGGACCGTCTGTGGTCCCCTCATTCCCGAGACAACTGAAACCCACCAGATGGTGGGTGCCGCTGACACGACGCCAGCGGCCAGCATCCCGAAGCCGATCGCTCTGTTCTTACCAGCCAAGATGAGCGAAGATTCTCACTTTGAGCTAATGTCCGCAAAACATTTTTCGTGGCCATTACGCGCGGGCGCGCGCGAGATTCCCCAGTGGCAGCTTTCGACCCATGCGGCCACTCGCCAAATGGCGATTGCGCGTTGTTCGAAGCCGCCATAGCGAGCGTCAAAACGTCCAGGGGAGTGGTTACAAGATGTCACACACGGGTTCTTGTTCATGCGGCGCGGTCACGTTCGAGGTGCAAGGCGATCTTGCGGGACCCGACGCCTGTCATTGCATCGCATGCCGGAAGTATTCGGGTCACTTCTTCGTATCGACCGATGTACCCCGTTCGTCCGTGACGATCGAAGGCGACCAGAACATCAGCTGGTTCCAATCGTCGGAAAGGGTGCGCCGAGGGTTTTGCTCAACGTGCGGTTCTTCGCTTTTCTGGGATCCGATTGGTCGCGATTGGACGGGCATTGCGATGGGCGCATTCGATGGCCCGACGAATACCCGTATTCACGTGCACGTCTACACTGCCGAGAAGGGCGATTATTATCGCCGACGGAGCGCCGCAGTTTGAAACGGTGCCTCCGCTTCGACCGTAAGCGTTGGTTTGGAATGTCCGCTTTCCACCCATTCCTGACTCTAAGGATACAGAATCACGTTAGAGTCAGCTTTGGGTCGAAAGCTGGCATGGCTTTGGCCATGCGGGAGGAGCGCCGAAGGGATGAGCACGGCTGCTTGTGGTTAGAAGAATGCAGTCTATTCTGTGCTCTGGGGTGCTTAGATCAGTCAAATTTCCGCAGCTCGCTCGTCCTCCTCATGGATGGCGCGAGATCGTGTGGGAAATTCTCATCGTGACGGTCGGCGTGTTCATCGCCCTGGCGACGCAGCAATGGGCGGAAGGTCGAAGCTGGCAGAGCAAGGCGCACACCGCGATCAGGGACCTGAAGGGGGAGGTCAGCGACCATTATGCTTGGTCGGTAGAATGGCGCATGGTCTCACCCTGCATCGTCGCTCAGATCGACACGCTTGAGCGGCGCGTGCTTAGCAGTGGTGATCGGCTCGTCCCCGCCACGGTTTATACCGAACCGAATATACCCAGTTATGAGATCCGCGAACCGGTGAAGGAGTATCGTAGCGTGGTGTGGCAGGCGACCATCGGCGACGGCGTCACTTCTTACCTCGATCCTCGGCTCCGCAATGAATTGTCCAGCCATTATTCCAAAGCACGGATGTTGACCGAATTGACCGATCGTAATCTCGTCGATCGGGATCGGCTGCATGTCCTCACCGTGCCCATCCCCCTCGATCCGTCCGCTCGCCTGTCGCTGCTTCAGACCCTGTCCGAACTGCGGGGGCGAGCCGAGTTCATGGATCTGCTGTCGGGACAAATGATCGATCACATAGTGAAGGAGGGGATGGTTCCAGAGCCCGCCGTCATCCGGGACCGGCTGTCGAAATATGGGACCTACCGATTTTGCCGGGACCATGGTCTTCCGACACGCTCATTCAATGATGCTAAGGTTCCCGTGCCCAACTAGAGATGGCTATGTCCGGAATGGGTGGAAACGCGACATTAGGTTTGTGCAAGCTAATGAACAAATCCGCGCAAGTTTGCCGTTGAAGTTTCTGCGGCTGGCGTAGCATCAAGGTTGGGGGCAACCGCACACGCGCCATAGGTAGCCTTTGCGTTGGTCTCCAACGACCGCTCGCTTAAGGCAGACACGCCGGCACCTAGCCGTTGCGTCCGCGCGAGGAACAACTGGGATCCTCTGGAAATCCGGTCATTGAGCACCCGTAGCTGCCCTGTGAGACGCCTGAGGTTCTGGAGGTCGGTTGGAGAAGGCTCGCCCGTGGGGGGAAGAGCGTCGCGCAGCTCTGCGGCGAGGTCGGTCTCGCGGGCGTTCCATTCAGTCAGGCTAGGCACAGTTCGATAGGCGGCCGACCACTCGACGAGCTTCTCCGGTCCCATATAGCTGCCAACGTCCGACGCGAGGACTGCTTTCCAGGCTTCGCTGTCCCACGTCCGAAACGGGGGTGCGTAGGAATGGGCCCATGCGCGCAGCTGGTCGGGTGATGCCGCAGCGGGTGGGCTATCGTGAATCCGGGCGAGCTGCTTGTCGAGGCAAACGGCAATGAGTAGCCGGCCATAAGCTTGCGGGCCATCGTCGTCGGCAAGTTCCAGCTGCATCGCGTCTTCCGCATGCCGGACCTTCTCACGCCACTGGAGGGTTTGAACGATCTGCTCCGCGCTAAGTGCGATCAGCACACCGATGACGATGATCCCTACCTCGCCAGCGAACTCGCGCCAGCCGTGCAACGGCTTGGGCAGACGGAAATGCATTCAAGGGCCCCCAGATTACGCAAGCGTAACAGATGAGCTAACGTCCGCAATGGGTCGAAAGCTGACTCTAGCATCTTAATGTCTGCAATGGGTCGAAAGCTGACTCTAGCGCGCTAATGGCAGGAACGCGTCGAAACCAGACACTACCCATTCCGCAAGCGGCGTCGCCCTCACCCTTGCAACCTCGGCCCCATCCGCTATAGGAGCCGCGGTTCGCGACGATCCAACCGCCGCCGCGGGTTTATCCCGCCGAGATGAGGCGGAGATCGTCGCAATTTTTATTGATCGATCAAACTTGCATTCAAAGGTGCCGCAATGGCTGTCCCCAAGAGAAAAACCTCGCCGTCGAAGCGGAACATGCGCCGCAGCCACCATGCGCTGAAGGCCACCAAGTTCCAGGAGTGTCCGAACTGCGGAGAGCTCAAGCTTCCGCACAACATGTGCTCGGCCTGCGGTCACTATAACGGCCGCGAAATCGTTTCGACCGAGGCATAAGCGGCAAGAGGCCTCACAATGAACGGGGGCCCGCGTATCGCAATTGACGCAATGGGCGGCGACGGCGGCCCAGCGACGATGCTTGCCGGGGCTGCCAAGGCGCTCAAGCGCGACCCATCACTGCAGTTCGTAATCTACGGCGACCAGGCCGCAGTCGGCGCCCAGCTCGAGCACCATCAGAATCTGCATAAGGCGGCGACGATCGTTCACTCCCCGCAGGCGATCGACGCCAGCGAGAAGCCGACCCAGGCGATCCGCCGCGCCCGCACGACCTCGATGGGCATGGCGATCAATGCCGTGAAGGAAGGCAAGGCCAACGCCGCGGTTTCAGGTGGGAACACCGGCGCGCTGATGGCCATGTCGAAGCTCGCGCTGCGCACGATGCCGGGAATCGATCGGCCGGCGCTGGCTGCCCTTCTACCGACCTTGGGTGAGCAGGACTGCGTGATGCTCGACCTGGGAGCCAACACCGAGTGTGATGCGCAGAACCTCGTTCAGTTCGCCGTCATGGGTTCGGCCTATGCGCGAACGGTGCTCGGAATTCCAAAGCCCCGCGTCAAGCTCCTCAACATCGGCACCGAGGAATTGAAGGGGACTGACGAGCTCAAGGAAGCCGCGTCGCTGCTCCGCGAAGCGGACTATCTACCGTTCCGCTTCGACGGCTTCACGGAGGGCGACCAGCTGTCTCGCGGAAACGTGGACGTGGTCGTGACCGACGGCTTTTCCGGGAACATAGCGCTCAAGACGGCAGAGGGCACGGCGCGGTTCGTGACTGACCTGCTGCGTCGCGCATTCAAGAGTTCGCTCCGTTCGAAGGCGGGGTTCGCGCTCTCGCAACCGGCGCTGAACCTGCTCAAGGTTCACCTCGATCCCAACAACCACAATGGCGCGGTTTTCCTTGGTCTCAACGGTCTCGTCGTGAAGAGTCACGGAGCAGCCAATCCCAAGGGCGTCGCCAACGCCATTGGCGTGGCCTGCGGGATGGTCCGCAACGATATCATCCGGAAGATCGGCGACGACCTCGATAACTTCCGCGCGCACGCGTTTGCCAACGAGGCCGCGCAGTGAGTCTTCGCTCCGTCGTGCTCGGTGCAGGAAGCGCGCTTCCCAAGCGGCGTGTCACCAATGATGAGCTGGCCGAGCGGGTCGACACGTCCGATCAATGGATCGTCGAGCGGACCGGTATCAAAAGCCGCTACGTTGCGGGCGACGGCGAGACGACCGCGAGCCTTGCTACCGACGCCGCTCGGCGCGCGCTCGATCACGCCGGACTGACTCCCGCCGACATCGACCTGATCGTTCTCGCCACCGCAACGCCGGATCAGACCTTTCCGTCGTCGGCGACCAAGGTTCAGGCGACGCTCGGCATCGACGATTGCATCGCGTTCGACGTGCACGCGGTCTGCACCGGATTTCTGTATGCGCTGTCGGTCGCCGATTCGATGTTGCGGAGCGGCAATGCGCAGAAAGCGCTCGTGATCGGCGCGGAGACATTCACCCGTCTGCTCGACTGGGAGGATCGCGCAACATGCGTGCTGTTTGGTGACGGCGCCGGCGCACTGGTGCTTGCGGCGCAGGAATCGGACAGCGGCATTCTCGCAACCAAGCTTCACGCCGACGGACGCCACAACGATCTGCTGTTCGTCGACGGTGGTCCGTCCACGACCGGGACAGTCGGCAAGTTGCGCATGAAAGGCCGCGAGGTTTTCCGGCACGCCGTCGTGAATCTCGCTGACGTGCTCACCGAAGTGCTCGAGTCCGCCGGGCTCACGCCCGCCGACGTCGACTGGGTCGTTCCGCATCAGGCCAACGCGCGAATTCTCGACGCTACGGCGAAAAAACTGGGCCTTCCGTCGGAAAAGATCGTGGTGACGGTAGACGAGCATGCGAACACCTCGGCAGCATCGGTTCCGCTGGCGTTCGACAAGGCCGTCAAGGACGGCCGAATCAAGCGCGGCGATGTCGTTGTGCTTGAAGCGATGGGCGGCGGCTTTACATGGGGCGCGGCAGCGCTCAGGTATTGAAAAAGTTCGGGAATCCTCCGAATGTCGAATTGCCGACAGCGTGGAATTCCGTTACGAACACGTACCGACTGCGGGGGCAGGTCGAAACAGGGCGGAGATAAGAAAGATGGCCGATCTGGGGATCGCACGGATCAACAATGAATCTGAGTCGAGCAACACGCTGACGCGCGCGGACCTCGCCGACGTCGTCCACCGCAAACTGGGCCTTTCGCGCGCCGAGAGCGCGGGCGTGGTTGAGCGTGTGCTGCACCACATGTGTCATTCGCTTGCCGAAGGAAAGAATGTGAAGGTCTCGGGCTTCGGCACGTTCATCCTGCGCGACAAGGGCCAGCGAGTCGGGCGCAATCCCAAGACCGGCATCGAAGTGCCGATCGCGCCGCGCCGCGTAATGACCTTCCGCGCAAGCCAGATCATGCGCGACCGGATCGCAAAGTAAGAACATCGGATGGCGACCGCTGAGAAATCACCGGACGCCCTGAAAACGATCGGCGAACTGTCGCAGGAGCTCGGAGTCGCGCAGCACATCCTCCGCTACTGGGAAACCAAGTTCCCGCAACTGAAGCCGATGCAGCGCGCCGGAAATCGACGCTACTATCGCCCTGCGGACGTCGAACTCGCACGGCGCATCAACCGTCTGCTCAACGAGGAGGGCTATACGGTTCGGGGCGTGCAGAAATTGCTGCGCGACAAGAGCGCGCAAGCCGCACCGGAATTGACGCCCGAATTAGCGCCTGTTGCCGCATTGCAGGTACACGACGAACTGCAATCCAATGAGGAATCGACAGGCGTCGATGTGTTTCGTCTGATTGCGCTTCGCAACCGCCTCGCCGACGCGCTCGAACGTTAGTCCAGGTCTTTCGGGATGATCAGCTCGGCGATTTCTCCGCTGCCGGGCTGAACCTCGTCCCACTGTTCCGCCGACAACTCGATCATAGCCATGGCGGCCGTCGGGAATTTCTCCGCAACCTGGTCGTGGAGTTTGCCATCCTGCGTGAGCTCGACGACCAGGCGCTCCAGCCCGGGATTGTGTCCAATAAGCAAGGGCGCGGCGGCTCTTTCCGGCAGGCCGCGGATAAGCTCAAACAGCGTTCCGACGGTCGCTTCATAGATTTTCGGTTCGAAGCGAATTTCGAAATCGGGCTGGCCATAGCCCTGGATGAAGCCGTCAATGGTCTCGCGAACGCGCGCTGCCGGACTGGCGAGCCCAAAGTCGAACTTGATCTTGCGTTGCTTGAGCTCGCGGCCGACGCGCCGCGCCGCCTTCCAACCGCGGGCATTGAGCGGCCGGTCGAAGTCGTCGAGTTTCTGATCATCCCAGCTCGACTTTGCGTGGCGCAAAACGGTCAGCGTTTTCATTTCACGAACTCCGCATCTGCCGCCGCCGGTTCGCGGCCGGCAAGGCGCTCTTCAACCCGCGCGATTGCGATGTCGAGCGGCACTCGCCGGATCGGCGCTCCCGCAGGAAATGCGGACAGCAGGCGCGAGGGCATCGCTGCCGAGAGGATCACGAACACTCCCTTGTCGCCATCGCGGCGGATCAGCCGTCCGAATGCCTGCGCAAGCCGTGCGCGCACGACGCGGTCGTCATAAGCGCTTCCGCCACCCGCCATTCGGCGCGCGGCGTGCAGCACGGTCGGTCGCGGCCAGGGCACTCGCTCCATCACCACCAATCGCAGCGACTCGCCGGGCACATCGACTCCGTCGCGGAGTGCGTCGGTGCCGAGCAAAGATGCTCGCGGATCGTCGCGGAAGATGTCGACGAGCGTCCCCGCATCGATCGGGTCGACATGCTGCGCAAGCAGCGGCAGCCCTGCCCTCGCCAGTCTGTCGGCAATCCGCGCATGGACGGCCTTCAGCCGCTGGATCGCGGTGAACAGGCCCAGCGTTCCGCCGCCGGCCGCCTCAATCAGCCGGGCGTAGGCGCCTGACAGCGCAGCGATGTCACCCTGCTTGATGTCGGTGACGATTAGCACTTCCGAACAGCTCGCGTAATCGAATGGGCTCTCCGCTTCGAAGTGACCGGCGGGCGCGGGCAAGTGCACGGCGCCCGTTCGTGCCTCCGCTGCCGGCCAGCCTTCGCCCCCGCGCAAGGTTGCCGAAGTCACCAGCACGCCGTCCGCCTGCTTCAACACCGCCGCCGCGAGCGGCTTGGTCGGATCGAGCCATCGGCGGTGAACCGCGACATCGAACTCGCGTCCGTCGATGCGCTCCACGGCGAGCCAATCGACGAACTCAGGGTCGGCCTCGCCGCCGACTCGCGCGAGCAGGGCAATCCAGGCGGAAAGAAGCTCGCGGCGCCAGGAGAGCCCATTGATTGCTCCCTCGACGCGCGCCCGCGCCTGCGAGTCGAGCCAGTCCGGCGCGTCCTCGAGGACCGCTTCGAGTCGCCGCGATAGCGCGGCGAGCGGCTTCTGCAGCGTTTCCAGCACCTCGGTTGCGCCCGCTGCACTCGACACCAAAGCTCCGTCAGCCTCGGCGAGCTCGGTCTCGAGGCCGTATCCCGCCTCCTGAGCCTTGGCGCGCGCGTAGACCGTGCCGCGAACCTCCTCGAGCAGAGTCTCGATCGGACCGAAGGGCGCGCCTTCGACCAGCCGTTGAAGCCAACCGTCTGATGGCAAAGCCTTCGCGGATTCGACGGCCGCATCGAGAGCTTGCGCGCCCTCATCGTCATAGGACGCAACGTCCATCAGTCGCGCCGCGAGCCCGCGCCTTCGTCCGCGCGAACGCCCCTCCGGCCCCACGATCCAGCGCCTGAGCTCGATGGCTTCCTGACCGCCGAATGCCACCGCGAACGTGGAATCGGCCGCATCGAACAGGTGGTGTCCCTCGTCGAAGAGGATGCGCCCGGGAGCATCTTCGCGAGCGCGCGCCGCATTCACCATCACCAGCGCGTGATTGGCGATCACGATGTCGGCCTCGCGGCTCGCCCGCTCCGCTCGTTCGATGAAGCAGCGGCGGTAATGCGGGCAGCCGGCGTAGACACATTCGCCGCGGCGATCGGTCAGCGCGGTCGCTCCCGCTCGCCTGAACAGGCTCGGCAACCAGCCCGGCAGGTCGCCCCCGACCATGTCGCCGTCCTTGGTGTAGGCTGCCCAGCGTCCGACGAGCTGCGCCAGCACCGCCGCTCGCCCGGAGAACGCCCCTTGAAGCGCATCTTCCAGATTGAGCAGGCATAGATAATTCTCGCGCCCTTTTCGGATCACGATCCTGCGCGCGCGTTCCTCCGGGTCAGCGAAAAGCTTCGGCCCCTCGCCGTCGAGCTGCCGCTGCAAAGCCTTGGTGAAGGTCGACACCCACACAGTCCCGCCGGACTGCTCCGACCAGAGCGAAGCAGGCGCGAGATAGGCGAGCGTCTTGCCGATGCCCGTTCCTGCTTCCGCTAGCAGCAGGTTCGGAGCGTCCTTCGCGCGCTTGGGTGCGAAAACCTGCGTCACAGCCTCGGTCATCGCCCGCTGTCCCTCGCGAGATTCGGCGCGGCCGGTCAGCTCGTCGAGCTTGTGCCGCGCAGCGGCCAGCTCGACCGTCACGGTTCGTGGCGGCCGGCGGTCGGCCGCGTCGTCCCACTGCTTCAATCGCGAGAAGAGCATGCGTTCGCCGCGCTCGGGTCGCTCCAGTCGCGCGCCGACCAGCGACGCCCACCCCCAGCCAAGCCGGTGCAATGTGGCATTCGAAGTCCAGGCACCTTCGCGCTCGCGCCAGTCCGGATCGGCGAGCGCCTCGAGAAGCCGCCCGGCAAGCTTCCTGAGTGCTCCCGCCGCTTCGGCTTCGGTGGCGGGAGGATTGAGCGCAAGCGCTCGGCTCAATCCCGCTGCGGTCGGCACGGCGAACCGCGCGGGATGAATGAAGGCGAACAGCTCCAGCAGGTCGAGGCCGCTCAGCTCCGGGTAGCCCAGGCGCTGTCCTACCAGTGGCGCATTCAGGATGATGTGCGGCGTTTCCGCCGCTCGGGCGATCGCCTCCCCGCGACTCGCCTCCCGCACCTCGCCGTCGCCGCTCGCCAGCCAGATGCCGGCATGAGTCGCGTGAAGCGCGGGAATCGGGGAACGGTCCATCGGCGAGGTCTTAAGCTACTGAGAACGGAAGCGGAACGCCGTTCTACCGACTGAGGACCTCGATCAGCAGCTTTTTAACACGGGCCACCAGCTCGGGCGTGCGCCGGCCGAGGATCCCGCGCGCCTGCTCGGGGAGATGCGCGACCGGGTCGCCATTGTCACCGAAGATGTAATGATCGAAGTGGGCGCGCCACGCCGCCAGCTCGTTCGGGGGCAGGCTCTTCATCGTGATGACCGCGTGATAGAGCGCGTTGAGCGGCGTCAGCTGCGGCGGTTCGCCTTCGCGCCACCAGAAATTGATCAACGACCCGAAGTCCTCGAGTGAGAGAACGTCGTGCCACCACATGGCGGGAACGTAGAGCGCGTCACCAGAACCAAGTTCCGCTCGTCGCGCCGCCTTCAGCGCCTTCCTAAAAAGGGGGAAGGTCTCGAGGTCTGGATTGTCGATGTCGACCAGGCTGGTCGGCTGGCCGGCGAGGGTGAACTCCAGCGGACCGACATAAAGGTTCTTCAGCTGGTCGGGCGGGAATAATGTGAAGCGCCGTCGGCCCGCCACGACGCAGGCGAGATTCGACGACTGGTCCCAGTGCGTGGCGGTGTGCGTCCGGTTGCCGAGCCATAGCGAGATGAGCGTATCGCGCTTCATATCCAGCATGGTCACCGGAATATTCGGGATGAGGGGCGGCAGGTGCTTCCTAATCGGAATCCCGCCCGCGTACATGCAGTAAGGCTTGTCATGTCCGATCTGGCGCAGGAGCAAGTCGAGCAGCTGGTCAACTGTCGCCAGCTTCCGCTCGAAGTTGAAGCCGCTAAAACCCGAATTGTAATTGAAGCGGCCTTCGACGTCTGGCGGCGCAAACCAGGCCTCGAACGGCTCGTCGGTCGCTGCGAAGCGTAGCATGTCGGCGAGGGCTTTGGGCCCGTCCTTGCCAGCGCGGACCACTGGCCAGTCGGCGACTAGGCCGCGGAATACCGCCGGCTCGCCCTTCGGGACGATCTCGCGCTCGAAGCGCTCCCGATCTATACTCGGATATTCGGCGATCGGCTTCATCGCATCCTCAGCGCTAGCAGCGCCGCCGTCGCTTCGCTAGGACGCGCGCCGTGAACGACGCCGCCGATATTCGCACCGCTGCGCTCCAATCCAAGGCCTGGCCCTACGAGGAAGCGCGGAAGCTGCTGAAGCGCTGGCCGGAGGGCAAGCCGGCTGGGGACCCGGTAATCTTCGAAACCGGCTACGGTCCTTCGGGACTGCCGCATATCGGCACATGGAATGAAGTCGCGCGCACGAGCTTCGTTCGCCACGCTTATGAGGAGATTACCGGCGGCGCACCGACGCGGCTCATTGCCTTCAGCGACGACATGGACGGCCTTCGCAAGGTACCGGACAATATCCCGAACCAGGAAATGCTGGCTGAGAATCTGGGGCGGCCGCTGACTCAAATTCCCGACCCGTTCGAGGAGTATGAGAGCTTCGCGCACCACAATAACGCGATGCTTCGCCGCTTTCTCGACCGCTTCGGCTTCGATTACGAATTCATGTCCGCGACCGACTGCTACACGAGCGGCGAGTTCGACGACGTGATCCGCAAGATCCTTCACGCGTGGGATGGGATCATGGGGGTGATGCTGCCGACTCTTCGTGAGGATCGCCGCAAGACATATTCTCCAGTGCTGCCCATCTCGCCGAGTACCGGCCGGGTGCTCCAGGTGCCCGTTGAAGTGGTGGACGCCGACGCCGGCCTCATCGCCTTCGACGATGAGGACGGCTCACGCGCCCAGCAGTCGGCTTTCGGCGGCGCGGCGAAGCTCCAGTGGAAGGTTGACTGGGCCGCTCGCTGGGTCGCGCTGGGTGTCGATTACGAGATGTCCGGCAAGGACCTGATCGACAGCGTCACCCAGTCCGGCAAGATCGCGCGCATTCTCGGCGGCCGACCGCCCGAGGGATTCAACTACGAGATGTTCCTCGACGAGAAGGGCGAGAAGATCTCCAAGTCGAAAGGCAACGGCCTCAGCCTCGAGGAATGGCTGCGCTACGGCAGCGAGCCCAGCCTCGCCTTCTACATCTATCGCGAGCCGCGGAAGGCGAAGAGCCTGCACATCGGCGTCATCCCGCGTGCGGTCGACGAATACTGGCAGTTTCGTGGCAATTACCCGAACCAGCCGGTCGAGCAGAAGCTCGGCAACCCTGTGCACCACATCCACGGCGGCAAGGTGCCTGCGGAGAAACTGCCGCTCACTTACGGCCTGCTGCTCAATCTGGTCAGCCTTCCAGGCGTGCACGAAAAGGAGACGGCGTGGAAGTTCGTTCAGCGCTACGCGCCTGGCACCTCACCGGAAAGCGATCCCGAGCTCGATGAGCTAATCGGCCTCGCAGTCAATTATGCTCGGGATTTCGTTGTCCCCACCCTGAAGCGCCGGCCCCCGACCGACTTGGAAGCGGAAGCCCTGCGGGACCTCGATATTGAGCTATCGAACCTCCCCGCCGACGCTGACGGCGAAGTCATCCAGCACGCCGTGTTCGAAGTCGGCAAACGCCACCCGTTCGAGAGCCTTCGCGCATGGTTTCAGTCACTCTACGAAACCCTGCTCGGCTCCAGCCAGGGGCCGCGCATGGGCAGTTTCATCGCGCTGTACGGAATCGAAAACAGCCGCCGCCTGATCGCTGAGACGTTGGAAAGCGTAGGCGCCTAGGGCCGCAGGAAACCTGATTCGTCTCCCCAGCCAAGAAGGGAACCGCCGGGCACGCGGTCCTTCAGCGTGATCGTCGTGGTTGCGGGTTTCGGCGCCGGTTGCCATGCACGGGCCGCAGCCGCTGCCGCGGCCGCTTCACGGGCGCGCTCATAAGGGCAGCCCGACGAATGATGCTTCACCGCTCCGGCATTCTGGTGCGCCGACAGGGGCGCCATCCAGGCAATCGCAGCAAGGAGAACAAGGGTACGCTTGTGCATAGCCGTTCGCATACTCCCTCGGGCGCATTGTACGCCCCTTGAGGTTCACATTCTGCGCAATTTCGACGAACGGTATGCCAGAATCTGGCAGATTAACGTGCGCGCACCTTGTCCGCGTGCACCGGCTCGGCGGGGATCTCCTGCTCATTGAGCCGGACGGCCTCGGCATGGCTGAGGCCGGCCTTTTCCAATGCAACGACGAGCGCCTGCCTGGGATCGATCGCGATGTCGGGAGCAACGCCGTTACCCTCCCAGTCCTTGCCGGTCTTGATGTCGTAGGTGCGGCCAATGGGCATCCACACGGTGAAATGATCATCGAGCGGCGCCGGACCACCGAAGTGATTGGCGCCTGCGGTGGCCTCGCCGATCAGCGTGGCGCGCCCCGTCGATTTCATTGCGAGCGAGAAATGCTCCGCCGCCGATGCCGTCTTGTTCGAGATGAGCAGATAGACCCGCGCGTTGCGCAATGGCGTGTCCGCGCCGGGAATTGCCGAGTGTGTGGCGATTACCCTGGTACCCTCGGCCACAAATTTCAGCGTCGGTGAATTGCCCATCGGCGAGCCGAACTTCTCGAAGATCGACGTCGCCATGGCCATGCGCACGAGCGGCGTCGGCTTGGCGTAGAGACAGGAGAAGATCGCGTCCTGCTCGTCGAGGCCGCCGCCGTGATGATTGCGCAGGTCGAAGATCAACGTGCGTGCGTCGCGATTTTCGGCGAGCCATTTGCGCACACCGGCAACTTCCTCGTCCGTGCCGATGAACGCCGTGAAGCGGATGTAGCCGACGCCGGGCGCAATGGTCTTCGCCGACTGGATCGGGGGCGGGAAATTCGGACCGCCGTCCCTGCCTCCTGCAGCCTGTTCGGGCTCCGCCACATTGACGGTGAGGTGCCCGTCCTTGTGCACGGCGAGCAAATCGTCCGTCATGCGCTTTGCGACGTCTCCGCGGGTGCCGGTGTTGTAGCGTCCCGCGGCCGCATTCTTCCGAAGCATCGCGGCATAAGCCTCTGCCTGGTCCCGGTAGACAAAGTTGCTTACCAGCTCGTCGGCAAGCTTCAGTGCGACGGCGCGGCCTTCGCCGGGCTCGACCGGACGAGTGGCCGGCACCGCGGCTGGGATAGTCGGCCCAGTCGACGGCGCCGGAGCGGCCGCCTGCGCATTGAGGGGAGTGCTGGGGACGCAGGCGGCCAGGAGAGCGAGAACGGGCTTGCGCATCGGGATCACATCCGCTGTATGAACTCACCAATACAGTAACTGCAAATGGCGCCCGTTGCGCGCAAAGTTGATGCGCGTTGCGCCAAAATTTGGCAGCATGGCCGCCGTGCTCGACCGCTTCGACTTCCAGCTCCTCAATCTCGTTCAGCGCGACGACTCGCGCACGGCCGATTCGCTCGCGTCCGACGTGCCGCTCTCCTCGTCGGCAATTGCTCGGCGCCTCCGCCGGCTTCGGTCTGATGGATGGATTGCGGGGACAATCGCGCTGCTCGGCGCACGTCTTACGCAAAACCGCCTTCGCGCGATCGTGCTGATTCAGCTGAGCGAGCATGCCGATCGCCAGGGCAAGGCCGCGCTCGAGCGGCGGCTACTAGATTCCGACGAGGTGCAATTCTGCTATGAGATCGCCGGTCCGCAGGATTTCGTCGCGCTCTTCGACTGCGCGAGCATGGCGGATTTCAACGCGAGTGCGGACGAGCTGCTCGCCTCATCCCCGACGGTCCGTCGTTACGAAACGCATTTCGTCAAACGCGAGGTGAAGTTCGCGCCTTTCGTGGAGCTCACCGAGGGTTAGGTCATTGCGAGAAGGCGACGCGGCAATCCAACGGCTGTGCCGGATTGGCAGATCTGCGGTCGCCTCCGGCCCGCTTCGCTCGCAATGACGATCAGCTCGCCTTTTTAGCGGCGATCCAGCGATCGATCTTCGCTTCGAGGATCGAGAGTGGCAGCGCTCCGCTGTCGAGCACCTGGGCATGGAATTGCCGGATGTCGAACTTCGGACCGAGCTCGTCCTGTGCTTGCTTGCGAAGCCGCTGGATGGTCAGAGCGCCGATCTTATAGGCCGTCGCCTGGCTAGGGATGGCGATGTAGCGTTCGACTTCCGCCGTCGCGTCCGTCTTCGACTCTCCGGAGTGCGACAGCATGTATTCGATCGCTTGATCACGCGTCCAACCCTTGGTGTGGATGCCGGTGTCGACCACCAGCCGCATCGCGCGCAGCATCTCGTCATTGAGCGTTCCGAAGCGCTGATACGGGTCCTTATAGAAACCCATGTCGTATCCAAGTGTCTCCGAATAGAGCGCCCAGCCTTCGACATAGGCCGTGTTGCCGCCGAAGCGCATGAACGCCGGGAGAGCCTTGTTCTCCTGCGCCAGGCTGATCTGGAAATGGTGACCGGGTTCCCCCTCGTGGAGGAACAAGGTCGTCTCCTCCCATGTAAAGCGCGACGGCAGGTCGTAGGCATTGAAGTAGAAGGTGCCTGGCCTTTTGCCGTCCGGAGTTCCGCTGTCGTAGGAGCCGCCCGCCTCGAACTTCTCGCGGTACGGCGGATACGGCCGGATCACGAGCGGGGTCATCGGCACCAGCGAGAAATATTGCGGTACCTTCGCCTCGACCGCCTTCTTGATCCGCGCATAGTCCTGCTCGATCTGTGCGCGGCTCTTGGGCGCGAACTTCGGGCTGGTCCGCATATAATCGAAGAAGGCGTGGAGATCGCCTTTGAACCCGACCTCCTCCCTGACCTTGTCGAACTCCTTGGTGATGCGGTCGACCTCGCTCAGGCCCAGTTGGTGGATCTCCTCGGGCGTCATCTGCGTGGTCGTGGTCGACTGGACCTGATAGCGGTACAGCGCGTCGCCGCCCTTCATGTACATGAGGCCAGCGCCGTCGCGCGCATGAGCGAGATATTCGTTCTGCAGGAAGTCGCGCATGCGCGTCAGCGCCGGATAGATCACGTTGTTGATCGAATCGCGATATTCCTGCGTGAGCCGCGCCCGGTTCTCGATGCTGATCGTCCCCGGGAAATTCTTGATCGGTCCCCAATAAGGCGAATCTTCCGGCTTGAGCTTCAGCTGATTGTCGAGCTGTTCGATCATGTTGCGGACGGTGAGCTTGGTGTCGACCACGCCTTCCGCCTCGCCCTTGCGCCACTGGGCTATCCCCTCGTCGATGTTGCTCGCGAAATCGCGGTTGCGCTTGAGGCTGTTCTCGTAATCCGCGAGCGTATTGTACGGCGCGCCGCCCTGCCCGCTCGCGATCGTCGCATATTGCGTGTGGATGCCGAAGAAGTGATTCATCGGCAGCGCTTCGGTCAGCGCGAGAAGGTCTGGCTGAAGGCCACGCAGGGTGTCCTTGGTCTGATATTCGAACACATCGTACGCGAGCTGGTCCTCGGGATTGAGCGCTGCGCGTGGGATCGCCTGCAGCGCCGCGAGATCGTGCTCGGCCGCCGCTTTCTCGCCCTGGTAGTGCGCGTCGCTGAACAAATCGCCGAGCCGGTCGGCGTAGCGAAGATCGCCGCGGAACAGCGCCTGCAGTGGATTGCGCTTGAGCGACGCCTCGTCGCTGTCCTTGAACAGCTGGAACAGCCGGTCGTGGACGCCGGCCTCCGGCAGCGGTTGGTTCTTCGCTGCCTCTTCGGGAGTGAGATACTCGTTGTTCGGCGTGACCGTCGGTCCCGTAGGAGTCTGGGCGGAAGCGGACGCGGCAAGCGCCGCCAGCGAAGCAGAAAGAATCAGGCGAGCAGGGTTCGGCATTTCAGACCTTCAAGTGGCGCGGTGCGCAAGTGCGGAAGGGGTGCCGCAGCTATGCCGCAACACCCCTTCGATCAACGGTGAGACGCGGTCTACCAGAAGAAATTGTAGACGACGTCGAGGACTTCGCCCGACCACATGTCGACCAGGACCGCGTCGTTGTAATAACGGACCCACTGCGTGCCGGGCGGCGCGTAGGGCAGCTGGTACTGCGACGGATTGTTGATCCAGAACGAGCTGCTGTAATAGTTCGGCCACATCCGCCAGCCGATCGAATAAGGCTGATAGCCCCACCCGAACGGATCGTAATAGAAGCCGAGATGGAACCACGAACCGTGGTGACGGCGCCAGTTGTGCCAGTCGTGGTGGGCGTCGTTGCGCCAGTTGGTGTTCCAGTGAACCGCATTTCGCCGGCCATCTGTACGCAGCGGCGGCTGCGTGCCTGGACGTGGAACGTCGCTGACCAGCAGTGAGCGGTTGTGTGTCCGCATGACATTCGGAAGCGGCCTACCGGACTGCCGAAGCGTATCGTTGGTCACCATGTGCGAACCTGGACGAACCTGCTGGCCTTGATCGATGACCTGCTCGCGCGCGGCCTCGATCTGCCGACGGTCCCCGCCGCGCCCGTTGCGGTCGTTGCGGAAAGTGTTGTTGTTGACGACGCGCGGGCCAGGCGCCGGCGTTACGTTCTGGACTGCGGCGTTCTCGGACTGCACGACCCCAACCTGGCCGCCTTGCATACGGCCGACATGGCCAGACTGCACCTGTCCAACACCGACCGCGCCATTGAAGCGGCCCTGTCCGCCGCCGTTGCCCATCGCGCCGTTGACGTGGCCTTGGCCAGCGACTTGCGGCCGCTCGGCGGGCGCGGAGCGTTCCGAGCGATCGCCATGTGTCTGGGCGCGCGCCTGCGAGTGCTCGGCCCGGGCATTTTGGTGGTCGTTGTGATCGGGATCTGCGAGCGCGGGAGTCGCCGCCGCACTCGCCAGAAGAAGTGAGATCAGGAGCTTACGCATGACAGTGACCTTTCGAGTTCATTACACCGGCAAATGCTCCTTCTCGGCTGAGCGGCGGCTTAACCGTTTCGGAGGCGTATATTCAGGTTTGTAAGTTGGATTTCGGGGCCGGAGCCGCGGTCTGCGCAGCGCGCGCAATGGCCTTGCGGATGCGCGGGTAAGCGCCGCAGCGGCAGATGTTCGGAAGTGCCGTAATCTGCTCCTCACTCGGGCTGGGACTGGCTTCCAGAAGGGCCGCGATCGCCATGATGAAGCCCGGCTCGCAATAGCCGCACATCGTGACCTGCTCCGCCAGCCACGCCTGCTGGACCGGGTGCGAGCCCTTCGATGACAGGCCTTCGATCGTCGTGATCGTCGCGCCCTCGAGTGAACCGATCGAGACGCTGCAGCTCGTCGCGGCCCGGCCGTCGATGATCACCGTGCATGCGCCGCAATCGCGGCTGTCGCAGCCATATTTGGTGCCGGTGAGGTTGGACGCATCCCTCAGCGCCCAAAGCAGCGGCGTCTCCGGGTCCAGCTTGTAGTCGACCCCCTCGCCGTTCACGGTCATTCGCGTCATTGCTGAAGGCTAGCGCGCCGCACCTACCGCTGCCAAGATGAGCGCATGTCCCGGGTGATGACCGCGACCGGCATTGCGATCGGCTATGAGGATGCGGGCGTCGGTGACGCGACCCCGATCGTCTTCCTGCACGGCGTCGGCTCGGACAAGTCCGTGTGGCGGCCCCAACTGGCGCATTTCAAAAGCGAGCGTCGGGCCGTCGCCTTCGACTATCCCGGATATGGCGACTCCGACTCGGCGCCCGAAGGTACGTCGCGCGACGACTATGCGGCCGTGATTCTAGCGGCGATGACCGAGCTGGGGATTAGACAGGCGCATATCTGCGGACTTTCGCTCGGCGGAGTCGTGGCGATCGCGATGCATCATGCCTGGCCGGAGCGGATCGTCTCGCTGACCCTCGCGGACACGTTTGCCGAGCATCCCGACGGCCAGGGAATCTACGATCGCTCCATCGCCGCCAGTGACGACCTGCGCCTGCTCGCCGAGACCCGCGTCGACGTGCTCCTCGCCCAGCCGGCGGACTCGGCGGTGCGCAGCGAAGTCGTCGAAACAATGGCGCGGATCGACCCCGAGGCTTACCGGGTCGGCGCCAGGGCCGTGTGGCTCGCGGACCAGCGTGAGCGGGCGCACGCGATCCGCGTGCCGACACTTGTCCTGTGTGGTGCCGAGGACAGAGTCACGCCGCCGGCGTTATCGAGTGCGCTGACGAAGATGATCCCCGGCGCGCATCACGAGCAGATCGAGCGCGCGGGCCACTTGACCAATTTCGAACGCCCGGACGAATTTAACACGCTGGTCGGCGCCTTCATCCGCGGGGTGGATTCGCGATCTTCCTAACGTCCGCTTTCGACCCATTCCTGCCACTAGCGACTAGTGGCAGCTTTCGACCCAGAGCTGACCCTAGCGAAGGGTCCGCCTTTAACCCATTTTCGGACATTATTTTGGCATCGCACAGGGGGAAGCTCAGATATCCACCAGCCGGCAAGAAATAGGGGCACTTTCGTCTACGATATAGCTCGCGCAGACACGATGGTAACCGTCGGCAATGACAAGCGAATGTGCCTTCTTGAGGTCCCCACGGATCAGCAAAACAGGGGCCAGCGCTTTGCCCTTTTGTATGTCCCTCAAATCCTTGTTTACATGGGGGTCTTCCGAGCTCAGCGCAGGCAGCTCAGCAGCCCGCAGGATGTCCTTCCCGGCATGCTCTATCGGCTCCGCTTTATCCAAACGTTCGATAAGCTTGTTGGCTTCGCTCTCGGAGCACAACAACGTTAGGAAATTCTTGACGCCCTCATAGTCCTTGCCCTTTGGAGAGGACTTCCACTTTATCTTCTTCGACATCGCATTGTCCTCCTGCAAGAGACCGGGAACACGGGCGCCAAACCCGCGAGTGTCGAACTTCGTTTCCAACGGCAGCTGACTCAATCGTTGCAAAGCTAGCGGCTGCTTTCCACCCAAAGCGGACATTAGAGCTTGCACTGAACTGAGCTGCCCCTTTTTCGTTGGAATGCATTAACCGGAATTAGTAGGATTTGGCTGAGTTTGTAGCGTTTAGGGGCCGCGTGTGTCTGAGTATCGTCGCGGGATTGAGAACGGGGTTTGGCAGAAGCTGTGGCACTTCCATGTTGGGTGCGCCAGCTTCCCGACGCGCAACTTTGTAGTCCAAAGGATGAAGCCGTCTGAAGACGAGCTATGCGCACGGTGCGCAAATTTATCCCACAATGGACGATAATCTAAGGTCCACTTTCCACCCATTCCTGACACCATTGGCGTTGATCCGTTACCCCAGCCATCATCGGCGACGGCGCCGTTAGCCGGGCCCAGTTGCGGAACCAACCGTCGCGGCTGTTCGCTTTTCACCCGTTGTATCTTGAGATGATGACGCGGCCGACCGGCCGCGAGAGCGCTCCGTCAAGGAGATTCGAATGAATACCCGTTTCTTGTCCGCGCCGACGTTGCACCTGGTCGCCGGCGCGAGCCTGCTCGGATTGCTGGTGACGGCGTGCAACAAACAGCCGTCGGTGACCGAAGCGCCGATGGTCGCCCCGCCAGAAGCGGCGCTGCCTCTCGCCTCCGCTTCGCCACCTCCTGTTGCACCGGCACCCGTGGGCGCTGCGCTGCCGGCTGCGGCGACACAAATAAGATATGCGCCGCCGCCAGCGAGTGAGCGCTATCGCTATATCGATCAGGCCTATTCCATGGGGCAGGCATTTGCGGACACGCCGCCCGATTACACCGTCGACTATCAAGGAACCCGCCCATGGGTCTGGCGATCGGGAAACGGCGCGTACCGGATCGTCGAACAGCTGCCTCAGGGCGACCGCTATTATTACTACTATCCCGGCCAGGATCAGCCGTTCCTGGTTCGCGACCCCTATTACAGCTACGCCTATGATCGCGGAGCGCTCGTAGGGGTTTACGGCCCCGGTGGCGCGGGGCTTTACGGCCCGCTCGCCGCACAACGCGCAGATGAGGCGTCGCGCTATCTCTATCGTTCCCGCGAACTCTATCGTGCCGCTCAGTATGAGCAGCGCCAATCCGCCTACGCCAGCGCATGGGCTGCGCGCCAGGATCAGCTCCGGGCCGAGAACCTGAGCTGGCAACAGCAGCAGGCCCGCAACGCGGACTGGCAGGCATGGCGCAATGCGCATGCAGCCGACGAAGCGAGGCAATGGCGCCAGGAGCGAGATCAGCGAGCCGCTTACGCAGCGGCGATCGGCGTCGCCGGGGCATCGGCGGCCGCAGGCTCGACCGTCCGGCCGGTGTCCAACCCCGCTGAAGTAGCGAAGCGCCAAGCGGCATATATTTCGAACTGGAACGCGGCCAAGGTTCGAACGTCCGCATCACAAACGCTCGCATTACGAACCAACACAGGGGTGGCTCCCCAGACCGAAACGCCGGCCTCTTCGGGTGCATCAAACAGTGCGGTCGCCCCGACACAAAATGCGGTCAAGGTCCGGCAGGCGGAAGCTGCCGCGCAGGCAAAGAGCGCGCAGACAAAGGCGGCGCAAGCCGCACACACCCAGCAAGTGGCGGCCGAAGCCGCCGCAGCCCAGTCCAAGACTGCCGAGGCCAAGTCCACGGAGGCCGCTCACTCCCGGCAGCTGGCCGAAGCAGCGAAACAGCGCGAGGCGACGGCTGCTCAGACCAAGGTCGCGCAGGCCGCTCATGCTCAGCAGCTGGCGACCGAAGCCAAGCAGCGTGAAACCGCCGCCGCTCGGGCCAAGTCCGCGCAGGCTGCACAGGCACAGCAGCTGGCGGCTGAAGCGAAACAGCGCGAGGCGGCGGCCGCCAAAGCGAAGGCCACGCAGGCTGCACAGGCACAGCAGCTGGCGGCCAAGGACAAGCATCGCGAGACGGCGGCTGCTCAGGCCAAGACGGCGGAGGCCGCCCACGCCCAGCAATTGGCGGCCAAGGCGGAGCAGCGCGAAAAAGCAGCGGATCAAGCGAAGTCAGCGCAGGCCGCTCACGCCGAGAAGTTGGCAGCAAAGGCGCAGCAGCCCAATCAGGATCGCCGGCAACAGAAGAGCCACGGCAAATCGCCGCCGCAACAAGATAACGACAATCGCACTCAGGAGCGTTGAGCGAAGCTGCCTTTCTTGAGTTGTCCCGTCGGCCAATATCCTTTGCATCTGTCCTACAGGCGTCCTGCTGTGCCATGCTGCGGCGATGCGCTTACGCTGTCCCGGGCCAAGCCAATCATCTGAACTGCGCGACTCGCGTGCGCGCGCCAGCGCGGACATTTGTGAAGATTGGCCCGAGCCTTCAGGAGCCCGGCAGTGAGAATCGCCTGCATCGGCGGGGGGCCGGCGGGGCTTTACTTCGCCATCTCGATGAAGCTGCGCGATCCTGCGCACGAGATCGAAATCTTCGAGCGCAACGCCCTGGGCGTCACTTTCGGCTGGGGAGTCGTCTTCTCGGACCTCACCGTCGATAACATCACGCGTAACGATCCCGCGTCGGCGAAGACCATCACCGACGAGTTCGCGCATTGGGACGACATCGACGTCCACCTCCACGGGCAGACGATCACCTCGTCAGGTCACGGCTTCATCGGGATCGGCCGCAAGCGCCTGCTCGAGATTCTCCAGAACCGCGCCCGCGAGCTTGGCGTCGTGCTGCATTTCGAAGCGGAATGCGATCCCTCCGATCCGAAGTGGCGCCGTTACGATCTCGTCATCGCGTCCGACGGCGCCAACTCGCGCTTCCGCGACGCGACTCCGGAAGCATTCGGCGTCGACATCGACGTCCGCCGCAACAAATTCGTGTGGCTCGGCACGCCCAAGGTGTTCGACGCTTTCACTTTCGCATTCGAGGAGACGGAGCACGGCTGGATCTGGGCGCACGCCTATCGCTTCGCGCCCGACTGCTCGACATTCATCGTGGAATGCGACGAAGAGACATGGCGCAACTTCGGCTTCGACCGGATGAGCCAGGAGGAGAGCATTGCCCTTTGCGAAAAGCTCTTCGCCAAATATCTGGACGGCCATAAGCTCATGTCGAACGCCACGCACCTGCGCGGCTCGGCGGCATGGCTTAACTTCCGCCGGATCAAGTGCGAGCGCTGGTCGAGCGGCAACGTCATCCTCTTGGGCGACGCCGCGCACACCGCACATTTCTCGATCGGTTCCGGTACCAAGCTAGCGCTCGAGGACGCGATCAAGCTGGCGGATGTGCTGACGCGCACTTCTCCGTCATTGCGAGGAGCGCAAGCGACGAAGCAATCCAGCAGCGCCGACTCTGGATTGCGTCGCTCCGCTCGCAATGACGAGCCTTTGTCTCTGGAAGCTGCGCTCGACGAATACCAGGCCGAACGAAATCTCGAAGTACTCAAGCTCCAGAACAGCGCGCGCAACTCGACCGAATGGTTCGAGACTTTGCACCGCTACCTGCATTTCGAACCGCTGCAGTTTGCTTATTCGCTGCTGACGCGCAGCCAGCGCATCAGCCACGAGAACCTGCGTCTCCGCGACCGCGAATGGCTGGAGGGCGTCGAACGCTGGTTCTGGAAGCGCGCGACCGACGGACGCTCGAACAAGACGGCACCCCCGATGTTTGCGCCATTCAAGATGCGCGAGATGCAGGTCGAGAACCGCATCACGGTTTCGCCGATGGCGATGTATTCCGCCGTCGACGGCACTCCCAACGACTTCCACTTCGTGCACCTCGGCGAGCGCGCAATGGGCGGCGCCGGTCTCGTCTTCACCGAGATGACCTGCGTTTCACCCGAGGGCCGGATCAGCCCCGGCTGCACCGGCATGTGGAACGAAGAGCACGTGGCTGCGTGGAAGCGTATCGTCGATTTCGTCCACGCCAATTCGAAGGCGAAGATCTGCCTCCAGCTCGGTCACTCGGGCGCCAAGGGCTCGACGAAGCTCGGCTGGGAAGGGAACGACGTCCCGCTCGATGATGGCAACTGGCCCGTCATGTCCGCGAGCGACGTCCCATGGTCGCCCGTCAATCAGGTGCCGCACCCGATGACCCGCGCCGACATGGAGAAGGTTCGCGACGAGTTCGTCGCCGCAGTAAAAATGGGCGTCGAAGCCGGCTTTGACATGGTCGAGCTGCACGCCGCGCACGGCTATCTGCTTTCGAGCTTCATTACCCCGCTGCAGAATACCCGCACCGACGAATATGGCGGCTCGCTCGAGAACCGCCTGCGCTACCCGCTCGAAGTCTTCGCTGCGATGCGGGCCGCCTGGCCCAAGGACCGCCCGATGTCCGTGCGAATCTCGGCCAACGATTGGGCCGGCGACAACGGGATCACTCCGGACGATGCAGTCGAGATCGGCGAAGCGTTCGCGCGAGAAGACGCGGACCTGATCGACGTGTCGGCGGGCCAGACATGGGCCGACGCGCAGCCTGTCTATGGCCGCATGTTCCAGACCCCGTTCAGTGACAAGGTCCGCAACGAAGGCCGCCTCGCGACCATGGCCGTCGGCAACATCTACGAGCCCGACCATGCCAACTCGATCCTCGCCGCGGGCCGCGCCGACCTGGTGGCGCTGGCGAGGCCGCACCTGATCGATCCCTTCTGGACTCTACGAGCCGCCGCAGCGCTCGACTATCGCGACGTCCACATCCCACCGCAGTATCTCAATGGAATGAGCCAACTTGCCCGCAACCTGAAGCGCGAGGCTGAAGCCGCGGCCGCTCTGAGAGTTTAACAATAGACTTAAAGCGCCACGGGATCCGCGAAGACTCCGCCGGCATCGAGTCCGCAGGCCCAGCAGATCACAGCCCTCAGCGGATCGTGCATGGCGACTTCGAGCGTGACTTCGGAGCCGGTTACCAGCGGCTCGTTGCAGCGCAGGCGAAAGCCGTCGCTGGAGATGTTGATCAGCTCGGCTTCGACGCTGCCGCTGCCCGCGCGCACCAGCACCTCATAGGCAACGTCGACGCGCGGATCGCGCTCGACCAGTTCCCGCCCAACGAGTTCGCCTTCGTATTTCATTCCGGTCCACTCCAGTCCGCACAGGACGGCGGATGCCACGCGGCGCGCCGTTCCTCGATCATGATGCGGGCAGCGTCCACTCCGCACGCATCGGTTCCACAGTGCGCACCCGTAGGCCTCATTGCCTAATCACAGGCTGAAGAGAGTTGGTTGAGGATCAATTTACCATCGTTCGGAAGAAGGCCACGCGCAGGCGCGGATCAGCTAAGGGACTGCCCGGTCATCGCAGCTTCGAACCTCGCAGCCAGCGTGGTCGCATCGGCCGCTGATCGAGTGGCGACGAAGATGGTGTCGTCACCACAGATGGTGCCGACAATCTCGTCGATGTCGGAGCCATCGAGCACGACCCCGACAAGATGGGCCGAACCGGGTGGGGTTTTAACGACGACCAGGTTGGCCGCAATGTCGATTGACCGCACCCAGTCGCGGAATACGGCCGCGAGCCGCGGCGCCGGCGCACCCTGCACCTGGTCCGGCAATGCATAGCTGAGCTGTCCCGCGCGGCGGACCTTCACCGCGCCGATCTGTTCGAGATCGCGCGAGATGGTCGCTTGGGTAACCGCATAGCCCAGCGAACCGAGCCGGTCGGCCAGTTCCTCCTGGTTTGCCAGCGTTTGGCTGCGGATCAGGTCCACGATGGCGCGCTGGCGTCTTTCCTTCAAATCACTCATGCGCATTATTATGCATTTGCTTGCATAAATATGCAAATAAGTGGATAGGGCCGCCCTTCATGATTCGGACGGCCATCCTTGGAGCCTCTGGCTATGTTGGCGGCGAGCTGCTGCGGCTTCTCGCCGCGCACCCCGAGCTGCGCGCGACGAAGCTTTTCGGCGACAGCAAGGCTGGCCAGGCACTCGGGACCGTCCATCGGCATGTTGCGGGCGCTTATCCAAACGCCGTTATCGAGAAGTTCGAGGGCGTCCTCGACGGCGTTGACCTCGTGTTCGCCGCGCTTCCGCACGGGCACAGCCAGGCGATTGCGCCGACCATCCTCGGGAACAGCATTCCGTTCGTCGACCTCGGCGCGGACTTCCGCCTCGACGACGCAGCCAAATATGAGCTCTGGTACGGGCATGCGCATCAGACGCCCGAGCTGCTCGGCGAGTTCGTCTACGGCATTCCCGAGCTCAATCGTGAGGCGATCAAGACAGCGAAAGCGGTCGCGACCGCTGGCTGCTACGCGACTGCGGCGATCCTAGGACTCAAGCCGCTGGTCGATGCCGGAATGATCGAGACCGGCAGCATCATCGTCGACGCGACATCGGGCGTCAGCGGCGCCGGACGCGAAGCCAAGGAATCGACGGGCTTCAGCGCGGTGGACGGAAGCTTTTCCGCCTACGGATTGCTCAATCATCGTCATACGGCGGAAATGGAAATGGCGCTTGGTGGGCAGGTGCTCTTCACCCCGCACCTGGCGCCCATGGCCCGCGGCATCCTCGCGACCTGTTACGCCGAGGCGAACGGCCCGTGCGACCCGCTCGAGACACTAGGCTCGGCTTACGCGAACGAGCCGTTCGTCCACGTCACCGACCAGTCTCCCGCGACCAAGTGGGTCAGCGGCTCGAACGGCGTCCAGCTGACCGCCCGCTACGACGACCGGACAGGCCGAGTGCTCGCCCTCTCGGCGATCGACAATCTCGGCAAGGGCGCGGCCGGCCAGATGATTCAATGTGCAAACCTGATGCTCGGCCTCGACGAGAGGGCCGGGCTCACCACTATCGGAGTATATCCATGAGCGTAACGGCGGCCGAAGGCTTCGTCGCGGCAGGGTGTCATGCGGGCATCAAGCGGCGGCGCTTCGACATGGCGATGATCGCGACCGAGGACCGCGAGCCGGCCAAGTGCGCGGCCGTGTTCACCCAGAACAAGTTCGCCGCTCCGCCGGTCGAGCTCGACCGCGCGACTTTGCGCGGCAATGGCGGGCGGGCCGCGGCCGTGATCGTAAACTCCGGCAATGCCAATGCCGGGACCGGCGAGCAGGGTCTGCGCGACGCGAAGGCGATGGCGGCTGCGACGGCGCTCGCGCTCAACGTCGGTGTCGGCGAGGTGCTCGTCTGTTCGACCGGCATCATCGGCACGCCTTTGCCGATGGAGCCGATCCTGGACGGCGCTCCCAGGCTCGCCAAGAAGCTATCAGTCGAGGGCGCGGAAGACGCGGCGCGGGGAATCCTGACCACCGACCACAAGCCCAAGCAGGTGGTGATCAAGGGCTCGACCTTCACCGTCGGGGGCATGGCCAAGGGTTGCGGGATGATCGCGCCGAACATGGCGACCATGCTCGCGTTCCTGACCACCGACGCAGACGTGCCGCGCGAGCTCATGCAGAAAGTCTTGCGCGGGGCGTCGAACGGGACGTTCAACACACTCAACGTCGACGGCGCGACCTCGACCAACGACACCGCGATGCTGCTCGCTTCGGGCAAACGCGGTCCCGCAAATGCGGACGAGTTCGCTAACGCCGTGCTCGCAGCTTGCGAAGATTTGACGATGCAGATGGCTCGTGACGCCGAAGGAATGACGCGCATCGCACGATTGAGTGTCACGGGCGCTGCCAATGATGACGAGGCAAGGGTCGCGGCGAAGGCGATCGCCGAGAACAATCTCGTCAAATGCAGCTGGTACGGCGGCGATCCCTATTGGGGCCGGCTGCTAGCAGCGGCAGGTTCATGCGGAGTCGCTATCGACGTCGCTCGTTCCCGCGTCGGCTACGGCGGCATTAAGGTTGCGCAAGGCGGCGTGGCCGTCGCTCACGACGGGCAAGCGCTCGCCGAGCATATGATGGGCGAGGAAATCTACATCGAGGTGCACCTCGGCGCCGGAAGCTGCAGCGCGCGGGTGATCGGGATCGACCTCGGCCCCGGCTACATCAAAGAGAATAGCAAGACGTCATGAGCGCCGCTGAGACCGCGCGCGTCCTCGTCGAGGCGCTGCCCTACATTCGTCAGTTTTCCGGCAAGTCCATTGTCGTAAAGCTGGGCGGCGCTGCGATCGACCGCGAGTCAGACCTCGCACTCGCACAGGACGTGCTCCTGCTGCGCAGCGTCGGCGTGCGTTGCGTGCTGGTCCATGGCGGCGGGCCGCAGGTGGACACGATGCTACGGCGCGTCGGCAAGGAACCGGAGTTCCGCGATGGCCTCAGGGTCACCGACGGCGAAACGCTCGAGATCGTCCGCATGGTGCTGGTGGGAAAGATCAACCGTGATCTCGTCGCAACCATCAACAGCCAGGCGGGCGAGGAACCGGTCGCCGTAGGAGTATCCGGTGAAGATGCCGGATTGCTCACGGTCACGCCGGCCGACTCCGCGTTCGGCTTCGTGGGTAATGTCACTCAGGTCAGAGCGGAGCTGATTCATCGTCTGCTCGATGACGGACTGACGCCCGTGATCTCGACCGTGGGAGCCAACGCAGACGGCCATCCGTACAACGTCAATGCCGACGAAGCGGCGCGTGCGATCGCCGTCGCGATGAACGCTGAGAAGATCGTCTATCTCACGGCGGTTCCAGGCTTGCTCGAAGACCCGACGGACGAGAGCACGCTCATTCCTCGCCTCACCGCCGCCGAGCTCCGCGACCGCATCGAGCACGAAAGCGTCGGCAAGGGCATGATTCCCAAGCTGAAGGCCTGCGCGGACGCGGTCGAGCAGGGCGTCGGCTTTGCGCACATTATCGACGGCCGCGTCCACCATTCGCTGCTGATCGAGCTTCTGACCGACCATGGCGTCGGAACCATGATCAAGTGGGAGAAGAGTTGGTGAAGCACCTCCTTTGCATCAGCGACCTCACTGCGGCTGATCTCGAAGAAATCCTTGCGCTGTCGGAGCAGCCGCCGCAGCGCGTTCTGCAGAGCAAGGGTGTCGCACTCTATTTCGAGAAGCC
>JBEDUM010000114.1:0-4250 GCA_040414585.1 Sphingomicrobium sp. | reverse complement strand
GCCGGCTGCATTCACTTAGACGCTGAGTTCAGCAGTGCTATGCGGGCCCGGAGCGAATGCCTATATCGAAGCCCCTTTGAAAAGGACGTGAAAGGATGGTCGCCGTCACAGCGCCCAGCGCGGCGTTCACGCAGAGCATGACGCCGCCGTCGCACCGGCAGCGGGCAAAGCAGATTCTCGCGACGCACCCCGACGTGCGCGCGCTCTTCAGGCGCGACCAATGGTCGGCGCTGTGGACCGTGCTGCTGGTCGCGTTTCAGGTCGCCATCGGAATTGGTCTGGCCTTCCTCAACGCGCCGTGGTGGGCGATCATCGTCGCGGCCTATGCGTTCGGCGCCTTTGCCAACCATGCGCTCTTCGTGCTGATCCACGATTATACGCACAATCGGGTGTTCAGGACCGCGAACGCCAACCGGCTGGGATCGATCATCGCCAATATCGCTATCGTCTTCCCGGCGGCCATCGGCTTTCGCAACTACCACCTGCTGCACCACAAGTATCTGGGCGTCCCTGGCCTCGACGCCGACGTGCCGACGCCCAACGAAGCGCGCTGGGTGGGCAACAGCTGGTGGCGCAAGGCGTTCTGGCTCAGCATGTTCTGGGCGGTGCAGGGCCTCTGGCGGCCGACCACGGTGAAGGCGATTCGCACCGTCGACATTTGGGTAGTGTTCAACGCCGTCGCGATGGCCGCGGCGATGGCGCCGATCGTCTGGTTCTTCGGCTGGTGGCCAGTCGCCTACCTGTTCATCTCGACGCTGTTCTCGCTCGGCGTGCACCCGGTGGGCGCGCGCTGGGTCCAGGAGCACTACGTCTTCAGGGAAGGGCAGGAGACATATTCCTACTACGGACCGCTAAACAAGCTGTCGTTTAACATGGGCTACCACAACGAGCACCACGACTTCCCCCAGGTGCCGTGGTCACGCCTCCCGGCGGTGCGTGCCGCGGCGCCGGAGTTTTACGACCATCTCTATTCCCACCGGTCGTGGACCAGGCTGCTGTTCCTCGTTCTCTTCAGCCGCAAGTTCCGGCTGCACAACCGCATCGTGCGGCCGATGCCCGAGGCCATGAAGGACGTGGCCGCGGCCTGACGCCTTGACGCGCAGGTTGCGCATTTGGGCATGTCGCAGGCCAGAGGTCGGGGTCGTCCCACTGTTGCAACCTTCTCCGGCCTGACGCGCTCATCCTCCTTACCGGAGACACTCCATGGAGATCATCCACAGCGGCTCGCAGACGCCTGTCAAAGGACCGGACGACTACTTTACCGGCATCGTAACCATCGAATGGCAATTCTCACGCGATGAGCCAGCGCGGCTCGCCGGCGCGCTGGTGACCTTCGAGTCCGGTGCGCGTACGGCCTGGCACAGCCACCCGCTCGGGCAGACCTTGATCGTCACTTCCGGTGTCGGCTGGACGCAGTGCGATGGGGAACCGCGGCAGGAAATCCGCGTCGGAGACATCATCTGGTGCCCGCCGGGACACCGCCACTGGCACGGCGCGACCGCAACCTCGCCCATGTCGCATATCGCGCTCCAGGAAGCGCTCGACGGGAAGGTCGTCACCTGGATGGAGAAGGTGACTGATGAGGAGTATCTCGCTGCCCAACCCGCGGAGTGAAAGGCCATGCGCGCAACCATCATGCACAAGGCGCGCGACGTCACGATCGAGAACGTGCCGGACGCGACCATAATTGAGCCCACAGATGCTCTGATCCGGGTCACTCGTGCCTGCATCTGCGGGAGCGACCTCTGGCCCTACAACGACGGCCCAAACGTCGAGCACCAGCGCATGGGTCACGAATCCATCGGCGTGGTCGAAGACGTCGGCAGCGACGTCCACACCATCAAGCGCGGACAGGTCGTGATCATGCCGTTCACCGATTCCGACGGCACTTGCATGTTCTGCGAAGAGGGGCTGCAAACCGCCTGCGTCCATCGCGATTTCTTTGGGAACGGCAACCTCGACGGAGCGCAGGCCGAAGGAATGCGCATTCCGATGGCGGACGGCACGCTCTATCCGGTGGACGTCGGCGAGGACGACGCCCTAATGCCGTCGCTCCTCACCCTTTCGGATGTGATGGGCACGGGTCACCATGCGGCGGTCACGGCCCGCGTGCGGCGTGGCGGGACGGTAGCGGTCGTTGGCGACGGCGCCGTGGGCATCTGCGGAGTCATTGCCGCGAAGCGCCTCGGCGCCGAGCAGATCATCATCATGGGCAGGCACCAAGCGCGCATCGACCTCGCGAAAGAGTTTGGCGCAACCGACGTCGTCAGCGAGCGTGGCGATGAAGCGATCGAGCACGTTCGCGAGCTAACCGGCGGCTTCGGGGCCCAATCGGTTCTCGAATGTGTCGGAACCGAGCAGGCGATGGATACATGCATGGGGGTCGTCCGGCCGGGCGGAGCGGTCGGCCGCGTCGGAGTGCCTCACTACGAAGCGATCAACGGCGCCCAGCAGATGTTCTACAACAACGTCATCGTCGCCGGAGGCCCGGCTCCGACCCGCGCCTATATCGGCGAGCTGTTGCCCGATGTGATGGAAGGCCGCATCGACCCCGGCCGCGTGTTCGACCGTACGGTCGGCCTGGATGGCGTTCCCGACGGCTATCGCGCGATGAACGAGCGCGAGGCCCTGAAGGTATTGATCCGGCCCTAACTGAGCGGCTCGGCCAGGTCCGCGGCGCTGACTAGTGTCGCGGAAACTGCGCGTTGATGATCTCGCCGTTAGGGATCTGGCACTGTCCGATGCCGCCGCCTGCCATGCCGGAGCTCGGGCTCATCAAGGTGAAGTGACAGCGCATGAACCCGCCGGGGCCCTGAAGGTTGGCGAGCACCTGGCCTGAATATTGGGTGATGGTGTCAGGTCCCCAAGCGCCCCAACCGCCCCAGCCCCAGCCCCAGCGCCGGCCGCCCCAGCCACCTCCCCAGCCCCAGCCGGGTCCCCAACCGGTCCACAGAGGGCCATAGTCGACGCGGGCTTCCTGCGTAACCTGGAACATCGGTCCCTGGAACATTCGGCCGTCGCTCAGGTGCGCGATCATCGTTCCCTGGGTTCCACCCGTTTCAGTCCAGGTGAAGTTGGCGAAGATATGCCCGGACATCGATTGGCCGGTCCCCACGCCGGTCGTTGTGCAAGCTGCCGTGGCGATTGCAATCAGCGACGCCGCTGCGGCCCTGATCGGTAATGCAGTCATCGTGTCGCTCCTTTCGAGCTTGAAACGAAGAATCTCGACGGTGGCTCCATTGGCCCATCGAGTTCATTCATTTGTGTGCGTGGGCGAGCTCTAAGTTCACGCGCGGCTTGCCTTTTCATGGGCTTTTCGCCATAGGGCGGCGGCTGGCGCGCGGGCTTGCCTCGGGCGCTAGTTTAGTTTGAACGACAGCCGGAGGGGCTTGCTATCGGGGCAAGTCAGCGATCGGTCAAAAGAGAGAAGTGAAACATGCCGCTCTACGAGCATGTTTTCCTCGCGCGACAGGATCTGGCCCAGGCCCAGGTCGATGCGCTCGCGGAAAACGCCACCAAAATCATCACCGACAATGGCGGAAAGATCGCCAAGACCGAGGCCTGGGGCTTGCGGAGCCTTGCCTATCGCATCGCCAAGAACCGCAAGGCGCACTACGTGGCGCTCGACATCGACGCGCCCGCCGCTGCGATCGCCGAGCTGGAGCGCCAGTCGAACATCAACGAGGACATCATCCGCTTCCTCACCATCCGCGTCGACGAGCATGAAAGCGGCCCGTCCGCGATGATGCGCCGCGGCGAGAAGGAGCGCGAGCGCCGGTCCGATCGCGGGGATCGCGACGACCGTCCGAGCTTCCGCCCTCGTGAAGAGGAGGTCGAATAATGGCCCGCGCATTTTTCCGCCGCCGCAAGTCGTGCCCGTTCTCGGGCAAGGATGCGCCGAAGATCGATTACAAGGACGTGCGCCTGCTGCAGGGCTTCGTCTCGGAGCGCGGCAAGATCGTGCCGTCGCGAATCACCGCCGTCTCGTCCAAGAAGCAGCGTGAGCTGGCCCGCGCGATCAAGCGCGCCCGCTTCCTCGCCCTTCTCCCCTACGTCGTGAAGTAAGGGGAGCCCGACCGATGAAAGTCATTCTGCTCGAACGCGTGGAAGGCTGGGGCGGCCTCGGCGACGTCGTCAACGTCAAGGACGGCTACGCTCGCAACTACCTCCTGCCGCGGTCCAAGGCGCTGCGCGCCAACGCCGCGAACATGAAGGTGTTCGAGGCCCAGAAGTCCGAGATCGAGGCCCGC
>JBEDUM010000113.1:0-15165 GCA_040414585.1 Sphingomicrobium sp. | reverse complement strand
TATGTCCGTGACGAAACAGCATGCGCGCCATCTCTCGATTGACTTCCCAAGACTCTGGATCGAGCGCCAGCGCCGTCGCGACCTGTTGCCGAGCCTCCTCCGGGTCTCCCTCTTCCTCCAGATATCTGGCCTTGATGCAATGCGCCTCTGGAAGCTTCGAGTTGATTTCAAGCGCTTTCTCGGCAGCCGGCAGCGCATTCTGCTCTTGACCGTGCACGAATTTCAGATCGAGTTGGGCGAGTGCCATCAGCGCCCAAGCTTGCGCGTAATCGGGATCCAGTAACGTGGCCTGCCGGCACAGCTTGATGATCGCTTCTTCGCGACGGGGATCGCCGAATGTTCCGCTCACCCACTGCTGTCGCGCCATCAGATAGAGGTTGTAAGCGTCGACGTTTGAGGTTCCGCGGGCCTCGATTGCCTTTTTTTCCGCTGGAAGCAACTTCACCTTCAACGCATCAACGATCGCCTTTGAAATCTCGTCCTGGATCTCGAAAATATCGGTGAGGTCCCGATCGTATCGATCCGCCCAGACATGATCGCCAACCGCGCCATTGATCAGCTGAGCCGTGATTCGAACCCGGTTCCCGACTTTGCGAACGCTTCCTTCAAGGACGTGACTGACACCGAGCTTCTGCGCAACCTCCTTCACGTCCGGGTTCTGGCCCTTAAAACCGAACGCGGTGTTTCGAGCGATCACCGAGAGCGCCGACACCTTTGAGAGATCGGTAATTATGTCCTCGCTGATTCCGTCGCTGAAATATTCCTGCTCTCGCTCACCGCTCATGTTTTCGAACGGCAGTACGCAGATGAAGGCTTTGGTTTGCGCATTGAGGTTATCGGATGCAATGGATTTGTCTCGCCGGAGGTCTGAAGTGCCAGTGCGGGCAATTGCCTCGAGCAGCTCATCGAGCGCCTCAAGTGGACCATGGCCGTTCCACGAGCCCAGATCGATCGTGTGAAATTGACGGAAGCCGAGCGGCGGCTTGGCAGAGCCGATCGAGACGGGGACGAGGCGCTCAGAATCGCGGGCTTCGGCCGCTTCGTCCTTGACCCACGCGGAGTCGAGTGAAGCGCTGGACCAAAGAACAACAACGGCTTCCGCGTTCTTGAGTGCCTCCTCTATCTCCCTGTCAAAACGTGATCCACCGTGTAGGTGACGATCCCACCAAACATCGTGACCCGATTGTCCGAGATCCTCCGCGAGCCTCCTAGCCGCGCCGACATCGTCCCGAGCATAGCTGAGAAAGACCCGCGACACCGCTCCTCCCCTCAATTGACCTACTTTGCGCTGATCGGCCCAGCCGCGCAAGCGAGGCAGTAAAGGGAAAGCTAACAGAGCACCTGGGGCGTGGCGAGCGGACTGGGGCTAATGTCCGGAAGGGGTCGAAAGCAGACACTCGTCTCACCGTCGCTAGGGTTGCCGGACTGCACAACGCCCGGGAATCCCCGTCTTGCAATGGACGGACGTCCGGATATGTGCCCTCGGAGCATTTCAAGAGCTGGAGGCGGGGATGTCGCGACGCCTTTCAATAGCGGTGCTTGGAGGCCTTTCGCTCACGCTGGCGGCGTGTGCGACGACGGAGGCCGGCCCGCGCGAAGTGGTCCCCTCGCCCAGGCCGGCGCCCAGCTCCTCCTTTGCTCCGATCGTCAAGCGCGTCTCCCCTGCCGTCGTGTCGATCGACACTCTGTCCCCGGGCGGAGACCCCGTCCCGTGGATCCAGGAGACGCCGGAGGGGACGGTTGCGGGGATGGCGACTCCGGTGCGGCGAGGGGCGGGCTCCGGGTTCTTCATCAGCGCAGACGGCTATGTGGTGACCAACGACCATGTGATCTCGGGCGCCCAGGAGATAACGGTGACCCTCAGCGACGGCCGTCAGTTTCCGGCGCGTCTGGTCGGCACCGACCCGCCGACCGACCTGGCGGTCCTGAAGGTGGACGCTCACGACCTGCCCTTCGTCAGCTTCTCGACCTCACCGCTGCCGGAGGTGGGAGACTGGGTACTCGCCGTGGGCAATCCCTTCGGCTTCGGAGGCACGGCAACGGTCGGCGTCGTCTCTGCTCACGGGCGCGATATCGGCGAGGCGGACGTCAGCTTCCTGCAGATCGACGCGCCCATCAACTCCGGCAACTCCGGCGGACCGTCCTTCGACCTTGAGGGCCGCGTCATCGGCGTGAACACCGCGATCATCTCGCCGAGCGGCGGGTTCGTCGGCATCGGTCTAGCGGTCCCCGCCGACCAGGCGAACGAGATCACGCAGGAGCTCATCAGAACTGGTCGTATCACTCGCGGCTATCTGGGCGTGGGCATCCTGGACCTGACGCCCCCCATGGCCCTGAAGCTCAACGTCCCCGGCCAGCGCGGCGCGGTGATCTCCAGGGTGTCGCCGAACGGACCGGCCGCAAAGGCTCTCCAGCCCGGCGATGTGGTGGTGGCCGTCAATGGAGCGAAGCTCGAGGGAGCGGGCACACTGACCCGTGCCATCGCGACCGCGAAGCCGGGCGAACGCCTCACCTTACGCGTGGTCCGGGCCGGCCAGCCCTCCGAAGTAACAATCATCGCCGCCCAGCGCCCAGAAGGGACCTGACGGCCGCAACATCGATGTCCCGGCGAGTGGAAATCAGCGGCTGAACGCCTGCAAAACCCGGGGTCAACCTGAGTTTCGGCTGCGTCGGTTGGATTTAGAGGTGTATCGATGCGCCTCGTTGTTCCGCTCTCCGCGCTGTTATTGTTTGGGTGCGCCGCCCCGCATCCGTACGCCACTGTGCATCATGACCAGGAGCTCGGCGGTCGAACGGCCGGCGCTTCTCAGAAGTGCATCCCCGCCCAGCACGGTGAGGACCTTCGCGTCGCGGACAACGACCGGCACATTTTGCTCTACGGGAGCGGCAAGACGGTTTGGGCCAACCATCTGCGGGGCCTGTGCGGCTTTTCACACGACGACCAGCTTATCGGCGACGCGTGGAACGGTCAGTACTGCAGCGGGCAATTGGTTCGATCATTGGAAATCTCGCGCGCCGAGGGACCGTCATGCGTGCTTGGAGACTTTACGCCCTACGCCCGATGAGTCTGACGTCCGCAATGGGCGGAGCCGAGCGCCTAGTTGTCGACGGGCTTGTTCAAGCCATTGAACAATGTGATCGGCCCGCCTGCGATCGTGCGGATGTCGACCCGTTGCTGGCCGAGCAGCCATGCGCCGGCGATTCCGCAGGCGAACCACACGATTATCGCACCGATGATGTACGGCTTCATTGCGGCGCCCTCCGAGCCTGATCGCCTCTCGCTGCGGCGCGGAAAAAGGTCGCGGACGTCAGCCACATCGCCGCAAAGACGGCGCTGAACAGCAAAGCCCTGAACGAGCCATTGGGCATGCTCGCGGTGGACGGTGCGGTTGCAATGAGCACTCCGAGCAATCCCTGCATGACCGCTACGCCAATCATCGTCCGAGCCATGCCCGCTGGCTGAAACCAGGCGGCGAACCAACCTACCGCTACCGCCATGATCAGCAGGAAGAAGCCAATGCCGTTGCCATCGTCGCGGACGATAGTGGTCCACACGGTGAGGAACGACACCACCAGCGCGATGGCAACGCCCGCACGGTAGGCGCGGCTTCCGCTCGATCCAGTCATATGCTCGCCTCCTCTCGGAATCGCGACCTTACCATGACTTCGGCCAGAATGAGGAGCACGAACAGGAAGTGAGGAGGGACTGAACAATGGCGCTCGGCGAGTGTCCGTTTTGGGTCGAAAGCTGACATTCGGATCAGCAATATGAATCGTCTATCCTGAGGTGGTGAGTCCCTCCGACAAAGAGCTGACTGCCGCCACCGCCGCCGAAGACAGACGCGCTGACCAGGCGCCTTGGCTGCCGTTGATCATCATCGTCCTCGCTCAACTTCAGATGGGCATCAACATCAGCGTCTTGCCCGTTTCGCTCGGGCCGCTCTCCGAGGACCTCCAGGCACCGGCGACCGCCCCCGCGACCGCGCTCCTTCTCTATTCGCTGTTCGTCGCCGCGTTCGTCATGCTGGGCGCGAAGATCGGCAAGATCGTGGGCGAGCGCCGTCTACTCAAGATCAGCCTCGCCGTGCACGGGGTGGCGATGGGCTTGATGGCGACCGCCACCGACGCGAGCACGATGTACGTTGCTCAGTCGCTCGCTGGCGTTGCCGCTGCCGCCGCCGTGCCCACGCTGGTGGTGCTGATCGCGGCAAACTACCATGGCCGGCAGCAGGAAACTGCTCTGGGTGTGCTGGCGGGCATGCCCGCGGTTGCCAGCGCGGTCACCTTCGTCATCGCCGGCTTCCTCGCGACCGCCCTGAGCTGGCGCTATTCCTATTGGCTGCTCGTCCTTCTCGCGATCATCGTCCAAATCCTGGCTTATCGCCTGAAGCCGATCCCGCGCCAGTCCGGCATCAGGATCGATCTTTTGGGTGTCGTGCTTTCGGCGGCCGCAATCGCGCTCATCCTGTTTGGCTTCAATAACCTCGAGAAATGGGGGCCGCTCGTCGCGACGGGCAAGGCGCCCTTCTCGCTCCTGGGATTGTCGCCCGCACCGATCCTCATCCTTCTGGGGATTCTGCTTGGCCAGGCTTTCTTCGCCTGGTCCAGCAGGCGCGTGGCGACCAACAGGCAGCCGTTGCTCGCGATGGAGGTATTGGACAGCAGGGAAGAGAAGAATGCGGTAATCGCGTTCCTCGTCGCGGGGAGCCTCGGCCTCGCCGTGGGCTTTCTCATCCCGCTCTACGTGCAGATCATCCAGGCCCGCACGCCCCTGTACACGGCGGTGGCCATCCTGCCTTATTCGGTTGCGATCGCGGCAGCGGGCGTTTTCTCGGTGCGGCTGTACGATCGCTTTGCGCCGCGCATCCTAGGCATGGCCTCGTTCGCTCTGATTGCGGTCGGCCTGGTGGCGGTCGCTTTCACCGTTGGCGAGGACTGGAGCACCGTCCCGGTCATCCTGGGCCTGCTCCTCGTCGGCATCGGCGAGGGGACCTTGCTTACCTTGCTCTTCAACGTGCTCGTGTCCGCGTCTCCCAAACGGCTCGCCGGCGACGTAGGCGCGTTGCGCGGAGTGGCGAACAATGTCTCAAACGCGCTGGGCGCCGCGTTCGCAAGCGTCGTGGCGGTCGCATTGTTGAGCATGTTTCTCTCCTCGGCCTTCAGCCAGTCCGCGCTGCCGCCCGAGCTCGAGACGCACGTCCTTTTCGATGACGTCGACTTCGTATCCAATGACAAGCTCAGGACCGCGCTCGGCGTGATTTCGGCGGCGCCGGAGCAAGTGCAAGAGTGGGTCGCGATCAACGAGGGTGCCCGGCTCCGCGCGTTGCAGGGCTCGTTCCTGATCGTGGCGGGCATTTCCTTGTTGTCGATCTTCGCGGCCGCGAGATTGCCGAAGTATGTGCCGGGCGAGCTGTCGGCGGAGGACATTGTGAACGACGTCAGCTTGTAGGCCACAGAATCTCAGGAACCCCGGAGGGGTGCCCTCGTTGCTCGGGACAGGAGGCCGCCATGGACGATCAGGATGGACGCTCTGCCGAGCCGGCTGTCCCGCAGGCTCCTCGGGCAGATGTTCCTGACCCGCCTGCCAAATGGGCGTTCGAGCGTATCGCCCGCCAGATCAGGGATTTCGAGGAGCAGCTTTCAGCCGACGAAGAGATCGGGCTCCCCCTCGTAGCGGCACCGAAAACGGGCACCATGCACATCCAGGACATCGGTTATTGGGGTCCCGACATGCTGATTTACCACGGCAGAAATGACCACGGAAAACCAATGCAGCTCCTGCAGCACTACACCCAGATGAACATTCTCCTCACCGCCGTGCCAAAGATTCGAGCCAAGCCCAATCGCATCGGCTTCCACCTGATAGAGAAGATCGAATCCACCGAGTAGCAGTGCTAGGTATCGGCGAGGGACAGATCGGAACGCTCCGCAGCGCCTCTCGAACTCTTCGACCAGAGCAGAAACAGCCCGATCATCAGCACGCAAGCCGCGAGGTCCAGGCCTCCGTCGGTCAGGTAGAGACCGGTCAGCCCCCGCGCGCCATAGGCGTGGCCGTCGATCCACTGCATGTAGATGAGCGGCGTCGCGAGCGCGGCATTGAGGATGGCGAACTGGGTCGAGGCGAGCGGATTGTTCTTGCCAATGCTCGACAGGATCAGCGCGGTGCCGGCGGCGAGCCCAGCCGATTGCCAGATGTTCTGGGCCACGAAGCCGATCGTGTAGACCGTCGGCGTCTGCGGCAGCACGACGAGCGAAAGCGTCGATAGTCCGCCGACGATGCCGATGCCGAGGTAAACGGTGAGCAGCCCGGCGCGGCGGCCGAGCGCCGGCACCGTGAGGCTTCCAAAGATACCGGCGGCCGTGACTCCGACTCCCCCGATGGTCGCGATCAGCCATTCGGATGCGTGGTAGTCCGCCCCGAGCCCGCCCAAAGTGTTGGTCAGCGCGAACGCCGTGCAGGGCAACACGAGCAGGAGAGCCAACCGCCGGACGTCGACGCGGCGGGCGAGCTCGAGCAGCTCCCTGCCGAAGCGGCCGAAGCTCTCGGTCAGCCGGGAACGCTCATCCACCGGGCAATGGGCCGATAGGATGATCGCGAGGGGCGGAAGGTTCATCGCCGCGAGAATGGTCGCCGCGAGCCATGGCGGCGCATGGTGGATCAGCTCGATCCCGAGCATCGACGCCAGGCCAAAGCCGCCGAAGCTTGCCACGGCGAACCAGGCGCCGAGCGTCGCATCCTTCTCTTTCGGGAGGACCGATCCGAACCATCCACCGAGAGCCGCGGTGTTGAGGTTTGCGGCGAGCATCGCAAGGAACAGGCAAATTCCGAGCAGCGCCAGGTTCGCAAAGCTTAGCACCGCGACGAAGGTGAGTATCGTGGCGGCGCTCGACATGGCGATCGCATAAGTGCGGCGGCTGAAATGGACGTCGAGGATCGGCGCGACCAGGAAGAATGCCAAATTTCCGACGAGACCAAGCGTGGTGATGTCGGCAATCGTGGTTTCGGGAACGTGCCGCGCCGCCAGCACCTCCGGCGCGACCATAAGTCCCAGTCCGAAGGTGAAGCCGAGCGGCAGGTTCGCCAGCCCGAGAAGCCAAACCGGAAGTCCACGCCTGAGGCCCATGCCGCTCCCACGCTTTGCGCCAGCATAACATGGCGAGCGGCTCGGTCGAATGTCCGCAATTAGGTGGAAAGCGGACATTAGGCGGCACCAAAAATGGTGGGCTGTTCCGAGCCCGCTAGGGGTGATGCCCGATGCCAGCGGCAATCCCCGCCGCCTAAATAGGGCTGTTCGCGTAAGCAGGAGCGATCGCCATGAAGCTCGTTTCATTGATTGGCGCGCTGCTCGTGAGTGGCCCGGCACTCGCGCAGACCCAAAATACTATGCCGGTGACGAACGCCCCACCGCCAGAAGCGGTCAATTTCGTTCAGCCAAAGGCGCCGATCCAGGCCGCAGCCAATCCCTGGGATATCGTGCCGCCCGTGGCGCCCTATCGCAATTTGGCGGATCAGATCAGAGCTACGTCGAAACCGGGGCAGGCCTCCCCCTTGAATCCCAGCTGCGAGGGGGAAAGAGGTGATCAGTGCGTTCGTAGCGCAGAGCCCCCTAAGCGTTAAGGAGCAGACGTCCTGATTTTGAGGTGAGTTGCGGCCTGGTGCACCGTCGATTAAGCGGCGAACCTCTTAACAGGGGCAACGATGTTCAATTGGTTCCAGTCTCTCCTTCCGAGGACCGGCGATTTTTTCGGCATGCTCGAGAGGCATGCGGCTACGCTGGTTCCTGCGGCGAACGCCCTGGACGAACTCGTCGAGGGTCGTAGTGCGCCTGCGAACCACATCGCGGAAATCAACCGGCGCGAGCACGAGGCTGACGATGTCATCAGGGAGGTCCTGCGCTCGGTGCGGCAGACGTTCCTCACTCCTTTCGATCGAGGAGCGATCACCTCATTGATCGGTTCGATGGACGACTCCATCGACGAAATGCAGAACACGGCTCGGGCGATTGCACTTTACGATCTGACGAGCTTCGAGCCCGAAATGAAACGCATGGTGAAGATCATCGTGGAGGCTGCCCGACTGACGGCTGAAGCCATCCCGATGCTGCGCGATATCAAGCGGAATGGCACGAAAATTCACAGTCTGACCGAGAAGCTGGTGCACCTCGAAAGCGACGCGGACGTGGTCCACGCCGCCGGACTGAAGAGCGCCTTCCAACAACATTCGCACGAAAGCCCGATGCAGTTCATCGTCGCGCGTGAGATCTACAAGCATCTCGAACGGATCACCGATGCGTTCGAGGATGTCGCCAACGAGATCGATGGCATCGTGATAGACCATACCTGAGCTGCCTGGCACATGTATCAGCTCGCCTTGCCGTTGCTCATCGGCCTAATCATCGTCGCGTTGGGGTTCGATTATCTCAACGGACTCCACGATGCGGCCAACTCGATTGCCACGGTCGTCGGTACAAGGCTCATCAGCCCGCTCGGCGCAGTCGCATTCGCGGCCTTCTTCAACTTTGCCGCTTACTTCCTCGCGCTCAAATGGCCGGCGCTGCACAGCGTCGCCGACACGATCGGCAAGGGGCTGATCAACAAGGACCTGGTGACTCCAGCGGTTGTGTTCGGCGCCCTCGTCGGAGCGATGTTCTGGAATGTCGTCACTTGGGTGAAGGGCATTCCTTCGTCCTCCAGCCACGCGCTCGTCGGTGGAATTGTGGGCGCCGGTGTTGCGCGTGCCGGCCTTCCGAGCATCCAGTGGGTGGGATTGAACAAGACCTTGATCGCGATCGTGCTTTCGCCCGTGCTCGGATTGATCCTGACGATGACGATCATGCTGGCGACGAGCTGGCTTGGGCATCGCGCGAGCGCGCGTGGCGCCGAGCGGACGTTTCGTGGACTGCACCTCTTCTCGGCCGGCGCCTACTCGCTGGGACATGGCCTCAATGATGCGCAGAAGACGATGGGCATTATTACGGTGCTGCTCTTTTCAACCGGTCACCTTCACGGTGAATTCGCGGTGCCGAACTGGGTAGCGCTGTCGTGCTATCTCGCGATGGGTCTCGGCACGTTGAGCGGGGGTTGGCGGATCATCGAGACGATGGGCACGCGCATCACCAGGCTCAACCAACACCAGGGTTTCTCTGCGTCGCTCGGCGGCTCGGTCATGCTGTTCGCGGCATCCTATCTCGGAATCCCGGTCTCGACGACGCATACGATTGCGGGTTGCGTGATCGGCGCCGGCACGGCGCGGCGTGCATCAGCGGTCCGATGGGGTTTGGCGGGGAATGTCGCCATTGCGTGGGTCATCACAATTCCAGCTTCCGCGACGGTGGCGGCGCTGTTCTATTGGTTGGTCAGCGGTGAGTTTCTCAGGGTGGGAATCTCGGTCGCGATCATTGCATTTGTCGCATACTCCGCGCGTGCATGGCGATTACAGTCTTAGCCTAGGCGTCGGGTTCGATCTGCTCCAAGCTTTTGGAAACATGCGAATCTGTGCCCAGAAGGCAGCATATCTCGTAAGCGATCGCTAGCTCCTCGTGCCGTTTCCGCGCCTCAGCGGAAGTCGAGTTCCGAGCCGCGTCCTCCTCCTGAAGCGCCAGCATGAGATAATTGGGTGCGTTCGTGGCATCCATGCGCTCGCAAGACTAAAAATTTGCAGCGTCGCCAATCCGGGATAGCCCTTATTTGCTATCGGTACTGCTAATGTCCCCAACGGGTGGAAGGGGGACATTCGGCTAGCGCCTGCAATGGCTCGAAAGCGGATCCTTGATTGGTATTCAGACGGCTTCCTCACAGAGCTTATCGATGATCTTCTTGTGGACGCCCTCGTCCTTCGGAGCGGGAAGTTCGGCTCGAGTGTCCGACGTGCGCACGTCGGCGCCGCGCTCGAGCAAGAGATGAACCGGACAGCGCTCGGCGATGGCAAGAAGCCGCTCGCGCTGCTCATCGGTCACAGTGCCAAACTGGATAACCCGCTCGAAGTGATCTCGTGCATCGGGTGAGCCCTTTCGGTGCGCGACGCGGACCTTCAATTCGTCAAGCGTCCAGCCCTTGCGCTTGGCATAAAGCTCCATCGTCATCAGCGTGCATGCGCCAAGCGCAGCGGAGAACATGTCAAATGGGCTCGGGCCGCTGGACAGACCACCGTAAGCGGTCGGCTCGTCCATGAGGAAACTGTGTTCGTGGGTTGTGACCCGAACCTGGAAAGCGCCTTCGCTCGTCTTCTCGACTAGCACGGCATCTTCAGAGTCAATCATGCGTAACCTCCAGCCGCGGGTCCGATCCCGAATGAGCGTCACGCATTGTAACTCCCATCGATGAGAGTCCCAATCATCCTTCGGTCAACCGCGGTTCGCTAATGTCTGATTTGGGTCGAAGGCGGACATTTCCGTCGATTCAGATTATGCGCGTGCCATGACAAACTTGCTGTCCACTCTGACGTGCCCGGAATGCGGTGGCGCCGCGATCGAGGCGATGCCCGTCAACGCCTGTCAGTTCTTTTATGACTGCAAGCATTGCGGAGCGGTCCTGCGGCCACTCGCTGGCGACTGCTGCGTGTTCTGCTCCTACGGGGACGTGCCTTGCCCACCGATACAGGAGGCGCGAGCAAGCGGAACGGAGGGCTGCTGTCCAACCTAGCGTCTGCTTTGGGTCGAAAGCGGACGTCAGAAGCCGTCTGGAGTGGAAAGCAAATGGAGTTCGGCTATGAGCCGCTTGCATGGGCATCCGGAACGACATGCTAGCTCGCGCATCGGATGGCTGCGGGCAGCGGTACTCGGCGCAAATGACGGCATCGTTTCGACCGCCAGCCTGATCATTGGCGTCGCGGCCGCCGACGCGGGCCGGTCGAGCATCTTGGTTGCCGGCGTCGCGGCCCTCTTTGCGGGCGCCATGTCGATGGCCGCCGGTGAATATGTTTCGGTCAGTTCGCAGGCCGACACGGAACGCGCTGATCTCACCCGCGAGCGTTCCGAATTGCAGCAGCAGCCCGACTTTGAACAGGAAGAGCTCACGCGGATCTATCAATCGCGAGGGGTCGACAGGGAAACCGCCGTTAGCGTCGCCAGGCAGATGATGACCCACGACGCGTTGAAGGCCCACGCACGCGATGAGCTTGGCCTGTCGGACGTCCATGCAGCACGGCCGCTGCAGGCTGCAATGGCATCCGCGGCAACTTTCACGGCGGGAGCATCGGCGCCTTTGGCGGTCGTTCCCATAGCCCCCGTTCCGCTGATGCTGCCGGCCGTCGCGGTTACGTCACTGGCATGCCTGGCGCTGCTCGGGGCGCTCGGCGCTCGCGCGGGCGGTGCCTCGATAGGACCGGCTGTCTTGCGGGTGACCTTCTGGGGAATGTTGGCGATGGCCGTGACTGCCGGGGTTGGCCGCCTGTTCGGCACGGCGGTCGGATAACTCGGCAGGATCGCGGGATTACATTTCTGGATTTTCCTGGTCGCCCGACCGCTCGCGCGCGCCGTGCCGCGACCGCGCCGCGTTCAGAGATTCTTCCTCACGCTGCCACGCCTCGAGCGCGTGCTTTCCGCAGTATGAAATTCTGGAATGGATGACGGAAGCTGGCTCGGAGCATCCCTCCACTGCGCAGGCGACGGGATCGTAGTCAAACCGTGAGCTTCGAACCTGCCTATGGCCTAGGGAGACGTCTGATGCATTTCCTGCGGATAGTGAAAGATCAGCTCGTTGTCCGCCGTCCAGATTTCCACCCAGTCCAAAGTTCCGTCTCTTACTCTTTGGCAAAATATATCCTGGGCGTTCGCGAGTGTGCCGTTCCAGATCTCGTCGGTGGGCAGGCCGTTCCTGTAGTGCCTGATCCTGAGTAACACAGGCACCTCCCACGCTTTGCGCTGCACATGGGTTGACGATGGCCACGCTTCGCGATGGCTCAATGGTGCATATGCACTAGCGCCCGTGCGTCGACCGCCTCAAAGGTCCTGAGGTAATGAGCGTTCTCAGGCTCGAGCAGCAGCCTTACGGGACAACGAGCACCGGGATCGGACTAATCGCCAGGACCTCCAGCGTGACGCTGCCGAGCATCAGCCGGCTCAGCCCTCTCCTGCCGTGCGAGGCCATGGCAATTAGGCTGCAGTTGCGTTCCTTTGCGGTCTCGACAATTGCATCCGGGGGCGAGCCCAGCTCGACGCAAAGCGTTTCTGCTTCAACCCCCATCCGGCGAGCGGCCTCGCTGGCATCCGCCAGCACTCGTTCCGCCGCATCCTTCTGAATCTCCGCGAATTCCTGGTAATGCGCCAAAGCGGTTACCTCGCCGCCCCTCGGCAAATAGGGCACCAGGACCTCGGTCACGGTAACGATCGTGACTTTGGCGTCCATCGCCTTCGCGAGGGCGAGTCCCTGATCGACGCCCTTTTGCGCGATCTCGGAACCATCGGTGGAAATGAGAATATGCTGAGACATGGACACCTTTCCGATCTATCTCCGCAACGACCGCTCCGCGGCATGCGAAAACGACCCGGCTAGAGGGGACGAAGACCGGGCCGTTCCCAAGACTCGCACACTTTGGGGGGCAAGTCTTTGGAACTGAAATACTCCGATCAATGCATCCAGCGCATGCGGCGCTCCCCGATTTAGGCCGGGGGAATCTGGTAGTTAAGTGGCGAACGCAGCGGGCGGCCGAACGTTACTCATCAGGTACGTACAGCTGCTCGAAAATGTCGGGCTTGCAGGGATAATTCTCGCCGGCGATGCCGGTGATGATCCAGTCTCCAGGCTCCACCCGAAGGCGGCCCTCGGGCGTTTCGATATAACCGAAGCCATCGGCCGCGGATTCGGTAAGCACAGCCGGGTGATCCCCGTGCTTGAACCACTGCACGGCTTCTACGGCGACCTGCTTCTTCAAATACCGACTCATTGCCAACATCGTGCCGTGTTCATCGAATGTCTGCAATGACGTCGGCCGGGATTGAATCCGCTTCCGTCTGCTCCGCAGGGGGGCGCACCTCAATGGCGGAAGAAGATGATCACCCCGATGGCGATTCCGATCGCGAGCAGGACTGCAAACCTCCGCAGCTTCATCTCAGGCCTTCCGCGCCGCCCGGGATGGTGTCGGCGGGCATCGGACAGGTCTGGCTTGCGAGTGTCTGCCGTTCCTCCGGCGTAAGATCGACTCCGAGAGCTCGGATCTGCTCCGAAAGCTGCGTTCCGCCGAGCGCCAGCACCTGGTTGTAGCCCCTCACTCGGGCAACATTCGCCCGGAGCCTGTCCTGCGTCGCTTCGCTGAGCGGCCCGCCGCGTTCCAGCATTCGAAACTCGGTGGCGACGGCGAGCTCGTCGAAAGTCAGGTCCTGCATCCGGCGGACGAACGAATAGACGCCCGCATAAGCCGCCCGCTCCCTGGCCCTCATGTGCGTGACGGTACCGGCGGCCACGGCGCTATCCCAGCCGGACGCCGACCAGACCCGGATCGGCGTGATTCCATGACCCCCAAGCAGAGTCCACGGCTTTGCGGGAGGGTGATCGATGATCTGCTCCAGCTGGTCGAGCCGGCGATCGATGCAAGGCGCCATCCGAACCCGCTCCTGCGCATCGAACAGGTCGCCCTCCAGCTCGCTTCGAAGATCCTCCTTCGCCTCGGCCACGTGCTTGCGCCAGCTCATGCGCTCGACGATCTGGTCCGCGGCGAGCGCGATGAGGACGCCGATGACGATGATGCCCACCTCGCCGACGAACTCTCGCCAGCCGTGGAGCGGCTTCGGCAGATGGATTTCCATTCAGCTCCCCTTCCCGCTCAACGCCGGCAGCAGCGGCTTGCAGAATTCCGGATCGAGCAGCGTGATGGTCGAGGCCAGCCTACCGGTCCGCCCTTTACGGCGGTGCTAAGGTCTCCAGTCGATGCCTGGGCCGACATTTCCCTTTGCCACCAGCGAGAAGCTATCGACCTTTAAGAGCATGTTGGGCCTAAGCTGTAGCCGATACAGCAGCTGGCTGTTGTCGGGCGAGAAGTGCGGCGTGGAACCTGCCTTTACCGAGTCCTCCGTCGCACTCATGCTGTCGAAGTGCAGCTTGTGAATGTTTCCACTGCCGTCATCATAGGCCAACGCCCAGCACGGACCCGCGCTAGTTGCCGTGCAACGGGCGGTATCGAAGTCCGCGTTGGCGGAGAACGGAAGCGAGGTGACGGTAACTGGCGCACCCAGATTTCCAAGCATGTAGCGATCGAGCCGTCGATGAAGCGTGGTTCCGTCGCTATGCAAGTAATTGATTAGGAAGCCGCTGCCGTCACCCAGCCAGCGCACTTGACCGATCGCGCTGTCCTGGCCCGAACCGAATGTTGCCAATGGCTGGGTGTCAAAGCCGCTGTTCGTCCACCGACGAACCTGAAGCTGATCCTGCGCGGAGCACCACTCGCTTACGAGCAAAGAACCGTCGCTCGGGTGAAAGTCGAAACCATTGATCTGGCATGAATCAGCAACGGTGGTCACGTTGGTTCGGACTCCGGAAGCATTGTAGTCGATGATCTTGAAGCCGCTGCTATTCGATTGAACGATCGCTAGCCGGTTTGCCACCGGGTCCATGTCGACCATGCCGATACTGGCTTTGCCGGCCGAATAGAGGAGGACTTTGCCGGACCCGTTGGGATTGACGAGATAGAGGTCCTGACTTCCATTGCTACTGACAAGTGCATAAGCGATCGGCGGCGCAGCGAGAGCCGGCGCGGCGGCGAGAGCGAGCGATGCGCTTGCAGCAAGCAAATGCCAGGCGGACTTTGGTCTAATCATGATAGCCCCCGTTCGTTTAGTGAGGGTCTCCCCTAAGTTGCGCGACGCTCAGGCTTTCCGCGAGGAAGACTGCGGTCGGGCAACGCTCGCTCGCAGCAGGGAGCGGTTCGCTTCGCCAATTCGGCAACCCCTGTTGCTGACGCTCACACTGGCCTGGAAGGCATGCACGTCTCGCTCCGGTCCTCTGCTTTTCTACACCGCTTTTCCGATGGATCTAAGCTAACCTTAGTTAGAGGATGCCCGGTCCAGGCAGCCGACGTTCGCAATGGGTCGAACGCAGACGCTAAGCGTTCGCGGCTTCCACCCGCAGCGTACCGGCCGGAGCCTGCCTGATGAGCTCCGGTCCCGGCGCGGAATAATCGAGCCAGGCGCGCCACTCGGATGAAGGGAGCACCGCGACCTGGCGGTTGTGGTA
>JBEDUM010000112.1:0-24367 GCA_040414585.1 Sphingomicrobium sp. | reverse complement strand
CGCCGTAGCCGCGGATCCAAAGATCGAATCCCGGCAGCACGTTCGGGTTTTCATGGGTCTGGAGATGGACCTGCCGCGAAAAGAGCTCGCCCTGGTTGAGGAGCGCCCGCACATAGGCGGCATAAGGTTCCGGGCTCGCCTCGTCGAAGAACAGCTGCGCTTGGGGCCCGGTCATCGAGTCGACCCCCGCCACGAGTGCGGCGGCGTCACCCGTTGCTCCATTTACCAAACCCTGGAAGCCATTGGCGACCGCAATCTGGTTTGGTGTCGCCCCCGTGCCGATGCCGACAGCATACGGAGTACGCACAACCGTCAGCTGATAGACCTGCTCGGTCCCCGTGACGTCGACGATCCCGGTGTCTGCCAAACTGATGAATGGAGACAGGGTCGTGCCGGTGACCGTCGCGAACGCGCCGGTTATTCCTCCGGTTGCATCGATGACGTCGTAGGTCGCGCCGGCCACATAGGGTTGCGTACCGCTGGTCGTCATCGTGACAGCCAGCGTGCCGTCAATGGCGGCCGTTCCGGGCGTGCCGATGACGAGCAACTGGTCGTTGTCGGTGCCAGGAACCGGCACGGCCGCGGGCGCCACATCGATCGCGAGCGTTCCCGTAGCGCTTTGGGCGTACGAGCCGTTGACCGTGAAGATGCCGATGCCGTTGTCGCCTGGGCTCAGCGTGCCGTCGTTCGTGACGGCGCCGACGACCATTCCAACGCCGGAAAGCGTTCCAGCATTGGCTACGTTTCCGGTCACCAATCCGTCGACGATCGTCGTCGATCCGGTCGCGCCCGTAATGTTGCCGGTAAGATCGCCGGCCGCCAGCACGTTGAGCGTCGCTCCGTCTGCCACATTGTTCTGCGGACTGGTGAAAACGCCGCCGATCTCAACCGTGCCTTCGTCCACGTTGATGCCCGTGGTCTCCGTCCCGGTCCCGGTCAGGCTGAAGGTGCCAGCACCTTCCTTGTTGATCGTGCCGACGCTGATGTCGCCAGAGAAGGTCGTGTCGGTGCCGTCCCCGCCCGTGGTGAGGGCGAAAGCGCCGCTGACGTTTCCATCGCCGGCAAGGCTGCCGATCGTCTCATCGGCGAGGAGGGTGAGCGCACCCGGACTGGTGACCGTCACCGCCGACGTGTCGCCGATGCCCGTAGGCCCGACGGCCAGCACGCCATCGGTGATGAGCGTGGCGCCGGTGTAGGTGTTGTCACCCGTGAGGGTCGTCGTTGCGGCCCCTATCTTCGTGAGGTCGCCACTTCCGCTGATGTCGCCACCATAGGTGCCGCCGACCGAGTCGTCGAAGACGAGGTGCGAATCATCGACGATGTCGCTGCTGTTATTGATGGCCGCGTCCTGAAGCACCAGCGTTCCGTCGGAGATCGTGGTGATGCCGGTGTAGGTGTTGGCGCCCGACAACGTCAGCGTGCCCGCGCCGACCATTCCGATGCCGCCGGCACCGGAAATGACGCCGCTGAACGCGCCGTCATTGATGTTGAGGTCACCGCCCGAAAGAGTGATGAAGCCGGTCGTTCCACCGGATAGGAGGAGACCGTCGTTCAGGGTGCCGATCGTCTCGGTCTCTGCAACGTCAAGCGTGCCGCCATTGCCGATCTGGACTTCACCATCGTCGGCGAGTGCCGCCCCGCCGGTGACGGATAGCGTTGAGCCATCAATATAAGTGCCGCCGGTGTAGGTATTGGTGCCCGAGAAGGTCGTAACGCCCGCACCACCGAACCCGACTTTGACCGAGCCGGTTCCGGACATGTTGCCGCTATATGTGCCAGAGGCGGTATTATCGAACCATACGGCGCCGCCATCGGCGATATTCGCGTTGTTCACGATCGTGATCGTGTCGAGGAAGTCAGCGTCCTGGACCTGAAGGAAGCCCGTATTTGCGTTGATCTGGCCCGTGATCGTGATCGGTGCGGTGAGAAGCCATGGGGTGCCAGACGGAGTGCCGTTGACGTTCATCGTGGTGAAGTTGGTGACGGCACCGATTGTGCCGCCGCCCGCGCCGAGATTCAGCGTGCTGTCGCTGACCACGTCAGCACTCAATGTGCCCGTGGGGAAGGACGAGCCACTGTCGGCGTTGAACACGTTCGTTCCGCCGCCCATGGCGACATTGCCGGCGAGCGTGCCTGAGTTGGTGATCGTGTCGTTGCCGGCGCCCAGCGTGATGTCGCCGGTCCACGTGCCCGAGTTGGTGAGCGTCGTGTCGCCGGTAGAGTCGAGGTTGCCCGTAACCGTACCGCTGTTGTCGACGGCAAGCGTACCCGTCGCTGAGACGTTGCCGGAGATTTGGCCGGTGTTCGTCAGCGAGTCATTGCCGTCGCCCAGATCGATGTCGCCATTGATTCCGCCATTGGGCACGTCGCCATTATTGATGACCGTGTCGTTTCCGGAGCCAAGCGAAATATTGCCGTTGATTTCGCTATCGACAGTCGAATTGTTGATCGTGTCATTGCCAGCGCCACCGGTGATATCCCCAGCAATCACGCCATCGGCATTGTTGACGGTGAGCTGGCCAGTAGCCGTGACATTTCCGTTAATTGTCGCGTTGAAGCCGCTCTGATTGATCGTCAGCGTATCACTAGAGGTGACGTCGCCGTTGACTGTCCCGAGGTTCGTCAGGTCGACTCCCACGCCAGTAATATCGCCCGTGATGACGGTGCCGACGTCGGCATTGTTGACGGTGAGGGAGTCCAGCGAAACGATATTACCTGTGAGGGTCGCGGTTCCACCCAGGTTGCTGAAAACATTGGCTCCGCCGGCGCCGAAGAGGACGTCACCGTTGATCGTCCCAGGACCGCTCGCGGCGTTGTTCACGCTGCTTCCGCCACCAAGGGAGATCGCTGTCGTTCCCGCGGGACCGCCGTCGATCAAATTCTCGTTGTTGACGACGCTGCCCGTGCCAGCGGACAGGAGCGGCGATGGCGTGCCTGCGCCGGTGCCAACCGTCGCCGTTGGCTGCACCAAAATCGTCACACCGTTGGTGTTGGTTTGAAATCCGTCCGCGTCAGTAGTGCTGCAGGTGACTGTAGTTCCCGCCGCGTCTGCAAGGCAGTCCGCGTAGGCTGTTGTCGGTAGGATGAACGCCCCCGTTCCAGCGAGGATCGTTCCGAACTTCAGGCATTGCTTCGCCGTGTAATGCTTGGTCATTTCAGGATGTCCCCTGCTGTCGAGCAAAACGACGCTAACCGGCCAAAATCGGCCCGTGCATCAGGGTTTTTCCCGATGCCGATCTAAGGGTGCCTGACCGTGACCCTAATGCAACGGTTTTCCCGCCTCAGCCGAAGGTGAAGGAGAAGGCGTCCACGCCGGGGTCAAGAAATTCGATCGTGAAGGTTCGGTCGTTCACTGGGCCCTTCTGGCGAACGAGCTGGTACAGGCGCTGGTTGGTCACCGTACCTGTGCCGCTCGCGGAAACGTCCACTCCCGCGTCGCCGCCAGGCGCTTTCCCGTCCAGGGTCACGCGATACCGGATTGGCTTACCAGTTCCCGACCCAAGCACGAGGTGCAGGTCGCGGGAATGAAAGCGGAAGCTAATCTTCGCGCCCGGCGCGAGGGAGCGCGCGCTCTGCCGAGAGTCCAGCCACGAGCCTTTTAGCGACCAATCGTTAAGCGAGAGCGGCGCCGGTGCATATATTTTCGGCTTGTCCTGCAACAGGCCGCCAGGTGAAACGAAGCGGTCGGCGCGCGCATAGCCGATGTAGGTTTCGGGCGATCCGATCTCGTCGGCATTGGCGGCAGCCTCAGCCCCGCTCCCGACGATCGGACGCATGGCCTGCCCGGTCGGTGCATGACCCGCCTCTGCGAGCAGCTGGCGGATGACACGCTCGGAGCCGTCGTAATCGCCCTCGCCGAAATGATGGTATCGGATGCGGCCCTGTGCATCGACGAAGTAGTGCGCGGGCCAATAATTGTTCTGGAGAGCGCGCCACAGAACGTAATTATTGTCGATCGCGACCGGATATTTGATGCCGAGATCGTGGACCGCTCGCTCGACGTTCGCGGGCTCGCGTTCGAAGGCGAACTCCGGCGCATGGACGCCGATGACGACGAGCCCGTCCTTTCGATAACGCTCGTCCCACGCTTTCACATAAGGGATTGAGCGCAGGCAGTTGATGCAGCTGTAGGTCCAGAAGTCGATCACGACGACCTTGCCCTTCAGCTGCTCACGGGTAAGCGGCGCGGTGTTGAACCATGGACCCAGGCCGGCGAGCGGCGGAAGCTGGCCTTCGACTGGAAGCACGAGCTCGCCCGTCGCATTCGTCCTGGCGCTCGTCTCGCCCATTTGCTGGCTGACACCGAGCTTGCGCGCGAGTCCGGTTTCAATGCTCGCCGTTTGCGCGCTCGAAATCTTCGACAACACGCGCGTGTCGAGGCCGAAGGCGATCGCGCCAACGCCAACGAGGACGAGCACGCCAAGCACCTGTCGGATGCGCTCACTGGCTCCGAGCGACTTCTTCATTCGCGCGAATACCTTCCCGCCGACCAGCAAGGCGAGTGCGAGCGATGTGGCAGCGCCAAGTGCATAGGCGAGAAGAAGCAAAGTCGTGCTGAAGCTCGCGCCTTCGATCGCGGCCGCAGTGAAGATGATGCCCAGGATCGGACCGGCGCAGGGTGCCCAGAGCAGCCCGGTCGCGATGCCGAGCACAACAGAGGACCAGACGCTGTCGCGTTGCCCTTCCCGCACCGACATGCGCGATCCGAGCGCGACAAGCGGGCGAGTCAGGCGGTCCGAGATGCTCGGGAACACGAGTGCGATCCCGAACAATGCCAGCAGGATGAGGGCCGCCCATCGTCCTGCCTCGTTCGCGCGAACTGCCCAGCCGCCGCCAACCGCCGCCAATGTCGCAACGATTGCAAAGGTGGCAGCCATTCCGGCGAGCATCGGCAAGGTACTGCGCACGAAGCTGCGGTCGGCGCGCGCGAAGACGAAAGGCAGCACCGGAAGGATGCACGGGCTAAGAATGGTCAGGACGCCGCCGAGATAGGCGAGGAGGATGATCAGCATGACCGGACTCTGTCGGTGGAGGACGGCGCTACGCTACAAGCCGGGACGCGGCGCATTTCCGTTACGCACCAGTAATCAAACCTGAACGGTCGGATGCCGTCCGTTCAGGATGCAGGACAATCGTCAGTGACCGCTCGAGCGGCTCTTCGAGGTCCGCAAGGACGCGTTGCGGATGCAATTATCAAAGCCGATCCAGTCGACGCGGTTGTGGCCGCGGGACGCGTTCCGGTTGCACAGGTGGATTCGAGAGCGCGGCGGCCGTTGCGTTCTTACATATTCGAGTGCGCGGGACATCGCGCGCTGCTGGGCCGCCATGCAATGACGTTGCCATTGGCAATTCAGTCCGATGTTGAGGCTCGTCGAATCATAAAGTGGAACGCGCGCCTGCGCGCCCGACGCAGCCGACTCCAGCGCCACCAGCAATATTGCGAGTGCCCACCTCATCCGTCCAATGCATGACATTCGTGCGAACCAACGGCAATTGGTTGCGTACGGTTCCGCAACAAGTCGCTGAAACAGTGTGGCAGAAGTGCCAGCCTCAAATGTTATTGAAGAAAATCAATAGGTCGGTCGCACGGAGTTCTTCCGTGCCGGCCAAACTGCGCATGTAGTGGCTCAAAAAAGAAGCGGCGGCGCCCTTCCCGGCACCGCCGCCTCACCCCCCTCTTGCGAGGGAAGTCTTAGCTGAGCGAATTCGAAACGTTGTTGAACGTCGTATTCAGCTTGTTGCCGATGCCCTGCATCGCGCCGATGGCGGCAACGGCGATAAGCGCGGCGATCAAACCGTATTCGATAGCCGTCGCGCCCTTCGTATTCTTGAGAAGCTTCACAAACTTTGCCATCTCTGGTCTCCCATCAGGCGGTTACAAAAGATCCCACCCGCGCACTTACCTTGCGTAGGACGGGGCGGAGTCTCTGCATTTGCGGTTTAGAAATTGTTAAATTCGGCGGCGCCCAACATTACATCTGCTTAACCACATTTGAGCAGTCACTGGTCGCGGAGCAGATCCTCAAGCTGGTTGCGCAGTTCACGCAGCTTCTTTGTCTCGTCGCTCCACTCAGGCGGAAGCGGACTTTCGAGATGGCGCTGCGGCGGCGGCGGCGGCCGGAAGTCGACCGGAAGCATCGGTCCGCGTTCCCGATCTATAGCGACGGCTGAGGCCATAAAGTCGCGCCAGATTTCCGCGGGGACAGTGCCTCCGCTGATCTTGCCCAGGGATTTGTTGTCGTCCCGTCCAACCCACACTCCGACGACCAGGTCACCGGCAAAGCCGATGAAGAGGGCGTCCCGATTCTCCTGCGTCGTGCCGGTCTTGCCGAAGGTCGGGACGGAAAGCGCCGCTCGCCTGCCGGTGCCGTTGTTGGCCGCCGCGTAGAGCAGGTCGAGCATCGGGACCCAATCGCGCTGGCGATCGAGGCCCCCATCGCGGCGGAAGAAAGCCGACAGGCCTTCGGATGGCTGGACTTCCGGAAGGCCACGCGCAACGACCGGGTATCGGCCACTCGCAACGGCCGCATAGGCGGAGGTCAATTCGAGCAGGCTCACGCCAGCGGTTCCGAGCGCGAGGCTCGGCTTGTCTGGAAGCGGTGTGGTGATGCCAAGGTCGCGCGCCGCACGAATGACATTGTTACGGCCGACTTCTTGCGACAGACGCACGGTCGCAGCATTGCTCGATCGGGCGAACGCCTCGCGGAGCGTAATCTTGCCACGGTAGACGCGATCGCTGTTGAGCGGCGTCCAACCGTCGATCGTGATAGGCGTGTCATCGATCAGGCTGTCAGGCGTCCAGCCCGCACGGAATGCCGCGAGGTAGACGAAAAGTTTGAATGCCGATCCAGGCTGCCGGCGCGCCTGGGTCACCCGGTTGAACGGCGAGTCGGCGTAACTCTTGCCGCCAACCATCGCCACCACGCGGCCGTCGGGGCGCATTGCGACCAGCGCGGCTTGGGCGACACCGATCCGAGTACGGCTGATCGCGCGAACCGCCAACCGCTGCAGGTCGGCATCGAGGGTCGTTCGAACCTTCACCTCCCCAAATTCGGAGTCGAACGCCTTCTGCGCGTAAGGCGCGACCCAGTCGGCGAAATAGGTGCCGGTCGGATATCTGGACGGCAGCACTACCGGTCGCGCGAGCACTGTCGAGCGTGCTCTGGAAGCGCTGATGACATGTGTGTCGGCCATCGCCTCGAGCACCAGCCTGCTGCGATTCTGCGCGCCCTGCAGGTTGTGGGTAGGAGTGAGGCGCGACGGCGCCTGGACCATGCCGGCGAGCATCGCCGATTGGGCAAGTGTCAGCCGTTCCGGATCGCGGTTGAAATAATGATGTGCGGCTGCCCGAAGCCCATAGACCCCGTCGCCGAAATAGACGCTCGACAGATAGCGCGACAGGATCTCCTGCTTGGTGAGCCAGGCTTCCAGCCAGAAGGCGATGATGACTTCCTGCGCCTTGCGCTTGATGGTGCGATCGCCTGACAGGAAATTGGTCTTGGCGAGCTGCTGCGTGATCGTGCTCCCGCCCTGGCGCACACCACCGCCGCGCAGATTGGCGAGTGCCGCCCGACCAATCCCGCGCGGATCGATCCCCCAGTGCCGGTAGAAGCGGCGATCCTCGATCGCGACGAAGGCGGCGGGTGTCACGGGATTGAGTTTCGTCACGTCCACAGGCGCTTCCTTGATGGCGCCGCGCTGCGCGATCGGACGCCCATCGTCGCTCACCATCAAGAGAGCCGGATCCTGGAGCGGTTCGAGCGCTCGTGACAGCGGCGCTGTCAGAATCAGCCAGATCAGAGTGACGAAGATGAGCGCTGAAACGCAGTAAACCACGATCGGCCAGCGGCGGCGCTTGCGTGGACGCTCCGGCTCCTGAGGCGGCTCTTCGAAATGTGTCGATTGCGGCGGCTCGGGCGCGAGCGGATCGGGCAATTCCTCGACCGGCGCTCCGCCGCGGCTCCAAATCCCATCCCTAGCGGCCACGCTCACCTGTTCCCAAACTCTGAAAGTGCTTTACATGAGTAAGACAGCTAAGGCCATATATCCTTACGCTTGCTGAATGGGTCATTGCGGGTAAACGCCATTGAATGCGGCGGCGCTTGCTTGCATTGCTTTTGATCCCGGCCCTGGCGCTGGCCCCCTCGGCGTGCAAGCAGAAGCCGGCGGGTGCTCTCCACGTGGTCGTGATCGGCGGCGAACCGAAGCTCAGCGACCCGGCACTCGGTCCGGTGCCGACCCCCAACGCGGTATTGCTCCAGAACGTCGCGCAGGGACTCGTTCGGTTCGATGCGGCAGGCGATATCGTCGGCGGTCTCGCGGAGCGATGGAATGTCAGCGACGATGGTCTGAGCTACATCTTCCGGATTGCCTCGGCGGAGTGGTCGGACGGCACGAAGATCACGGCACAGCAGGTCGCACGCTTGATCAAGCGCCAGCTCGCTCCGCACAGCCGCAATCCGCTGAAGGATGCTCTGGGGGCGGTCGACGACGTCGTCGCCATGACCGACCGGGTGATCGAGATCAGACTGCTTGCGCCGCGACCGAACCTCCTGTCGCTGCTTGCCCAGCCCGAGCTTGCGATCCTTCGCGGTCACGACGGAACCGGACCGTTCACGCCAGTCTGGACGGGCGGACCCGACGGCGAGGTGCGGCTCTCACGAGAGATTAGCGTCGGCGACGAGGAGGTGGCGAAACGCGAGGAGGTGCTGCTCAGCGGTGCGGATGCAAACAATGCGATCAAGGATTTTGCAGCGGCAAAATCGGACCTCGTGTTGGGCGGATCCTTTGTCGACCTGCCGCTGACGCGCCAGGTAAAGCTGCCACGCGACGCGCTCCATTTCGATACGGCGTCGGGGTTGTTTGGTTTCGTGCCGATGCGCAGCGACGGGACCCTCGCAAACGCGGAGGTCCGCCGCTTGCTTGCGCAGGCCCTTGATAGAGACAACTTCGTTGGCGCGCTCGGAGTTACTGGGCTGGTGCCCCGTGCGACCTTGCTCGAAGCAGGTCTGGACGGCGTCGCCGCCGTTCCTGCCCCAACCTGGACGGCAACGCCTCTTGCCGACCGCATAGCGGCGCTTCGCGCGGAGGCTGACCGCCTGTTCGGTCGGACCAAACCTGCAATTAGAGTTACCCTGCCCGACGGGCCGGGCGCCGACCTGCTGTTGCAGGAGCTGCAGCGGGATTGGGGCGCGCTCGGCGTCTCTGTCGAACGCGCTGAGTCGACGGACGACGCTGATCTCGCGCTCGTTGACGAAGTCGCCCCGTCTTCGTCACCAGCATGGTTCGTCCGCCGCTTTCGCTGCGGCGCAGTGGCGCTTTGCGACGCGGATGCGGACAGCCTGATGGACGCGGCGCGCCAGACTCCAATTCCCGCGCAGCGTTACGCCTTGCTCGCGCAGGCCGCCGCCCGCGTCGATGATGCGCAGCTGTTCATCCCGATCACCGCGCCGGTACGATGGTCTCTGGTTTCCTCACGCATTCAGGGCTTCGCTGGGAACCGTTACGCGCTTCACACGCTCACCGACCTCCAGCAAGCACCAGGCGGAGGAGACTGACCGGGATGGCAATTGGGGCACGCGGAAAATTGCCCTTCCCAAAGGTCGGGACCGATCCGCAGTCCGTTCGCCAGCGCGTCGAGGCGATGGAGCGACTGCTCGAGGACCTCGTCGTCGTACCCGGGACGAAGCAGCACATCGGCCTCGACGTGATCCTCGACGTGGTTCCGGTCGTAGGCGACATCGCCGCCGCGGCGCTCGGCACCTACATCGTTTGGGAAGCCAAGAACCTCCACATGTCGAAGTGGCAGATGGCGCGAATGAGCGGCAATGTCGGCATGAACTGGTTGCTCGGACTATTCTCGGTCATTCCAGTCGTCGGCGTCATTCCGACGCTTTTCTTCCGTTCGAACACACGCAACCTCAAGATCATCAAGAAGCACCTGGCAAAGCATTATCCCGAGGCTGCGACGATCGAAGGCGAGGTCACCGCGCGTCAGTAGTGGCCGCCCGCTTCCCACACGTGCTCGCCCTCGACCTCATCCGAAACGGGGCGTCCATAGCGATCCGTCGAGGGCCGAAAGACGAAGCGCTGCATGATCAAGCGGCAGGTCAACGAGTCCAGCTCGCGCACCCCGCTCGATCGTGTGACGACGCAGCGGGTGACACGACCGTTCACGCCGACCGTGAACAGCAGGCCGACGCGGCCGCCGATGCCCGCATTGCCGAGGTGACGGGGATAATCCCTTGGCGTGATTTCCCCGGCGATCTGTTCGAGGTCCGTGCCGCCGTCGCCCGAATAGCCATAGCCGTTTCCGCCTGTGCCGCCGCCCGATCCCCTACCAAGCGCAGGCCCGCTGCCCGTGCCTCCGCCCGACGGCGGAGCCGTTGGGCGAACCGCCACCACTGGCGCGACTGACGGCGCTGCGTGGGCCGGCCTTGGTCCCGGCGAGCCGCCGAGAGGCCTGGGCTCAGCCTTGGGCGCCGGCGACGTGGATTGGCGAGCGGGCTTCGGCGTCGGCGCGACGGGCGGTGGGACCTTCGGGAGGGCAATTTGGATGAGACGCTCAACAGCGTCGGCGGGGCGCGTGATCTGGACTCTCAAGCCGGTCAGCAAGACAAAGCCGAGCGCCAGCTGAATGAAAGCGACCGCGGCGAGCGCAAGCAGGCGCTCCCGCGGCCGAACAGTGCTTTCATGCTCTGCGTATGCGGGCATTGAGCGCCCGCCTCAGAGTCTAGCGGTAGTAGCAGCGCGAGTGGGCGGTCGACGCTCGGTCGATCGCGCCGCCGGCGACGACTCCGCCAACCGCGCCTGCCGCCGTGCCCAGAAGCCCGTGGCCGAGGAGGCTATGGCCAACCAGCGCACCCGTGACGCCACCCACGACCTTGCCAGTCGTGGCCGGCGAACGACGGCAATATTTGTGCGCATAGTGAGTACGGCCGTGATAAGTATGGTGATGCGCATAGGTCGTGGTGTGCGCACTGGCCGGCGCCATCGCCGGACCTGCACTCGTCGCAACGAACGCAATGGCCGCACTGATCATCGAAATCTTACGCATGTCTCGTTCCTCTGTTTCGCGGATATAACGAGCCTCGCTTACGCATGTTTCCATGCGCAAGCCCGTAACAGCATTAGCCCTATCCGGTAACGGCGAGCCGTTGCGCGTTGGCGATGCGCCGAAGCGGATTTACATAGCGTTGAATGGCGAACGTGGCAGACAGTTGTTTCACGGCCATGGAGCTGGAGCAGCCCGGCAAGCCGCTCCGCAAAACTCACCGCCCGATCTCCCAGCCCAGGAATGCAGATCTCCTCATCGAAGTGACTGCATGCGGCGTGTGCCGGACCGATCTGCACATCGTCGACGGAGACATTCATGGAACGCTGCCGATCGTGCCCGGGCACGAGATCGTCGGCCGGGTGAAGGTGCTCGGACCGGGGGCGACGGAGTTCAAGATCGGTGACCGGATCGGCGTACCGTGGCTCGGCGGAACCGACGGCACCTGCTTCTACTGCACGCACCGGATGGAGAATCTCTGCGACCATCCGACCTTCACCGGCTTCACCCGCGACGGAGGCTATGCGACCCATGTGCTCGCAGATTCGCGTTACTGCCTGCACATTCCCGACGTCTTTGACGATGTGGCAGCAGCGCCGCTGTTGTGCGCGGGGCTGATCGGATATCGCGCGTTGAAGCTCACGGGCGAAGGCGGTCGGCTCGGCTTTTACGGATTCGGAGCCGCGGCACACATCCTTACGCAAGTGGCGATATGGCAAGGCCGCAAAGTGCTCGCGTTCACGCGCGACGGCGACACGAAAGGCCAGGAATTCGCCCGATCGCTCGGTTGCGCATGGGCCGGTGGATCAAGCGAGGCGCCGACCGAGGAGATGGACGCAGCGATCATCTTCGCCCCGGTCGGCGCGCTCGTGCCCACCGCGCTCAAGCATGTGCGCAAGGGCGGGCGTGTCGTCTGCGCTGGAATCCACATGAGCGACATTCCGGCCTTTCCCTACGAGGACCTGTGGGGAGAACGTTCCATTCTTTCAGTCGCGAACCTCACGCGTGCCGACGGCCACGAGTTCATCGAGATTGCAGCGCAAATTCCCGTGAAGACGCGCACCACCGTTTTCCCACTCGTTCAGGCGAACCAAGCGCTCGAAGCCCTTCGCTCGGGCAAGCTTGAGGGCGCTGCGGTGCTGGTGCCCTAAGGGACCGATCGCCCGTCGATATTACCGGCGTTCGCATAGCGGCAGACGAGATAGTCGACCTGCCGCCCGGTGGCGATCGCGCAGCCGACGCGTTGCGTCGTGGGCCAGATCATCTGCGTGTAATGGCCCACGTCGGCCCAGTTGCCGCTGCGGCTCACATTCGGAAAAATGCCCGGAACGAAGAAGCGCTTCTCGGACGTCCAGCCGCCGACCATTGCCTCGATGCTGAAATAGCCGTGCGAACCCATCCACAGGTTTTCGCCGGTGCCCGGCCGCTTGGATCGATCGGAGTGGGCGAACACACCTGTCATCGCCATCTGCTGGGCATAAATGGCGGCTGCGTTCCCGAGTTGCGCATCCCAGACGAGCGGTGGCAGGCCGGCAGCTGCGCGCTCGGCATTATGGGAGGCAAGGATACGCGAAGGGAAATCGCGAGCTGCCGGTTGGGCGGACGCAGTGGTGCTGGCGGCCAGCAGCACGGCGAGCGCGGCAAGCTTGCAACCCATTGAAAACCGATCCCCGCCCAGTCCCAGTACAAGTGACCGCGTCAGACGCGATCGGGTCAACGAGGCCGGAGGCAACTCACCGCCAAACGGACTCGCAGTGGCGTAAACTGCACCGAACGGAGTTACTTAACCGTTTACTTTTGTACGGATTGGCAACTGCGCTGATCGGAGAGGGCAGTTGCCTGTGTTGCGGTTTTAATCGCCGCTGATTGCCGGATCGATCTTCACCGGCTCGTCGATGAGCGGAATTCCAACATCGCCTTTGCCGACAGTGCGACCCGCCATTTCGAGCATCCGCTCCAGCGGCACTCGGGCACGGTCCATGATCTCGGGGCTAAGCTCGATCCGCGGCTTGAGGTCGCGCAGGGCGACATAGAGCTTCTCGAGCGTGTTGAGAGCCATGTACGGGCACATGTTGCAGTTGCAGTTCCCGTCGCCGCCGGGAACGCCGATGAAAGTCTTGTCGGGCGCGGCCTTCTGCATCTGGTGGATGATGTGCGGCTCGGTCGCGACCAGGATGGTCTTAGCCGGCGAGCTCAGTGCGAAGTCGAGGATCGACTTGGTTGAGCCGACATGATCGGCATGGTCGATGATGTGCGGCGGGCATTCGGGGTGAGCCGCAACTGGAGCTTCCGGCTGTTCGGCCTTGAGCTTCAGGAGCTCGGTCTCGCTGAAAGCCTGGTGGACGATGCAGATTCCGGGCCACAACAGCATGTCGCGGCCGGTCTTGCGTGCGAGATATCCACCGAGGTGCCGGTCTGGCCCGAAGATGATTTTCTGGTCCTCAGGGATCTGGTCGAGGATGATCTTGGCGCTGCTGCTCGTCACGATGATGTCGCTGAGCGCTTTCACCGCCGCCGAGCAGTTGATGTAGGTCAGCGCGATATGATCAGGATGCGCCTTCCGGAACGCCGCGAACTGGTCCGGCGGGCAACTATCCTCAAGGCTGCAACCCGCATCCATATCGGGGAGGATGACCGTCTTCTCGGGCGAGAGGATCTTCGCCGTCTCGGCCATGAAACGCACGCCGCAGAAAGCAATCACGTCCGCATCGGTCGCCGCGGCCTTCCGCGACAGGTCGAGGCTGTCGCCGACGAAGTCGGCAAGATCCTGAATCTCGGGTTTCTGATAATAATGCGCCAGGATCACGGCATTGCGCTCACGCTTCAGCCGCTCGATCTCAGCGAGCAGGTCCAACCCTTTGAGACTCTTGGTCTGAACCGTCATTTTTGCCCTTCAGCCGCGCGTCTGCGTTCGGCTTCTTTAATCGCCTCTTCATATGGGGTCGAAAGGTCGAGATAAGAAGGCACGTCCGTACCTTCGGTAGGAAAGCGGGCGACAACCTTCACGTCCTTGAACCCGGCCGCCATCAACGGCATCGCGAAGCTGCGCTCGATGGCGTCGCGCGCGGCCTGGTGTGCGAGGCGCATCGGAACCGGCGCCTGGGCTTGTTTGCGCAGATCGGCAACGGCTTTTGCGCGATTTGCCGAGTCCAGCTGCTGATCCGCATTGGTCAGCGCCGATAGTACGCCGCCTTCGCCATATTCCTGCGCGGCAGTCAGATCGACGTCGGGTCCGGCAATCTCGATCTCAGGCAGCTTCACGTGCAAGGTGTTGCTTCGGTTGTCCCATGTTACGTCGCCGGACTCGAGTTTCGACAGGTCGAGCTCATAGCGGACGTCGCCCGGAAGGATGAGCGTTCGTCTTGCCGAGAAGCCGAAGCGGTTCTCCTCGGTGGTAGTCACGGATACGTAGCGCGCAACGAAGGCGATCAGCCGGTTCTGCGCACGCATGGACTCGAGGCTCGCACTAGCAATCGTCTTGGCGTTCGGTCCTCCGAAAATGCGGTCCGCAATGCCCGTCGTCGTCCCAAGCACGATGCCGAGCACCAAGGCGACGAAGATCGCTGCAACGGCTATCGGCTTGTTGTAACGGCTGTCCATGCGTCTTCCTGCTGCTCAACGAGGCCGCGCCGCTGCAGGTCCACAAGATGGGCGAGAACCGACCCGCCTGCTGCGACGGTGAGCCGCGGATCGAGACCCGGATAGGCGTTGGCGACAATATCGGGGATCGGACGCGGCCGCTCGGAAATCAATGTCATGATCTGCTTTTCCCGCTGCATCCGATGCCCAACAAGATGCCGGACATATTGCTGCGGGTTGGTCACGGCCGGACCGTGCGCGGGATAATAGACGCGATCGTCGCGCTGCCTCAGCTTGTCGAGGCTCTGCATATAGGCGGCCATGTCGCCGTCCGGTGGTACCACGACCGTGGTCGACCAGCCCATCACATGGTCGCCGCTGAACAAGGCGCCTTCGTAAGCGAAGCAGAGATGGTTTGAAGTATGCCCAGGCGTCGCGACAGCGGTGATGTCCTTGCCATCGACAGTCAGCGCTTCACCGTCCTCCAGCACGCGGTCGGCCGTATAATCGCCGTCGAACGAGGCGTCGGCGCGCGGTCCGATGGTCTCCAGTGCCAGCGGTGCGCAGCCGACGATCGGCGCACCGGCCCGCTCCGCCAGCGGTCGCGCCGCGGGGCTGTGATCGCGGTGCGTATGGGTGCACATGATTGCAGTGACCAGGCGCCCGCCGATCGCTTTTTCGAGCGCGTCCAAATGTTCGGGTACATCAGGACCCGGGTCGATGACGGCAAGTTCGCGCTCGCCAATAAGGTAAGTTTGCGTGCCATAGTAGGTGAACGCGGACGGATTATGTGCGAGGACGCGAGCGATCCCCGGCTCGAGCTGTTCCAGCTTGGCGTAAGGCGCGTCCATCGGGGCGCGCGTGTGCCACGAGCCGAGCGGTTGCGCTAGCAGCGCAGATCGTATGGGCCGTCGGACCCGACCTCTTGTCCGTCCGGAATGTTGGCAACGCTTCGGACGAGACGAAGCTCGAGCTTGCCGTTGGTGACCCGGCTGCAGACGGGCGCCGGCAGGGGGAAGCGCATGGACTTGCCGCGCTTAAGCTGCGCCAGCTCCACGTCCGCCTGCGCATTGCCGTTCCGCACGAACCGGATGCTGGTGCCAGCGGGAAGGTCCTCATCCGCGCGCACCGTCAGAAGAGTATCGCGGTTGAAGTCCGTGCAAGGGCCCTCAGTTCCTTCACCCGGCGTATAGCAGCTAAAGCTGATGCGCGGCTTCGGCAACATTGGCACCGAAGCGCCAACTGCGCCTGCCAGGACGTGTGTCGGAGGCGGGGGAGTCGTCGGAAGCGGCGGGAGCGCCGTGTATTCGGGCGGTGGAGGCGTGGCCGTGGCTTGCCTTGGCGGAGGCAGCGCTGGCAGCGTGGAATATCCCTCGGCCGTCGCGCTCGGAACAGCGGACCGCGGTGGCGGTAACGCGCCGGTGAGAGCAGTCGACGCCCCTGCGTTCAGCCGCTCGATCTCCGACTTGAGAGCCGTAACAATCTGATCGCGCACGGGCTTGGGCATGGCGAGGTTCGCCTCGGTCTTGGCGACCGCATCCTTGAGCGTGTCGATCCAGTCGGCGTCGGACTGCCCCTCCGTCCCGCAAAGCTTCATGCGCGAGTGCTTCATCCCGCCGTCAGCGGGCACTTCGATGATCGTCTCGAACTTGTGCGCGTCGCAATTCTGCAGGAGCTTCTCGATCGCCGCCGGAGGCGCTTGCTCCTTATCCTTGCCTGCTGGAGCAGCGGTTGCCGCGGCCAAGCCAAGCGCAATCAACAACATCGTTCGGGCTCTCCCCAATCGCGAACGCGATAATCTCTTCGGAAATTCAAGTGAATACGCGTTGAACCGTCAAGCGGCGACGGGAGCAACTTCGGGAGTTGCAATGGGCCGACCTGCCCGTCGCGCGAATGCCGACGGATACACGCTCGCAAACAGCGTCTCCATGCTGCGGTCCCAGCTGAACTGGAGGGCGCGCTGGCGCGCCCGTTCGCCCATGCGAGCGCGGTCCCCGCTCCAGACGGCCAGGATGTTCCGAGCCATCGCCTGTGCGTCGCCGACGGGTCCTAGCCTCCCGACTTCGTCGGTCACGCGATCGATCATCGCGCCAGCCGCGACGCCCACCACGGGAAGACCTGAGGCTTGCGCCTCGATGATCGATATGCCGAACGTTTCGTTGGCCATGGCCGAGACATAGATGTCGGCACTTGCCAGCCAGCGCGCGAGCTCCGCACGACTTTTTACATAGCCGGGCATGACGATGCGATTGTCGCCAAGATACTCGATGGTCTCACGAAGGGGTCCTTCGCCGATGAGGACAAGCTTGGCCCCATGTTGCGGCGGAAGCCTGCGAAAAGCGTCCACGACGACATCCGGCCTTTTCTCGCCGTCGAGCCTTCCAACGTAGATTATTAGTGGTTGTTCGTCGGTCAGGCCGAGCTTCCCGCGCAGCTTCTCATCCCGGCGTCCCGGCGCAAACTCGCCTAGCTCGACGCCGAGGGGAGCCACCTGGACTTCCTCGATGCCGAGGCTCTTGAGTTTAGCTGCACCGCCATTGTCGCTGAGCGCGAACAGGGCATCGAAGCGCCGATAAAGGGCGCCGCAATAGGAATAGCAGAGTCTGCCCAACGCGCCGCCGATCGGTCGTCCAAGAATCTTTGAGAGTGGCCGCTCCACGTAAACGGTCGGGAAGTCGGTCATGTATGCCGCAACGAGCGCCGTGTCTGGAAAGCGCCTGCGATAAGAGATCGCCGCCCATGGCAGGTTGTAGGCGTCCTGGCATTCGATGAGAGCCGGCCTGAAGCGCTCGAGCGCACGTCGCACCGCCCAATTGCGCAGCATCAGACGATAATGCGGGCTGCCGGGCACCTGCGGCGAGGCGATGGTGACGGTGATCGCCCGGTCCTGCTCAATCACTTCATCGCGCTGACCGGGGATGATCATCAGGTGCGCGTGCGGCGTAGATTCGAGAATGTGCCGCCTCTTGTGAAGCAAATAGGTGCGCACCCCGCCACCGACGTCCGACCAACTCTGCGTCAGATCGCAGAAAAGTTTCGGCCCGCCGATGCGGGCCGATTTGGGGTCGTCTCGGCTCACAAAACCATCCAACCCGAAAGACGCGGCAAAGTGCCATCGACCGTGGCGCCGATGTAAAAGTGTCGGAAATTTTTACGCAACGGCCGCCATTCCTTTTCCCCTGTCCGTCAAAAATGGCCGTATTTAGCCATTTTCTTCATTTGGCACGCGCATTGCTACATTATCAGCGTCCACTTGGTTCCACGCCACGAAGGGACGGCGCAGCGGTTCTCTGGTCCAGCTGCTCCGTCCCTTCCTCGTTTCAGGCTTCAGTCCCGAGCAATCCCTGAAGCTCGCCGCTCTCGAACATCTCCATCATGATGTCCGAACCACCGACGAATTCGCCCCTCACATAGAGCTGCGGAATGGTCGGCCAATCGGCATAATCCTTGATGCCCTGGCGGATCTCAGGGTCCTGGAGGACGTCGACGGTTTCGTAGGTTGCGCCAAGGCGGTCGAGGATTGCGACGGCGCGGCTCGAGAAACCGCACTGCGGAAAAAGCGCAGTGCCCTTCATGAAAAGGACGACGTCGTTCGATTTGACGATGTCGGCGATGCGGTTCTGGGCGTCACTCACTGGGTTTTCTCCGTATTCGGCACTGCGGTTTCGAGCTGCAGTGCGTGAAGCTCTCCCCCTACCCGCCCCCCAAGCGCTGAATAGACCAGCTGGTGCTGCTTGATCCTGCTGAGTCCTTCAAAGCTTCGGCTCACCACGCACGCGGCATAATGGTCGCCGTCGCCGGCAAGATCGCGGATCGTCACCTCGGCGTCTGGAATCGACGCCTTGATCAATCGCTCAATTTCGCTGGCAGGCATCGGCATTATTGGTTTGAAGCCTCGATGATCTGCCGGCGCGCCTCGATCTCCTTGTTCTTGAGCGCGTCGGCGACGTTCTCTTCGTCGCAATCGACGCCAGCGGAGGTGAGATCGCCCAGCACCTTGCGGATCACGTCATGCTCGCCCGAATTCTCGAAGTCCGCGCGCACGACGTCCTTCGCATAGGATTCGGTCTCTGCTTCGGAAAGGCCCATCTTCCGCGCCGCCCACTCGCCGAGTAGCCGGTTGCGTCGCGCCACAATGCGAAATCTCATCTCCTCGTCGTGAGCGAATTTGCTCTCGAACCCTTTCTCGCGGTCGTCGAAAGTGGTCATGCGTTTCCCTTGTACATTTGCCAGGCGAGATAGGGCGGACCGGCCGCGTAGGCAACGCGGTATCCCCACGAAGCGCGAAACTGCTTCGGAAAATCAGCGCAATGTGCGGAACAAGAGGTACAGGATCACTGCAAGAACAAGCGCTGATCCGATCCAGGTCCAGCCCGAGATGCGGGTGCCGGCTCCTCCGCCGTCTGGTTGCATCCGCTGCCAATAGTCTCGCTCGATCCGCCAGGCGTCATTCACCAGGCGGTCGAGAGTGTCGGTCGCGTCTCCCGGGTCTTCGCAACAGTCCAGATAGTGGAGGAGGCAGTCCTTGAGTTCATCCGGCCTGCTTGGCTCATCAGCAAGCTCGATGTGGACGCGAGTCCCTTCGTACCGGACGCCATAGATCTCGCCTTGGGGACCGTATGCAACCGGACATGGTTCATCCTCGGTATCGATGGTTTCCAGATGGCGTGCGGCCGCCGCGGCGGAGGGAAATACCCGGATCGGGTCGTCGCACGTGACGAACACAGCGCCGGGAGGGACAGTGGGCGAACCATAGCCGGATTCGTCCGGGCTGCTCATGAGTCTCCTAGCGTAACCACCAGCTTGCCGATCGCCTTTCGGTCGCGCAGCGCAGCGATCGCCTCTCCCGCCCGCTCCAGCGGATAGGTCGCGCTGATCTTCGGCGCGATCTTGCCCTCGGCCCACCACCGGAACAGCTGCTCGACATGCCCGGCGTTGCGCTTCGGGTGTTGTACCCCAAACCCACCCCAGAAGACGCCGCACACGTCGCAGCTTTTGAGTAGGGTCAGATTGAGCGGCAGCTTTGCGATTCCTGCCGGGAAGCCGACGACGAGAAACCGCCCTCCCCATGCAATGCTGCGCAGTGCCGCCTCGCTGTAATCCCCGCCGACCGGATCGAAGATCACTTTGGCACCCGCCGCTCCCACCGCTTCCTTGAACAGCTGCGACAGACCCTTCGGATCGACTTGACCGCTGCCATAAACGACCGCTTCGTCGGCCCCTGCCTCGCGCGCAGCCGCGGCCTTCTCGTCGGATGACACTGCCGCGATGACGCGTGCGCCGAGCGCCTTACCGATCTCGACTGCAGCCAATCCGACGCCGCCTGCTGCGCCGAGCACCAGGAGCGTGTCGCCGGATTGAAGCCGTCCCCGGTCGACCAGCGCGTGAATCGCCGTCGCATAGGTCAACAGCAATGCCGAGCCTTCGGCGAAGCTGCGCTCCGGCGGCAGCGGAATTGCGCGGGCCGCCGGAATGACCATCTTCTCCACAAGGCCGCCGAAGCCGGTCGCCGCGATCAGCCGGTCGCCGGCGGACCAGCTGGTGACGCCCTCGCCGACCGCCTCGACTTCTCCCGCGATCTCGCTTCCCGGCGCGAACGGCCGCGGCGGCTTGAGCTGGTACTTGTCTTCGATGATGAGCACGTCGGGATAGTTGATCGAGCAGGCACGCACCAGCACCAGCAACTCCCCAGGTCCCGGCCTCGGGTCGGTTATCTCATCCAGTCGAAGCGTCTCGGGGCCGCCGGGTTCGTGGGAGAGAAGTGCTTTCACGCCTGCCTTGTACCCCTGCGAAGGCAGGGGTCCAGTCCAGCTAAGGTGACCAAGCGCTACGCGCGTCTGGGCTCCTGCCTTCACAGGAGCACAATATTACTCCACGTACTTCGCCGTCGTCTTCTCGCGCACTTCCTCCCGAGTCACTCCAGGCGCGAGTTCTACCAGCTTGAATGGACTATCGTGGTCCCGCCGCTGGAACACGGCGAGGTCGGTGATGATCATGTCGACCACGTTCTTGCCGGTGAGGGGAAGCGTGCACTCCGGAATGAACTTCGGATCACCGTTCTTTGAAACATGCTCCATCACGACGATGATCTTCTTGACACCCGCGACGAGGTCCATCGCGCCGCCCATGCCCTTGATCATCTTGCCAGGAACCATCCAGTTGGCGAGGTCGCCTTTCTCGCTGACTTCCATGCCGCCGAGGACTGCAAGGTCGATGTGCCCGCCGCGGATCATGGCGAAGCTGGTCGCGCTGTCGAAATAGCTAGACTGAGGAAGCTCGCTAATCGTCTGCTTGCCCGCATTGATGAGGTCGGGATCGACCTCGTCATCATAGGGGAATGGTCCGATCCCGAGCATCCCGTTCTCGCTCTGCAAGGTCACGGTCATGCCCGCGGGCACATAGTTCGCGACCAGCGTAGGAATGCCGATCCCGAGATTGACGTAGTAACCGTCGCGCAGCTCCTTCGCTGCGCGCTGCGCCATCTGGTCGCGGGTCCAGCCCTTGGTGATCGCTTCAGTCGCCATCATTCACTCCAGTTCCCCGGCGAAGGCCGGGGTCCAGTCCAAAACAAATATCGGCGCGGTAGCGCCGCCTGGGCCCCGGCCTTCGCCGGGGAACAGGAAAGTTACGCCGCCTCATGCTGCCGGACGGTACGAAACTCGATTTTCTTGTCGTAGGGTCCGCCTTTGATCAGCCGGTTCACGAAGATCGACGGCAAATGGATGCAGTCCGGGTCCAGGCTTCCCACCGGAACGATCTCCTCGACCTCGGCAATGCAGATCTTGCCACAGGTCGCTGCGGGCAAGTTGAAGTTGCGCGAGGTCTTGCGGAACATAAGGTTGCCGGTCTCATCGGCCTTCCACCCCTTGACGATGCTGAGGTCGGCGCGGATGCCGCGCTCGAGCACGTAAGTCTCGCCGTCGAACTCCTTGTGCTCCTTGCCCTCGGCGACCTGCGTCCCAACGCCTGTCTTTGTATAGAAGCCCGGGATCCCGGCGCCGCCTGCGCGCATCCGCTCGGCGAGCGTTCCCTGCGGCGTGAACTCGACTTCGATCTCGCCAGCTAGGAATTGCCGCTCGAACTCCTTGTTCTCGCCGACATAGGACGAGATCATCTTCTTCACCTGCCGGGTGCGCAGCAGCTTGCCGAGCCCTTCATTGTCGATGCCGGCATTGTTAGAAGCGATGGTCAGGTCCCTGACGCCGCTCGCCTGGATCGCGTCGATGAGCCGCTCGGGGATGCCGCACAAACCGAAGCCGCCCGCCGCGATGATCATGCCATCCGACAGCAGGCCTTCGAGCGCGGCTTCAGCATTCGCATAAATTTTTTGCATGCGCCGCCAATAGAAGCGCAGCCGTACGGGTCAAGAATGGGCCGTCCGCAATCCCGCCGCTCGCACGCCCGCTTCGGCGCATTCCGCGTCGTCGGCGGGCGCCTCGCCTGATACGCCGACCGCCCCGATCCGGACCTTACCCTCCGCCGACCAGACCGGGACGCCGCCTGGGACCGTCACGACATGCGGCGCATTCGCAAACCCTGGAGTGCCCTTCGCCGCCTCGACCATCTGCGCTGTCGAGAAGCCCCACGCGGCGGCCGCCTGGGCCTTGGCGAGCGCGAAGTCGAAGATGCCGCTCGCGTTCCCGTCCATCCGCAGCGCCGCGATCACATGACCGCCCGTATCGACAACGACGATGGCATGGCTCTGCATCTTCGGCGTTGATTGCGAGACGCAGCCCGCGATGATCGCCTGTGCGGCACGGGCATCAAGCGCGGGCTGCCCGAACGCCGAAGTGGGAATGAGAAGCAATGCGACGAGCGGCAACCGCATTCCGCATCGCTGAATTGCCGTGACTGAACTCGCAACGACAGTTCGACGAACTAGCTTTTCAGCTTCGACAGCACGCCCTGGAGCTGCATGGCGTTCGACATATCGCCTTCGACCTTGAGCTTGCCCATCATGAACGCGGTCATGCCGTCGAGCTGCCCCGCTGCGAGCTGCTGCCAATCGTCCCAGCCGACCTTGATCGTGGTGTCCGCGGCGCCGTCTTCGTCGCTGACTTGCTGAGCCGCGCCGTCGAGCATGATCGCGCCCTGATCGCCCCCGAAGTCGATCTTCACGCGCTTGCCCGGGATCCATGCCTGACCCTCTTGCATGCGCTGAACCAGCTCCTGTTTCGTCATCGGCTGCTTTCTCCTTTGTCAGTAGCGGTAGCGGGGCGTTGCAGCCGTTTCAACCAAAGCCTATCTGGCGCCGCATGGGATACGAAACAGACCTCAAGCTCTTCATCGACGGCGTGTGGAAATCGGGCGAAGGCCGCGATGCGCACCCGGTGGTCAACCCGGTGGACGCGAGCCCGATCGCCGAAGTCCCCTATGCGACCAAGGCCGATCTGGACGAGGCGCTTGCCGCCTCCGACCGGGCGTGGCCTGAATGGAAGGCGCTGGACGTCGAGAAGCGCGGCGCGATCCTGCACAAGGCTGCGGCGCTATTGCGCGAGCGTGCTGACGTCGTCGCGAGGACAATGACTCAGGAGCAGGGAAAGCCGCTCACCGAGGCCAAGCTCGAGGTCCTCGCCTCCGCCCAGCTGTTCGACTGGTATGCCGAGGACGCCAAGCGCGATTATGGCCGCACGCTCGTCCGCCCGGCGGGCCAGCTCAGCCGGGTGATCCGCCAGCCGGTCGGCCCGACCGCGACGTTCACACCGTGGAACTTCCCAATCTACCTGCTGGCGAAGAAGGTCAGCGCCGCGCTCGCCGCGGGCTGCACGGTCATCTCGCGTCCGCCTCACGAAACACCTGGCGTCGGGACCGAATTGTTCCGGGCGCTCGCCGATGCGGGCATTCCCAACGGCGTGGCCCAGCTCGTCCACGGCGACGCCAATCTGGTCAGCGAAACGCTCATCGCCAGCCGAGTGATCCGCAAGGTAAGCTTCACCGGCTCGACCAACGTCGGCAAACACCTCATGCGTCTGTGCGCCGATAGCATGACCCGCGTCACCATGGAGCTCGGCGGCCACGCACCGGTGCTGATCTTCGACGATTGCGATCTCGAGAAGACGCTCGACATGGTCGTCCCGCAGAAGTTCCGGAACGCCGGCCAGGTGTGCGTCTCGCCAACCCGCTTCTACGTGCAGAGCGGAATCTACGACGCCTTCGTGAAGGGCTTTGCCGAGCGCACGCAGAAGGTGAAGGTCGGCAACGGCCTCGAAGAGGGCGTGAAGATGGGCCCGCTCGCCAACAGGCGCCGTCCCGACGCCATCGAGAGCCTCGTGCAGGACGCCAAGGCCAAGGGCGCACGCGTCCTGGCGGGCGGCGAACGCGGCGACGGCGGCTTCTTCTTCCAGCCGACTTTGCTCGCCGACGTTCCCAACGAAGCGAACATCATGAACGACGAGCCGTTCGGCCCTGTCGCCGTTTCGCGCTCGTTCGACACGTTCGAAGAAGCGATCAGCCAAGCCAACCGCCTGCCCTACGGCCTCGCGGCGTTCGCCTTCACCGAGAACGGCCGCCGCGCGAACCTGATCGGCGACCTGGTCGAAAGCGGCATGGTCGGCATCAACACTTTCGCGATCAGCGGCGCAGACACGCCGTTCGGTGGAGTGAAGGATTCAGGCTTCGGCAGCGAAGGCGGAAAAGAGGGCCTCGAAAGCTACCAGGTGGTGAAGGCAATCCACCAGGCCTGAGCGCATTCGCTCCGTCCTCAGGACTCGACCGTCCGGCTCGCTTCGAACAGGA
>JBEDUM010000111.1:0-25897 GCA_040414585.1 Sphingomicrobium sp. | reverse complement strand
TCATCTGCGCCAGCTCCATCTTCTTGAGCTCGAGCCATCCGTTCCAGGCCTTCAGGCCAGCGACGCTCGCTCCTCCAAGTCCGGCGATCACGCTCGCCGACAGCACTCCAATCGTCAGCGGGTCCATCACTTCTCCTCCTGCCGGAGCGCCTCGATCTCGCGCGCCAGCTCATCGTTCTGACTGTTGATGTGGTGGTCGATCGCCATCAGCCGGCGGTCGGTCGGATCCAGCTCGGTCCGCATCGCGTGCACCGTGGGCTTCCGATTCACGACCTGGTCCATCCGGTCGAAGTCACTCATGCGGCTTTCGCCTGTCATCGACCGCTTCTTCTGCACCGCGAGGTACACGCCGACGGCCGCGTAAGCGATCAGCGCGAAGCTGATGGGGATGTGGGTTAGCAGCGGAACCGCAATCCAGGCGATCCGAATGAAGGTTGGGTCGATGCCGAAGCGGTTGCCCAGCGTCGAGCAGACGCCTGCAATCTTCGCGTCCTTGCTGTCGAGCGAATACGGATAAATCTTGCGGGCCATCATTCCCCTTACCTTCCTTACTGCACCCGCGTCTTAAGCGCGGCTTTCATGGCTTCGAGCTCTTGGGTCACTGCTTCGGCGGCCTTGAGCTCGTGAATTTCGTCTTCGAGAGTGCTGATTCCAAGGGCCTCTGCACGGCCTTCCGCGAAGTCGGCACGGCGCTCTAACAACTCGAACTTCGAGAAAGCTTCGAGCGTGCGATTACCGTGCATGATCTCGCGCGCCTTCGCCCGAGTAACGGCGCTTTCGAACCGGGCCGCGATGGCATTCTGCCTGGCACGAGCCTCGCGCAGCTTCGATTGAAGCTTGGCGATGTCGGCCTCATAGCCGCGGAGCACCTTTTCGATCTGGTCGATCTCGGCGTGCAATCCTTCAGCCATCTCGGCTGCCTTTTGCCGCTCGATCAGAGCTGCCTTGGCAAGGTCCTCGCGCTCCTTGCTGAGCGCCAGCTCCGCCTTGGCGGTCCAGTCGGTCTGGATCTGATCCAGCCTCGAACAAGCCCGCCGCATCTCCTTGATATCGGCGATCTGGCGAGCCGCCGAAGCCCGGACATCCACAAGCGTCTCTTCCATCTCGAGGATGATCATGCGGATCATCTTCGCAGGGTCTTCCGACCGGTCGAGAAGCTCGGTCATGTTCGCCGCGAAGATGTCACGGGCGCGGCTGAACACGGGGCCGCTGAACCAGGTGGCGATGGGGGCGAGCCGCGGCGCCATTGTATCTGGGGCGGTCTCTTCCACCTTCACCAGCCGCGGCGTGCGGACCGGAACATGGGCTTCGAGGACTTCGAGTTCAGGCATTGACGGAAACCTTTACGGGATTGGCATTGGCCTGGGCCGGGCCAACGGCTGCGCCGATCGCGACCGTGCTCATGGCGAGCGCCGCGACGATGGCGACCAGGGTGCGGGTGAGTGGCGACTGCGACGACATTTCTAATCTCCTTTTTTCGGCTGCCGTTGACCGGCGTTCCGATGCCCAATGCTATTCAAGGGGCGTGCCAATCCCGAAAAACTGCGAAAAATTATTGTAAAGCGCGCCAGTTGGCGCATTTCACGACCAAGACTTGGCGAAATCCGCCACGCATCACTTGGGAACATTCGCCACGCCCGGCGCGTCCAGAGCGAGAGGCCTTGGATCAGGAGGAACAGTGATGTTGGGCAAGCTTGCTGGCGCGTGGCTGGGAGAGAAGATCGCGGGCCCCAACCAAGGCGCGAAGGGTGCGATTCTCGGCTTTGGCGCGGCCACAATCGCAAAGCGGAGCGTGCCCACGCTCGCAGCGCTGGCGCTCGGAGGCTGGGCGTTCAAGAAGTGGCGCGAGCACAAGCGATCGCAGCCGTCTTATCCATCGGAGGCGGAGCCGACGATTCCCGCCTCCGAAACCAGCTCGCCATCCTAAAACCGCTTACTCGTCGGAAGCAGCGCCCTCTTCGCCCTTTGCTTCCTGAGGCGGGTTCTCGAAATACGGCTCGACCTGGCCGTTGAGCTTGAGTGTCATCGGCTGACCGTAGCGATCGCGACTGCGACCGGCGGGCACGCGGATCCAGCCTTCGGAAATGCAATATTCGATGACGCTGGTCTTCTCCTGGCCGTTGAACTTAATCCCTACGCCCCGGCTCAGGAGCGCCTCGTCATAATAGTCGCTGCGCGGGTCGAGCGAGAGTCGATCGGGCGGTGTATTGTTGGGATCAGCCATGTCGGGCGCCCTACTCGCACGCGCATTCGAGCGTCAACGAAGACCACCTTACGGAGCCAATGTAAAGTATACTTGTCACTCCCAGTTGCCGCGTTCGCGAGTCAGGACTAAGCGCTCGCCGGACTCATGAGCGACAAAGACCCTTCCCTGCGCCGCAATGCGCCGAAGCTCGCGCTGCACGTGCCCGAGCCGCCGTTCCGGCCCGGCGACACGCCCGACTTCTCTTCGTTGAAGATTCCGGCTGCGGGGACCACGCCGCGTCCGGATGTCGCCGCCGCCGCCACCGAGACTCATCCCCTTACGACTGCGCTCGTCCGCGTACTTGGCGACGACAACAAAGCCGTAGGACCGTGGGATCCGAAGCTCGATCCCGAAACCCTGCGCAAGATGCTCCGCGACATGGTCACGGTGCGGATCTTCGACGACCGCATGTACCGTGCCCAACGCCAGGGGAAGACTAGCTTCTACATGAAGTGCACCGGCGAGGAGGCGATCGCGGTTGCGGCGCAGAACGCGCTCGACCGCGAGGACATGCACTTCCCGACCTACCGTCAGCAGGGGCTGCTCATCGCGCGCAACTATCCGCTGACGGAGATGATGAACCAGATATACTCGAACCCCGGCGACAAGCTGCAGGGGCGCCAGCTCCCGATCATGTACTCGGACAAGGCGCATGGGTTCTTCTCGATTTCGGGCAATCTCGGGACCCAATTCCCCCAAGCGGTGGGCTGGGCCATGGCCTCTGCGATCAAAGGCGACAGCCGCATCGCCATGGGTTGGGTCGGCGACGGAGCGACGGCAGAAGGCGACTTCCATTCCGCCCTGACCTTCGCCGCTGTCTACGATGTGCCGGTCGTGCTCGCGGTCGTGAACAATCAATGGGCAATCTCGAGCTTCTCCGGAATCGCCGGCGCCGAGAAGGCCACCTTCGCCCAGCGCGCGATCGGCTATGGCATTGCCGGCCTCCGGATCGACGGCAATGATGCGCTCGCCGTTTATGGGGCGGTGAAATGGGCCTCGGAGCGCGCTCGTTCGAACCTTGGCCCGACGCTCATTGAGTTCTTCACCTATCGCGCCGAAGGTCATTCGACTTCGGACGATCCGTCCGGCTACCGCCCGAGCAATGAAGCGAAGGCCTGGCCGCTCGGCGACCCGATCGAGCGACTGAAACAGCATCTCGTCGTCATCGGCGAATGGGACGAGGAGCGGCACTCGGCGATGACGGCCGAATGTGACGCGGCCGTCCGTGCCGCGCAGAAGGAATCCGAAAAGCTCGGCATCTTGCCCCAGCAAGGCAAGGACAATGTCGAGTCCATGTTCGACGACGTCTACGCCGACGTCCCGTGGCACATCGCCGAGCAGCGCGAGCAGGCGCTTGCCGAGGGCCGCGACTGATGTCGACGATGAACATGATCCAGGCGCTCAACGACGCCCACAAGGTGATGATGCGCCGTGACGAGGACGTGGTCGTGTTCGGCGAGGACGCCGGCTATTTCGGCGGTGTCTTCCGGGTAACCGAAGGGCTTCAAAAAGAGTTCGGAAAGACTCGCGTGTTTGACGCGCCGATCAGCGAGGGCGGCATCGTCGCGGCGGCGGTAGGGATGGCGGCTTACGGGATCAAGCCCGTCGTCGAGATACAGTTCGCCGACTACATCTATCCAGGCTACGACCAGATCGGCAGCGAGGTCGCCAAGATGCGCTACCGCACCGGCGGCGAATGGACCATGCCGATGGTCATCCGCACGCCCTACGGCGGCGGCATTTTCGGCGGACAGACCCACAGCCAGTCGCCCGAGAGCCTGTTCACGCACATCGCTGGACTGAAAGTGGTTGTTCCCGCGACTCCCTATGACGCCAAGGGACTGCTGATCTCGGCGGTCGAGGATCCGGACCCTGTCATCTTCTTCGAGCCCAAGCGCATCTACAACGGCCCGTTCGACGGCCATCACGACCGGCCGGTGAAGCCATGGTCCAAGCACCCGGCCAGCGAGGTTCCTGAAGGCCATTACGCTATACCGCTCGGCAAGGCGTCGGTGGTTCGCGAGGGCGAAGCGGTAACGGTCCTTGCCTACGGCACGATGGTCCATGTTGCGCTTGCCGCGGTTGAGGACCAGGGCCTCGACGCCGAAGTGATCGACCTGCGCACACTCGTGCCGCTGGACATCAAAACGATCGAGCAGTCGATCGCAAAGACAGGCCGCTGCCTCATCGCGCAGGAAGCGCCGCGCACGTCCGGGTTCGCATCCGAATTGAGCGCGCTCGTTCAGGAGCGCTGCTTCTATCAACTCGAAGCGCCGGTCGAGCGCGTGACCGGCTGGGACACGCCTTATCCCCACGCCTACGAATGGGCCTATTTCCCCGGCCCCAGGCGCATGAAACGCGCCCTTGAGAAAGTGATGGCCGACTGATGGCTCGCTACGAATTCAAGCTGCCCGACATCGGCGAAGGCATTGCCGAGGCTGAGATCGTCGCCTGGCACGTGAAGGTCGGCGACGAGATCGCCGAGGACCAGCAGGTCGCCGACATGATGACCGACAAGGCGACCGTGGAGATGGAATCACCTGTCGCCGGCAAGGTGGTCGAACTCGCCGGAGAAGTCGGCGACCAGGTGCCGATCGGATCGGTGCTCGTCGTCATCGAGACCGAGGGCGCCGATCGCGCCGCCGAACCGGTCGAAGACAGCAAGGACGAGCGGCCACTCGCCGATGGCGCAATCGAGGCAACGCCGGAGCAGGCCGACGAGATTCCCGTTGTTGCAGCCGACGAGGCTCGAGAGGCGCCGAAGCCCACTCCTGCACCACGCGTCGAACCGGAAGTCGCGAATAAGGAACCGGCGCACGAAAAGGTGCTTGCGTCACCGGCGGTGCGCCTGCGCGCTCGCGATCTCGGAATCGACCTGGCGCAAGTAAAGACGACCTCCGACCGCATCCGCCACTCGGACCTCGATGCTTATCTGCTTTACAACGGCGGAAGCGTACCGACCCGCGGCGCCGCGGCCTCGCGCCAGGACGAGACCATCAAGGTCGTGGGGCTCCGCCGGAAGATCGCGGAGAATATGGCCGAGGCAAATCGGCGCATTCAGCACTTCACGTTGGTTGAGGAGTTCGACGTCACAGCGCTCGAGGAGACTCGCGCGATGATGAATCGCGACCGCGGCTCCAATTCAAAGCTGACCCTTCTTCCTTTCCTGATAACTGGATTGTCGCGCGGCCTGGCCGAATGGCCGATGTTGAATGCGACGTTCGATGATGAGGCGATGGTGGTCACCCGCCATGGGTCCGTTCATATGGGTATGGCCACGCAGACGTCGAACGGCCTGATGGTTGCGACCATTCGCGACGCGCAGTCGCGCTCCATCTGGGATCTCGCGTCGGAGATCGTGCGCCTTTCGGAGGCTGCACGGACCGGCAAGGCAACGCGTGACGAACTCAGTGGCGCCACCTTCACCGTTTCGAGCCTCGGCCCGATGGGCGGCATCGCTTCGACCCCGGTCGTAAATCCGCCCCAGGTTGCCATCGTTGCGGTCAACAAGATCGAGGACAAGCTCGTGCCTAGCGACGGCGAGATCGAGGTCAGGAAGCGCATGAACCTTTCGCTCTCCTGTGACCATCGAGTCGTCGACGGCTGGGACGCGGCGAGCTTCATGCAGACGCTGAAGGGCTACATCGAGAACCCGCTGCGACTGCTCTCCGCCTAAGTTCTTGCACTCCGGTTCTTGCGAAGAATCGCGAGGATAATGACCGCGAATGCCGCCAGCCGAAAAAGATAGAGCGAGCCGCGCTCCTCCGTCGGTATGTTCGCGAGCGCGAGGATGGTCTGGCCGGTGCCGAGGAGTCCGAACGCGAGGGCGAAGGCGAGGAACAGCTCGTCTTGCGTGCGTCTCCAAAAGCGCAGGAAGAACAGCGCGCACACGAAGAACCCGAACCCGACCGCGCCGGACAAGAAGTCGTAGAGCGTCATGCCGTCATTCCTCCTCGACTTCCCAGACAAAACCCCAGATCAGGGAAACAACGGCACATAGCGCGAGCAGCAGTCGGAGCACCCGGAGGTCGACGTCCTCGGGCCATACGACGAGGTCGAGGACCAGTGCCAGATTGTTGGCGGCCAGGAACCCGAAACAGATGCTGCTCCACAGCAGCAGCCGCGTTCCATTGCGCCGATAGCTGCGCCCCAGCAGCCACGCGCAGGCGGCGCTGGTCAGGAAACAAAGGATGTAGACGACCGTCGGAAAGATCTCAGTCATCCTTGTCCCTTCGAAGCTTGAACGCGTCGGCAAAAGCGGCGGCCGTGCTGGTGCTCGCAGCGACGATGGCGCGCCGGACCCTGTTCGGCCGCGTGCGATAGAGCTGCTCAGTGCGCTCGGCACTTTTTTCGACGGCGCCGTTCACCGGAAGATAGACGATGCCTTCTCCCTCGCGTGATGCAAGCCCCGCCGCCACCAGAGCATTGACGGACTTGCTGACGACCAAGTCGCTGGCGCGCAGCGTTGCGACGAGCTCGTCATGAGTCCAGGCGCGTCTCTCGCGACGAAGGGCGAGCAGCAACTCGAGCGCCCAGACGGACGGAAAGCTCGCTGCAATGAACTGCAGGAGATCGTCGTCGGAGCCTGTCACGCGCTCCGATTCATCGACTGCGCACGCATTACATCACCCCCTAGCGAGGCGCGTCGGGTTATTTCAACCTTCTACCTCAGCTCTTTTTGCCGAGCTCGTGCCAGCTCTTCTCATGAACCTCGACGCCGTGTTTCTGGGCGGCGCGCTTGATGCGGCTCCAGGCCTCGTCCTTCTCGGAATCGGAGACGCCTTCGACCTGGTCGAAGCGGGCGATCGCGTTGCGCACATGGCTGGCGTTGTTGAGCGGCTCCTTGCGCTCCTTGGGAAACGCGAACTGATCCTCGTCCAGGTCATTGCGGTGTTTTGCGTCAAGTTCGGCCATGACTTGCTCCTTTCAAGCATTCAACGCGTCAACAGCCGCTGCGTTCGCAATTGTAATATACGGTCCCGACGCTCCGTGGAGGGGATGAGACGAAGCGCCGGGACTTTTCGGCGGCGGTCGCTTGCGGGAGCGAGCAAGCGAGCCGCGCCGGAAGCGATCAGGCGGCGAGTCGGATAGTGTCGCCGAGCGCCTGATTGATCGAGGAATCGCGTTGCTCGGGACCGATGGCGAGGCCGTCCGCCACGACAAACTCGGGTTCGATTCCGATGAAATTGAAAATGCCGCGCAGATATGTCTCGAGATGTTCGAGCGAGGCCGCAGGAGAGCCCTCATCGTAGAAGCCGCCGCGTGCCATTGCGATGATCACGCGCTTGCCATTGGCTAAGCCCTCTGGGCCGTTCTCGGTGTAGCGGAAGGTCGTCCCAGCAATGACGATCCGGTCGATCCACGATTTGAGCTGGGTCGGAAGCGTGAAGTTGTACATGGGCGCTCCGATCACGATCACGTCCGCGGCCAGGAACTCGTCGAGCACCGACGTGTCGGCAAACGCATCGAGGGTGAGATGCGGAAGCGGGTTGGCGGCAAGATCGCGATAGACGAGTTGCTCGCCCCAATTGGAGCCCTTGACCTGCTCGACGATCGAGCGGGAAATGGCGCGGCTGGCACTGTTTTCACCATTGATGCTGGCGTCGATATGCAAGATGGTCACTATTGCCTCCTTGGTATGGAATTGTTACCGAGGCACCCTAAATAACTACCAGTGAAACCCCCGCAAGAAAGCACTTTCTTGTGGCTGACGAACAAATTTGTGAGACGGTAACACCCAAGGAACCGCGAAATGAAAGACCCGACCAACCCCGTTTGCCGGACCATCAGCACCCTGCTCGCGCGCATCGGCGACAAGTGGACCGTGCTCGTCGTCCAGACGCTCGGCGAGGGCTCGAAACGATTCAACGAGCTGCGCCGCGAGATCCCGAGCGTGTCGCAGCGGATGCTGACACTGACGTTGCGCAACCTCGAACGCGACGGGCTGGTCAGCAGGACTGTAACTCCGACGATTCCGCCTCGAGTCGACTATGAGCTGACCGAGCTCGGCCGTTCGCTTCAGAAGCCGATCTGCGGGCTCGCGACATGGGCGGTAGACAATGTCGAAGCGATCCACGCGGCGCAGGCTCGTTTCGACGCTGTGCAGGACCAGAACCAGGCGGCTTAGGATTTTCGGCGGGCTTCCGAGCCGCTAGGGATTCGCCATGCTCAAGCCCGTGACGACCGACATCGAAGCGCTGAAGATCCTCGACGACCGCCTGCGGTGGCTGTCGGCCTGGACGATCCATCACGCGAACCATATCCGGCCAAACGACGATGGGCTGAAGGTCGGCGGTCACCAGGCGAGCTGCGCCTCGATGACCGCGATCATGGCAGCGCTCTATTTCCACGCGCTCGGGCCCAGCGACCGCGTGGCCGTGAAGCCGCATGCGGGCCCGGTACTCCATGCCATCCATTACTTGCTCGGGTCCCAGTCACGTGAGACGCTCGAGAATTTCCGCGGGTTTGGCGGCGCCCAGAGCTATCCAAGCCGGACCAAGGACAGGATCCCTGTCGATTTCTCCACGGGCTCGGTCGGCCTGGGTGTTGCGATCACGTTGTTCGCCAGCTTGGTGCAGGACTATCTGACCGCCCACGACTGGTTCGACGAAAAGGACCGCGGACGCTTCATCGCGCTGATCGGAGACGCCGAGCTCGACGAGGGCAACATCTATGAAGCCCTGATCGAGGGCTACAAGTACGATGTCCGCAACCTGTGGTGGATCGTCGACTACAATCGCCAGAGTCTCGACGCGACCAGCGCCGACCGCATGTTCGAGCGTTTCGACGAGATCTTCCGCAGCTGTGGATGGCGCGTCATCGAGCTGCGCTACGGCAAACGTCTCGCCGCGGCACTCGACAAGCATTCCAGTCTGAAAAGCTGGTTTGAGAAGCTCTCCAACGCGGACCTGTCCGCGCTTCATTATCAAGGCGGCGCGGCATGGCGAACGCGGGTTCAGGCCGAGCTTGGCAAGGCTGCGGCGCCCTTCTTGAAAGAATTTGACGACGCGGCCCTTGCAGCGCTCTTCTCCGATCTCGGCGGCCATTGCATGGAGAGTTTGGTCCAAGCGTTCGACGCGTCGCAGGACGACGTCCCCACCCTCTTCATTGCCTGGACGATCAAAGGCTACGGCCTGCCTTTCGCCGGCCACAAGGACAATCACGCGGGCCTGATGAACCCGACGCAGCTCGCGGCGCTCCGTGACACAATGAGCGTGCGGGAAGGTCATGAGTGGGAGCTTCTCGAAGGCATTGGAGACAATGCCCGCACCGGCGTCGAAGCACTGCTGGACCGTACGCGGATCGCTCGTGAAAGACGCTCGCGCAGCTTTGGAAAGTTTAGCATTCCAGCAGTCCCCGCACCAACCGGTGAAGAACAATCGACGCAGGCAGCGTTCGGCCGGATCCTGCTCGACCTTTCGAAGTCCGGCGCCGAGTTCGCCGACCGCATCGTCACAACTTCGCCCGACGTAACAGTCTCAACCAATCTCGGGGCTTGGGTGAACCAGCGCGGTCTCTTCCGGCGCAGCGAAATGGCTGACGCCTTCGCGAATGCAAAAATTGCATCCGCGCAAAAGTGGAGTGCGAGCAACAAAGGCCAACATATCGAGCTCGGCATTGCAGAGAGCAACCTTTTCCTCATGCTCGCCGCCGCCGGCCTGTCGGGTGACCTGTTCGGAGAGCGTCTGTTCCCGATCGGAACCCTCTACGACCCATTCATTGCCCGCGGGCTCGATGCGCTGAACTATGCTTGCTACCAGGACGCGCGCTTTCTGCTCGTCGCCACGCCGAGCGGCATCACGCTTGGGCCTGAAGGCGGCGCGCACCAATCGATCAACCCGCCGCTGATTGCGCTCGGTCAGCCTGGGCTCCGCCACTACGAGCCGGCCTATGCCGATGAGCTCGCGGCGATGATGGAGCAGGCATTCCGCCTGATCGACGACCCCAATGGCGAAAGCACCTATCTTCGCCTCTCGACCCGTTCGATCCAGCAGATCGAACGCAGCGGCGACAGCTGGCGCGAGGGCGCTCTGGCGGGCGGCTACTGGCTTCGCGAGCCGGGCACCAACGCCGAGGCGGCGATCGTCGCCATGGGAGCCGTCATGCCCGAAGCGCTCGCCGCCTGGGATGAGCTAAAGGATGACGTACCCGGACTTGGCCTGCTCGCCGTTACCTCGCCCGACCTGCTCCATCGCGGCTGGACCTCAGCACAGGCCGCGCGGTGGAAGGGCGAGCGTCAAGCGAGCCACATCGAGCGGCTCCTCTCCGCCCTTCCGCCGCACGCCGGCCTAGTCACGATGGCGGATGCCGCACCGGCTTCGCTTTCCTGGATCGGCGGAGTCCTCGGCCAGCGAGTCGCGCCCCTGGGCGTCGAGAAGTTTGGGCAGACGGGCAACCTTGCCGATCTTTATGCCGCTTACCGGCTCGATGGCTCGGCCATCACCGAAGCCGTTGCCGAGCTACTATTGCCCGCTTAGGAGAGGCGCCCATGGCTGGGCGTTATTTCGATGAGTGGCAGGTCGGCGACCGCATTGATCATTCGATCACGCGCACGGTTACTGAGACCGACAACGTCCTGATCACGACACTCACCCACAATCCACAGCCGCTTCACCTGGACCGGGAGGCTGCACGCCACACGGAGTTTGGACATCGGCTGGTGAACTCCTGCTTCACGTTCAGCCTCATGGTCGGCGTCAGCGTTCACGATACGACGCTCGGCACGCTCGTTGCCAACTTGGGCTACGACAAGCTCGTTTTCCCAAACCCGGTGTTCATCGGCGACACACTCCGCAGTGAGACCGAGTGCATTGCCGTGCGCGGGAGCAAATCGCGTTCGAATGCGGGAATCGTCACCTGGGCGCACCGCAGCTTCAACCAGCGCGGCGAGCTGGTGTGCGAATGCACGCGCACCGCGCTGCTTTTGAAGAAGCCCGAATGAGCGAGCCCCGATCCTGGCTGTTCGTCCCGGCCGACAGCGAGCGAAAGGTCACCAAGGCGCTCGAGAGCGAGGCGGACGCAGTCATCTTCGACCTTGAGGACAGTGTCGTTCCCGAACGCAAGAAGATCGCGCGCGATATCCTAAGGAGTCTGCCCGAACGGTCGAATGGGCCCCAGTGGTGGGTGCGGGTAAATCCGCTCGGGAGCGAGTTTCACAAGGACGACGTGAGGCTCATCGGGAGCGCGTACATCCACGGAATCGTCCTTCCGAAATCCGAGAGCGGCGCCGACGTGACGCAGCTCGCACACCGCACCGGCAATATCCCGATCCACGCGATCGTCACCGAAACCGCGGCCAGCCTCTTCGGACTGCTGTCATATCGCGATCCGAGGTCGCCGCTCGCAGCGATGAGCTGGGGTGCCGAAGACCTGTCCGCCGCGCTCGGCGCCTCATCAAAATATGACGCCAACGGCGAGCTGAGCTTCACCTACATGCTGGCGCGCTCGCTGTGCCTCGCCGGTGCCATTGCCGCCGGCGTCCAGCCAGTCGATGGGGTCTTCGCCGACTACAAGAATGAGGACGGCCTCCGCACCGAAGCCGAAGCCGCGCGGCGAGAGGGCTTCACTGGCAAGCTCGCGATTCACCCCGCACAGGCTCCCATCATCAACTTCGCTTTCACACCGTCCGAGGACGATATCCGCCACGCCGAGGAAATCGTCGCCGCATTCGAAGCGCATCCGAACGCGGGGGCGCTGTCGGTCGGCGGAAAAATGGTGGACCGGCCACACCTTGTTCAGGCGAAACGCGTTTTGGAAAGAGCAGTCCGGCAGGAAGCGTAAGATGTCCGAAGCGATCCATCCTGTGCCCGAGGGTTTCAATGCGCGGATTGGCGCCCGCGAGCTGGAGGAGCTGAACGATCTCGTTCGGGCGGATCCGGATCGTTTCTGGCTCGACCAGGCACGGCGACTGACCTGGAACAAGTTCCCGACCAAAGCCGGCGATTGGTCCTTCAACGAAAATGATTTCCACACCGAATGGTACGCCGACGGCGAGCTCAACCTGTCGGTCAACTGCCTCGACCGTCACCTGGCTGAGCACGGCGACCGGACCGCGCTCATTTTCGAGGCTGACGAGCCAGGGCAAGGTCACCGCTGGACCTATCGCGAGCTGTATGAGGAGACCTGCCGTTTCGCGAACCTGCTGAAGCAGCACGGGATCAAGCGCGGCGACCGAGTGATGATCTACATGCCGATGATGCCGGAGGCGGCCGCGGCGATGCTCGCCTGCGCACGCATCGGCGTCATCCACTCGGTCGTGTTCGGCGGCTTCTCGCCGGAAAGCCTCGCCGGGCGGATTGAAGATTGCGACGCCTGTGCGGTCATCACCGCCGACGAAGGCGTGCGTGGCGGCAAGCGCATCCCGCTGAAGCGCAACGTTGATGAAGCGCTTCAGTCTCGCGACGTCCCTACCGTAATCGTCGTTACCCGCACCGGCGCCGAGGTGCCGATGAAGGAAGGCCGCGACATCCGCTACTCGCGCAGCGGCCTTTCAACCGAGTGCAATCCGGAGATCATGAGGGCGGAAGATCCACTCTTCATTCTCTACACCTCGGGTTCGACTGGAAAACCCAAGGGCGTCGTTCACACCACGGGGGGTTACGCGACCTGGGCCGCCACCACCTTCGACTGGGTTTTTGACTATCGGAAGGACGACATCTTCTGGTGCACCGCCGACATCGGCTGGATCACGGGCCACAGCTATGTCGTCTACGGGCCGCTCGCGATGGGCGCCACGAGCGTGATGTTCGACGGCGTCCCCAATTATCCGGATTTTGGCCGGTTCTGGGAGACCGTGGACCGACTCGGAGTGACGATCTTCTACACGGCTCCTACGGCCATCCGCGCGCTCGAACGCGAGGGCGACGACTGGGTGAAACGCCATTCGCGCAAGTCGCTGCGACTGCTCGGCACGGTCGGAGAGCCGATCAATCCGGATGCATGGGAATGGTACTGGCGCGTCGTCGGCGACGGTCGCTGCCCAGTCGTGGACACCTGGTGGCAGACGGAAACCGGCGGAATCCTGATTTCGCCATTCCCTGGCGCGACGCCAGAGAAGCCAGGATCGGCGACGAAGCCATTACCGGGCGTGGAACCGATCCTCGTCGATGCCGAGCACAAGGTGCTCGAAGGCCCCGCGAGCGGGAATCTTTGCCTGGCTTCATCATGGCCGGGTCAGATGCGCACCGTGTGGAACGACCACGGCCGTTTCTTCGAGACCTATTTCAAGGCCTATCCTGGGCTCTATTTTACTGGCGACGGCTGCCGCCGGGACGAAGACGGCTATTACTGGATCACCGGACGCGTCGACGATGTGATCAACGTCTCCGGACATCGCATCGGAACTGCCGAGGTGGAGAGCTCGCTCGTTTCGCACGACAAGGTCGCCGAGGCAGCCGTCGTCGGCTACCCGCACGACATCAAGGGCCAGGCGATCTATGCTTACGTGACGCTCAATGCCGGAGAACAAGGCAGCGACGAGCTGCGGAAGGAATTGGTGCGGGAAGTGCGCCATGACATCGGCGCGCTCGCCGCGCCGGAGAAAATCCACTTCACCCCGGCGCTTCCCAAGACCCGGTCAGGTAAGATCATGCGCCGGATCCTCCGCAAGATCGCGGAAGGCGCTACGAGCGGATTTGGCGATACGTCGACGCTCGCGGACCCGACGGTTGTCGATGCGCTGCTGGCGGGCCGACAATGAGGGTCGCAATCGCCGTGCTGTCCGCGATGTTTCTTGGTGCAGCACCCGCGCCCAAGCTCGACATGCTCGACTTCTTCACAGGCAAGACGCACGGCGACAACGTGATGAAGGTCGCATTCCACGGTCCAAAGTCCCTCATCGTCGACAGCATTGGAGGCAAGGGCGATCGCGGCGACTTCGTGCTCATCGACACCGTCAACGAACAAGGCAAGCCGGTCAGGACGCGCAAGTGGATCATGCACCCGGTCGGCCCGAACCATTTCACCGGCAGCCTCAGCGACGCAATCGGCCCCGTCGATATCGCCGTCGACGGGGATTCGGCGACGATACGCTACCTGATGAGAGACGGGCACGTGTCGATCACTCAGCAGATCCAGCTTCAGCCCGGCGGCAAGTCGCTGTCGAACCATGTCGTCGCACGCAAGCTCGGCATGGTTGTCGCGCATATCGATGGGACCATCCGCAAGCTGGACTGAAGCGATACCGCCGCTATCCTCTCCCGCGGAGGGGACCGAAAAATGGCCACCATTGCCGATGATCATCATCACAGGCCCTGGTCGATGGCGCGGGTCATTATCGCGTCGTCAGCGGGAACGGCGTTCGAATGGTACGACTTCTTCATCTTCGGCAATCTTGCGTCGGTCATCTCGAGGGTCTTCTTTGCGGGTCTTGAGCCGACCCAGGCGCTGATCGCAGCTCTCGCGCTCTTCGCCGCAGCGTTTGCATTCCGGCCTTTGGGAGCGCTGATCTTCGGAGTCATCGGCGACCGGCTCGGCCGCAAGGGGGCATTTCTGGTCACGGTCAGCCTGATGGGTGGAGCGACCTTCCTTATCGGCCTGCTCCCCACCTATGCGCAGGCGGGCACCCTTGCCCCGATCCTTCTCATAATCCTGCGCATCCTCCAGGGCATCGCGCTCGGCGGCGAATATGGGGGTGCGGCGATTTACGTCGCCGAGCACGCGCCAACCAACAAGCGCGGAGCGTCGACCGGCTGGATTCAATCGTCGGCTTCGTTCGGCCTGCTGGCCGCCTTGTTGGTGATCGTCGCCACCCGCACCTACTTGGGCGAGGATGCGTTCAGCGCATGGGGTTGGCGTATCCCGTTCCTCGCATCCGCGGTTCTGTTGGTGATCTCGCTCTGGATGCGCGCCAAGCTGTCGGAAAGCCCCGAGTTCGCGCGCATCCGCGAGGAAGGCGAGATCGCCAGGGCACCGCTCAAAGAGGCTTTCGGCACCAAAAAGAATCTGAAGAACGTTCTGATTGCCTTCTTCGGCATCATGTGCGCGCAGGGCGCGGTCTGGTACTTCACCTTCTTCTACATGCAGGTGTTCCTCGAAAAGCTGGTCGGCCTCCCAAGCCAGACCAAGGACCTGCTGCTGATCGTGATGACCGTCATCAGCGCCCCACTCTACGTTTATTTCGGCTGGCTCAGCGATCGGATGGGCCGAAAGCCGATCATGGTCGGCGGTATGCTGCTGGCGCTCGTACTTTACTTCCCCGCGTCGCACTGGATCGCAAATGCCGCGAACCCCGCGCTGATTGCAGCGCAGAGCAACACTCCGATCAAGGTCGAGACCGATCCCAAGTCCTGCTCCGTCCAGTTCGATCCGCTCGGCACCGCCAAGTTCGTCAGCGCCTGCGACATCGCCAAGAGCACGCTCGTCAGCAAGGGAATCTCGTTCACCACCAATCCATCGCCGGATGGACGAACACGCGTTTTCGTCGGTACCGAAGGAGTGCCGATTCAGGGCGGCGAAGGACTCGCTGCGCCGGAGATCAAGGCGCTGAAGGCGAAAACCGCAGATGCGATCGGCGCTGAGCTGCAGGCGGCCGGCTATCCGAAAGGCGCCGATCCGCGAGACGCCAACATGACGCTCCTCATCATCATTCTGCTGTTGTTCGTCATTGCGTCGACCGCACTCTATGGCCCGCAAGCTGCGGCACTCGTCGAAATGTTCCCGACACGCGTTCGCTACACCGCCATGTCCTTTCCATACCATGTGGGGACCGGCTGGGTCGGGGGTTTCCTGCCCGTCACGAGCTTCGCGCTCGTTGCGATCACCGGAAACATGTTCACCGGTCTTTGGTACGCGGTTGTGTTCACCGCGATCTCGGTGATCGTGTCGATTCTGTTCCTCAAGGAAACGGCCGGCCGGCGGCTAAAGGAGGTCTAGGGCCTCAACTATTTGAATTGCTCCGCCTGCTTCAGAACCATGTCACACGCCTGCGACTGCAAATAGGCGGGCGCCGTTCCGATTGCGAAAGTCTTGCTGCCAACAATTTGGCCGGCTTCGCCAGTCGCAAAGTCCGGCGACTTGCTGACGTCGGGAGTCTTCGTCAGATCGTCGATGACAGTGCCCGCTACGACGCTGCTCACCAGTTCGTGCTTGATGCAATATTGAAGCACGCCGGCGGCGTTGCCGCGGCTGATCGAACTGACGTTTGGCAATGCTGATGGAATGGGTGCCGTCCCCAATTGCGCATGAGCGGGCAATGAAACGCCTCCTATTGCGATTGCGATAAGAGTGTGCGCCTGCCGCGAGGTCATGCATGAAGCACTAGGCGCTGTCGCGGAACGCACTATCAGGATGAGTCCTGATGAACGTGGTTACGGACACCAGTGAATGTCGATCGGCTGCTCGGCTTCGGCGAGCACGCGTCCGATCGGAACCCTCGAGCTCTGTCCGTCCGCGATCGCCTGCTCGAGGATTTCGCGTTTCTCTTGGCCCGTGATGGTGATCATGACGGTTCGCGCCGACAGGATCGCCGCACGCGTCAACGTGACTCTGGCGACCGGCGCTTCGGGCGGTAGCGGGTCCGGCATCACGCCAATCGCCCGGCGGGCGCGCGGAGCATCCAGTGCCTCCTGGAGGTCCGGTCCAGTGAAGATCGACGCGGTATGGCCATCCTTGCCCATGCCGAGCCACACGAGATCAGGAGGCCACGGGAAATCCTGCAACCGGGCGTCGGCCGAATTCCCGGCGAGCTTGTAGTCGGCGATATCGGTGGCGATCGGGATCACGCGCGCTCCCGACGGGATGAACGCCTTCCCAATGACGCGGACATTGCTGCGCTCATCGTCCATCGGAACCAAGCGATCATCGGTCGGAATCACCGTGACCTTCTTCCACGCCAGCTGCTGCGCAGTCAGCTTGGGAAAGATCGCCGGCCCCGTGCTTCCTCCCGGGACTGCGATCAACGAAGAGCCGCGCGCGTCGATTGCGCTTTCGATGATGAACCCGACATCGCCGGCGACGGCATCGGCAAGCTCGTCCAGGGAGTCATACTCCCACCATTCCGCTTCGATCATGCGAATCCCTTTTGGCTAATGCGGAGCACCACTAGTGCGGTGCTGGTTGCGCGTATCCGAACCATCCTGCAACCGGTTGTCCGCTTCGGTCGAGCGCGGGGCGGAAGCGAAGCCGCTCATGGGCCAGATTGCAAAGCGTCGAATCGATGGCCGGAACGCCGGTGCCGCGATCGATAGTACATTCACTGACGAAGCCGCGCGTATCGACGCGCAGACGCATGAAGACCGTTGCACCGTGGGGCCATTCGTCAAGGATGTCAGGAGGAAAGTAGCGGCCGGTCAGGACCGGCGTCACCAGGTGGGGAGGTTCGGCAATGCCGCCATCGCCACCGCCGCCCGGCCCGCTGCCGCCCGCGCCGCTGCCTGTGCCGCTTCCGATGCCGCCGGCGCCCGTGCCAGGGCCGCGTACATCCGACGCGCCCTGCGTCGACTGGGTTCCTTGCCGGGGAGTTTCCGACGCAGCGATCTGCTGCACCGGCGGCGTCTCGATTTTGGGCTTCGGCGCAACTACTGGAGTCGCCTCGCTCTTGATGTTTTTCGGCGCCGAACCGCCCTCCTTTTCCCTGGGTTTCGGCTCCTGCTGTTCCCGCGAAGGCGGGGGAGGCGGAGGAGGAGGCGTCACTTCGTTTACGTCGAAGACGCGCAGCATGCTCTGTGGATTGGCAAGATCGATCCGGCCCGACATGTGCAGCAAGGCAAACAACAGCGCCGCGTGAACGGCCGCCACAGCTACTATGGCGCCGCTCTTGTCGCGAGTATTGAGATTCGACCGGTATGCCACCACCGGTCAACGCCGATATCACTAGTGCGTTGCGGAATCGAAGCGTGACAGGCGCCGGACGCAGGGGCGCAGGCGCCCGGCGCGCACGCGTCACAGGCTCTTAGCGGCTGGAGCTCGCTTTACGTCCGCCGCCGTGGCTCGCCTTCCCGCCCTTGCTTGCGATCTCTCTCTGCTTCGCCGGATCCATCGCGGCGAACCCGCGCTTCGAGCTGCCACTCTTCGTCGCCATCGCTCATTCTCCCTTAGGAATTGCGGCGGCGTAACGCGTCGTTCCGAGCGCGGTTCATAATGCTGATTCAGGTTAGCGAACGGCCGTAGTTGCTGCTGATTCAGGTTAGAAACGACAGTGGGAACAGCCATTTGCTGCGCAGGACGAATGAATTTACAGGAGTTTAGACGCCGCGACTGACTGCGCTACAATGCCCGTCCTCCAAGGCGAACGGAGGGCAAGATGACATCGACGTTACTAGCAATCGGTATCGCGTCCGCACTGCTTGGCAGCGACCAGGCCGCCAGCTCAGTGGCCCCGGCGAATGCGAATGCCGAAATCCAACAGCTCTTCGCGCGATGGGCGAAGGCATTCGAAGCCAAGGACGTGAACGGCGTCATGGCAATGTATGCACCGGGAACGACACTCACCGCTTACGACATCGTGCCACCGCTTCAGTTCAAGGGCGCCGACGCCTACCGCAAGGATTACGCTGACTTCTTCGCCCTGTTTGAAGGACCGCTGCACGTCGAATTGCGCGACGACCACATCGAAGCCGGCAATGACGTTGCGATCGCGTATGGGCTAGAGCGGCTCACTGGGAAAACCAAGGTTGGCGCTCCAGTCGATATGTGGCTCCGTTACACTGAAGGCCTGAAGAAGATCGACGGTCAGTGGCGCGTAGTCCATGAGCATATCTCGGTGCCGACGGACATGGAAACCGGCAAAGCGAAGCTCGATCTCAAGCCTTAGCGGAGACGGAATCCAATCCACAACGTGCGAGGCGTTGCACGTTCGATTGAGCCGTCGCCATTGATGCCGGCCATCACGAGTTTGTCGAAAATGTTTTCGGCGCGGGCGACCAGCTGAAGCCGCTTTGTCAAAGGCCAGGAAGCGAATGCGTCAAAAGTGGTGGCGGGCTTCAGCGTCTTCGTGTTCAGATCATTGTCGAATTGCGAGCCGACGTGCCGCAGGACAATCTGCGCGCCCTTGCCCTCCTGGTCATAGCCGAGCGCCAGGGTTGCCGCGAAATTCGGAGTCTGTGCCGGACGCAATCCATCGAGGAAGGATGCGGCTCCGATTGCTTCCAAGCGTGCGTGAGTCCAGCTCGCCCCGGCCTGTGCGAGCCACGGTCCCTGGGTCCAGGTTGCGGACGCTTCGAGCCCGTGCACTCTCACCGCATCGACATTCTCGCGCTGGAAGTAGGTGCCGCCCGCCGCAACGAAGCCGACGCCGGGAAACACGCCGGGACCTTGCCCCATAGTCACGTTCGCGATCGCGTCTCTGAGGCGATTGGCGAAGCCGGTGACAGACACGTGGACCGGCCCATGCGAATATTCGACGCCGGCTTCGGCGCCGGCGAGCTTCTCGGGCTTGAGGTCCGGGTTCGCCGCCGTCGCATCGAGACCCGCGCGGAACGGCCTGAACAGCTCGTTGAGGGTCGGCATCCGCCAGCCAAGATAGGCGGCGGAGCGTAGGTCAAACCCGTCGCCAAGGCGGAGAACCGCGCCGCCGCGAGCTGTCGGCAGCCATCCGTCACGCTTGGGGAACCTGTCATCACGAAGGACGGCGTTCGTCGCGATCGTCTTCTCGAGCAGATGACCGTCGCTGACCTGCCAATGATCGATCCGCGCGCCGCCGGTCAGCGTCAGATTCCCGAGGTCGCCGGTCGCCTCGGCGTAGGTGCCGCTGGTCCACGTGTCGCCGCCGGCAAAACGCCGCCGCGTCGGCTCGCCAGACACATAGCTGAACAGCTCGCGCGACTCTCCGCTTGTCCGCCGGGCGTCGGCGCCCAGGCGAAGCTCAATTCCCTGGGGCATGGGAGGACGCAGCTCGAAGCTTCCGCCGATCCCGTGCGACGGCACCGAATCCTGAAGCGAGACGCGCGTCGCGGTCACTCGGCCCGGGCTGACATTGGCGAAGCTGCTCATGAGGTTGCGCCACTGCCAATAAGCGAGCGCGGTCCACTGCCATTCGCCATGACCGACCAGCCGCATCGACCCATCCGCGCCGTTGGTCCGGTTCTGAGTGAAGTCCGTCCCCCGTGTCCGCCAGTCGTGAAATCCGTCCAAGCTCGCCTGCAGTTCGGTCGAGTCTCCAAGCGGGGCGATCCAGCGACCGCGGCCGCTCCATTCGTGATAGGGCGCGGGTTCATCCGCGGGTCCGCGCGTCGCCTCCGTCACGGGGATGAAGCCGTCGCTGCGCTCGGCGCGACCGGACAGGCTGAGCACTCCGCCGGCGGCCGCGAGCCCGACGCGCCCGCGGCTCTCGAACGAGTCGCGGCTTCCCCCATCGATCTCTCCCGAAACGCCGGTGTCGGCGCGGCTCACCATCTCAATCGTTCCGGCAAGCGCACCGGGACCGTTGGCGACGCTTCCGCCGCCGCGCACAACGCGGATCTGTTGCAGGTCGGCGGGATCGTAGGCCGGCCAGTTGATCCAGCCGCCGAAGGGGTCCGTCTGCGGAACGCCGTCGAGCACGAGCAGAGCGCGGCTCGATGCATTGCCGCCGAGTGCGCGCAAGGTCACGCCCTGGCTTGTCGGATGCCCGCTGCGCGCGTCCGAGCGGCGGAATAGCTGGACCCCGGGCACGTTCTTCAAGAGCTGGTCGAGCTCGTGGCTTGGCGACTGTTCGATTTGGCGGCGTCCGATCCGCTCGACCGTGTAAACTTGGTCCGCCTTCGGTTCTGGTAGCGCTCGTCCAGTGATCACAATCGCCGCATGCGGCGGCGGCGGTGGAAGCGCGTCAGGCACGCGCTTCGGCCACTAAAGTACGTCGTAGAACGTGACGGCAATCGTCAGCCGGCTCTTCGCCGCGACTGCGAACAGCGCCCACGGTGCCCACCGAGGCCACGACAGCCGGGTCGTCTCGTCCATCTTCGCCACGAACGCGCGAAATGCCCCAGGGACGCACCTCCGTCGAGTGAATTTCCGTTTGCCGAAACAGGGCAGAAGTGTCCGGAAATTTAAAACGCGTTAAATCTGGTTTGTCCAATTTTGGTTAAACTGGTGTAAACGCTCAACTCTCTGCCGAGTCCGACTCGGTTTCCCACGGGGGAGGGGCGCCCCGGTGAGTTCTGTTTGGAGTATCCTTTGCGGCCCAAGCCGCCCAAGCCGGAGGGCCGGAGGACGGCTTCTCCTCACGACGATTCTCGTGTCAGCCGCCGCTCCTTCGGCCGCGCAGAACCTGCCTCCGCCGCTCCGGCCGCCGACCCGCGAGCAGGTGACGCGCCCACCCCCGCCCGCAACGCAGCCAGGCGCGCCGCGCCTTGAGGTGGAAGGCGGAGTCGAGCGGGCCCCATGCGCGCTCGAAAGCGCCGAGTTTCAGAACATCCGGCTAACCGTGCGCGGTGCCGAATTCGAGGGATTGCGCGGGCTAACTCCCTCCGAGCTCGCTTCGGCTTATGCGCCTTATGTAGGCCGCGACGAGCCGATCTCCGTCGTCTGCGAGATTCGTGATCGCACCGCTACAATCCTTCGCAATGCCGGCTACATCGCCGCGGTTCAGGTGCCTGAGCAACGCATCACCGATGGCGTCGTCCGCTTCCAGGTGCTGATGGCGCACCTCACCGAAGTGCGCGTCCGCGGCGACGCGACGGGCGCCGAGCGCGTGATCGCCGGTTACCTCAGTCAGCTCACGAAGCAGCCGGTGTTCAATCGCTACGAGGCGGAGCGCTACCTGCTGCTCGCGAGCGACCTTCCCGGCTACACAGTACGGCTGACTCTTCGTCCGGCTGAAGGCGCTCCCGGCAATGTCGTTGGCGATGTCACGGTCCAGCGCGTGCCGGCGTATGTCGACCTCAACGTCGAAAACGGCGGATCGCAAGAACTAGGTCCCTGGGGCGGCATGCTCCGGGCGCAACTGTTCGGGCTAACGGGCTTGGGCGACCGAACGATCTTCTCGGTCTTCAGCACCGCCGACTTCCACGAGCAGCAGACCGTGCAGCTTGGCCATGATTTCAGGCTGGGGCCGCAGGGCCTCAGCGTCTCCGGTCTCTTCACCTACGCCTGGGCCAGGCCCGACATCTCGAATGCCGACGTGCTCTCGAAGTCGCTGATCGGTACGCTTGAAGTCGGATACCCGTTCATTCGACGCCAGGCGCTGAGCATGCGCGGCTCGGTCGGGATGGACTATGTCAACCAGGACGTCTGGCTCGACCATATTCCATTGTCTCGCGACAAGCTGCGGGTTGGTTTCGCACGCTTCGGGATCGATGCGATCAGCACCGATTTTTCCGATCCACGCTATTCGTTTGACGAGCCTCGCTGGCACTTCACGACCTTGTTCGAGCTTCGGCAGGGTCTCGACATTTTCGGGGCCAGTCAGTTCTGCGGCGCGAACGGGATTGGCTGCGATCCCAATCACGTGCCAACCAGCCGCCCCGAGGCGCGTGCAACGGCGACGGTATTCCGTTCCAGCGCCTATGGCGAACTCCGTCCGATACCGAAGCTGACCTTCGCGCTCGGCCTTCGCGCTCAATATGCGTGGGATCCACTGCTCAGTTTCGAGCAATTTGCCGCCGGAAATTATACCGTCGGCCGCGGCTATGACGCCGGCGCGCTGCTCGGCGACATTGGCGTCGGCACGCAGACTGAAATTCGCTTTGGAAGCCGGATTCCGGAAAGCGCCAAAAAGCCAGGAATCGAGGGATACGCCTTCTGGGACTATGCGTGGGTACGCAACCATGAACAGGGCTTGGCCGTCCCCGGCCCCACGCATTTGAACTCGGTCGGCGGTGGCGCGCGCGTCAACTTCGATCGCTTCTTTCTCGATGCGGCGCTCGCGATCCCGCTGAACCACGTGGGCATTGAGAATCACAAGCCCGGCCCACGCTTTCTTGTCTCCCTCACCTCTCGCCTGTGGCCATGGAGCTACCGATGACCCGGTCCATGAATCTAACGCGAATGTCCGAGCGCCGCCATGCCGTCACACGCAAGACGCTGCTCCTTTCCTGCGCCTCGCTCGCCATCGCAACCGCTGCACTGACGCCGCAAGCAGCATGGGCCCAAGCCACCGGTGCATTTCAGGGATCCGTCACTGGCACGACCGGAACGGTCTCCCGGAACCCTACTTCAAACACGGCCGAAACGATTACTGTCGGCTCGAACACTGCGACCATCAACTGGCTGCCCAACGATCAGGCGGTGGGCGGCGGGACGATCAACTTCCTCCCTGCCGGCAACACGGCGACGTTCACCAGCGCGTCCGGAGTCAACGACTACACTGTCGTCAACTATATCCTGCCGACTGACGCGACCCGCGCGATCAGCTTCAACGGCCACGTCATTTCGACGCTCCAGGGCACTAGCACGACGGGTGGCAACGTCTGGTTCTACAGTCCGGGCGGGATCGTCGTTGGCAAGAGCGCGGTGTTCGACGTCGGCGGGCTTTTGCTGACGACCAACAACGTGACGAACTACACGGCCGCCTCCGGCACCTTCACCGGGACATTCAGCGGCCCGGCATCGTCCACCTCGAAGATCGAGATCGACAGCGGCGCGCAGATCAACGCTCTTCAGCAGAATAGCTACATCGCACTACTCGCCCCGCGGATCGAACAGGGCGGCACGGTTCTGGTGGATGGGTCCGCCGCTTACGTTGCGGGCGAGCAGATGTCGCTGACGTGGAGTCAGGGAACATTCGATGCGTCGGTCAGTGTCGGCACGACCGATCCCAACGGCATCGTTCATATCGGAAAGACCGGCGGCCCTCCCAATGGCCATAGCATCACGATGGTCGCTGTCCCCAAGAATCAGCTGGTCACGATGCTGCTCGGCGGCGACATTGGCTACGACGTGGCGGGCGCCGTATCGCAGAATGGAGTGATCTATCTTTCGTCCGGCTTCAACTTCAACGGAGTCTCACCCAGCGGTAACCCCCCCGGCGGAAGCATCGACATCGGCTCGCAGGGAGCAGCGAACTTCACCTCGCCGGTCTTCGCCTACGCCGACACCGATATCAATGTCGCTGCAACAACCGGCAACGTCAGCTTCGCCGGCGACGTCGAGCTTCTGAATGACTTCACCCCGGGCGTCGGTGACATCCACCTCAGCGCCGACAACGGGAACACACTGAGCTTCAGCGGCAATGCCGGGCTATTTGCCGGCAACAACATCGACATCAGCGCGGATCACGGCGGCAGCGTCAGTGTCACTGCGAGTCTGATCGCTGACGCGCCCAACGCCCTCTCACTTTTCGACGACAATGGGCTCGGCACTATCAAGGCCGACACGCTGACGTTCACCGTGGCCAACTTCACCGATCAGGCGCAGTCCAACATCACCAACATCTTCGGCAGTTTCTCGGGCGATGCCACAGTCACTGGCGTTTCAGCCCCAGGCCAGCTGGAATTCATCACGAACGGCAGTCTGACGGCGGACAATCTCACCGCGGGAACGTTTGTTGACCTCTTTGCCGGTACCGATCTCACCGTCGGCAATGTCACGGTTACGGGCACCCCGGCCAGCCCCGCTGGCCTCGCAGACTTCTTCGCGACGGGAACCGCCAACTTCAACGGAACCGTGAGCGCGACGGACATCTTCGCCCAGTCGGCGGACATCAACATTCCGCTCGGTGGATCGCTGGGCGTCGTCGGGGTGACTAACGTCCTCGGCCTGGCGTCGGTCAACGACCTCCCGATGTACATAGGCGCGAACCTGACGCCGCCGCCGGGCGCCTACACGCTAAACGAAGCGGGCGACCTTCACGGTCAAACGATTACGGTCAGCACCTCGCCCGCGACGCCTGACGTTACGACGACGCCCGACATCATCATTGGCGACGTCCACATTCACGGCAGCCAGTCGCCCGACGACGTTCAGAGCATCATCGTCGTAACCAACACCGGCTCGATCAAGGTGGTTGGCAACGTCCGCTTCACCGAAGCCGGCCCATCGGACACGGTGACGTTCGACGCCGGCAAGGCGGTCGAGTTCAACACCGACGCCGGCACTTTCGTTATGACCGATACCGCCGGCAGCCTCGCCGGCAGCCTGTTGCTCAACGCGCCGAACATCTGGATCACGCAAGGATCCATCCTCTCACAGCTCGAGGCCGATCCGAACTTCGCGGGCCGAGATGCCGAGCTCGGAACCAACAGCGGCACCTCCAACCCGCTCGGCTTTGTCGGCGCGGGCGGAATCACCGCTTTGCCCACCAACACCTTCTTCGTGCAGAACAGCGGCGTAACCGGCGACCTCGGCGGAATCACCGTCGGCGACAACGGTCTCTTCATCGAAAACGCGAATGCGAACGGCGCGACCCCGGTCGGAGTCACGCTCTATGGCCGCCAGCTGAAGTCGGACGGAACCATCGTCACGGGCAACGCCTTCGAGGCAGGAACCTTCGTCTTCGGACCTTTCACTACTGGCTCGACACTTAATGGGGTTCCGATCGGAACCGTCCCGCCGCCGCCACCTCCGCCTCCACCTCCACCTCCACCTCCGCCTCCGCCACCTCCTCCGCCTCCGCCGCCGCCGCCTCCGCCACCACCACCTCCTCCGCCTCCGCCGCCTCCTCCTCCGCCGCCGCCTCCTCCTCCGCCGCCGCCTCCTCCGCCTCCGCCGCCGCCGCCGCCGCCGCCGCCGCCACCGCCTCCGCCTCCGCCGCCGCCACCACCACCTCCTCCGCCTCCGCCGCCGCCGCCGCCGCCGCCG
>JBEDUM010000110.1:0-15083 GCA_040414585.1 Sphingomicrobium sp. | reverse complement strand
CACCGGCGGCGGCTGAATTGGGAGCCGAGCCTCGGCCGGCTGCGCTGGCCGAACGGGAGCGAGGCGACTCTGTTTTCGGGTGACAATGCGGATGGGCTGAGGGGGCCCGAGCACGACTTCGCGTGGTTTCTGACCTTCGAAGTCGTGGGAGACGAATCCCCGACCACTGGCACCATCCTGGCGGATGTCTCGCACGGACTGATCTCAGCCAACGCCGAGCAGGAACTCACAGGCTACGCAGCATACGGGCAATCAATCCACGCGGCCATCGAGCCAGTGATCGACTGCTTCGGGATCGAACTGTTCGACGACGGGTCTGCGCTTCGATCTCCGCTGAGTGGCGTTGCCGAACTCGTCGATGATAATGTTCTCGGCAACAGTGCGGACAATGAGAAAGCATCGCGCGTGCGGCGGGAGCAGACGCCTGCGCGATCGCTGCCGGCGACACTCCGCCTCCGCTATTACGATCAAGCGAGAGATTTCCAGACCGGCGAAGCGCGCGCGAGGGCGGGCGAGCAGTCCGGAAGCGAGAAGCAGCTGGAGATCCCGGCTGCGCTTAGCGCGGACGACGCGAAGTCTCTCGCCGAGCAAATGCTGACACGCGAATGGGCGCGTCGCGACAGGCTCAGGCTTTCCTTGCCTCCGCGATTTCTCGACCTGGCGCCAGGGGCTCGGCTTGAGGTTCCTCTCAGTCCGGGCCGATGGTTCGTCGAGCAAAGCACGATCGACGGCTTGGCAGTGCGCGTCGATCTCAGGCCAGTGTCGGCTTCGGCGGCAGCACTTTCGGCTGACGCCGGCCGCATTGTCGCGAACAGGGATGAGGTCGCGGGTGCGGTCAGCATTGCATTGCTCGACGTCCCCGCCCTGTCGCCGAACAGTCCGACGCTGCTGCTCGCGGCTTCGTCGCCGACCCCAGCCTGGAAGAGATCGCGCGTTGATTTGAGCGTTGTCGGGCAAAACATGTCCGTTCGCACTGCACCTAGGAAGAGCGTGCTCGGCAGCGCGGCGACTATCCTCGTGGCGGCCGACCCTTCACAGATCGACCTGACGAACAGCATTGACGTGCTTCTGATCGATGCCAATCAATGGCTGACGAGCTGCGATGACGGCGCACTTGCTGCTGGCGCCAACCTGGCCCTGATCGGCAGAGAACTCGTCCAATTCGCCGACGTGACGCCGCTAGGCAGCGGGCGCTTTAGATTAGGACGGCTTCTCCGTGGCCGCGTCGGTACGGGATCGGAGGTATCGAGCCACGTCGTCGGCGAAGTCTTCTGCCTGATCGAAACAGGATCGGTGCAACAAATCGTGCTTCCGATTGCGAGCATCGGAACGGAAGTTGCCGCGCAGATGCCGGGGAGCGACACCGTTTCACTCACCGTCAGTCCGCGTGCCAGCGCCATCGCTTCCCCGTCGGGCGGGGCGACTATTGATGCTGAGGCGCGAGCATCGATCGACCAAATTCTCACAACAATGCGTCAGCACGGTCAAATTGGCATTTGAAAAAGTTCAGCTAACACAAAGGCTTCCGAGAACAGACGATTATTGGGTGCGGCATTTTGGCAACAGCTTCCAGCCAATCCCATGCTTGCGCGGCAACTGGCGCTCTCATAATGTGTTTGGGCGGTTCAATTCTTAGAACGCATGTGAAAGGGGACAAATATGCGCAAGCTGGCCATTGCGGTGGCGCTCGCATCGACGGCGATGGCGACACCCGCGGTCGCTCGAGATCACTCATTTTATGTGGGGCTCGAAGGCGGCGGGATGTGGATCGAAGACGCCGACTTCAGCTACAGTGACAATGCCGGGCTCAATATCGCATCTCCAGCGATCACGACCCGTCACCATACCGGCTATGACATAGATGCAATCGCCGGTTATGACTTCGGCATCGTCCGCCTTGAAGGCGAGCTTGGTTACAAGCACGCGGGCGTTCACGAGATGCTTCTGGATACGCGGCTCTCCGGTGGTAATGCCGGCGACACGTTCCCCGCGGACGGCCGCGCAAGCGCGATTTCAGGGATGATCAACGCATTGCTCGACTTCGGCAACGAAAATGGCCTCAGCGGCTATGTCGGCGCCGGTATCGGTATTGCCAACGTGAAGTATCGTGCAGATGCGCCCGACACGCCAAACGGCGACATCGGCTTCTCCGACAGTCACAGCGGGCTTGCGTGGCAGGGCATTCTCGGCGTTCGTTATGCAGTGAGCCCGAACTTCGACGTCGGCCTGAAGTATCGCTACTTCAATGACACGACGTTGCGGTTGAACGGTTCCTTCGTCAACGCGAACGATGGCACGACGAACTTCAACCTGAAGGGCCGCTGGCGGTCGCACAGCCTCATGTTGAGCGTGCTCTACAACTTCTGGTCGCCTCCGCCTCCGCCTCCGCCTCCGCCGCCGCCTCCGCCGCCTCCGCCGCCTCCGGCGACGCAGACGTGCCCGGACGGCTCGGTGATCCTGGCGACGGATACGTGCCCGGCACCGCCTCCGCCTCCGCCGCCGCCACCGCCGGCGCCAGAGCGCGGCTAAGCGGCCGCAAAGGCAAAGAAACACCGGTCCGGGCAAATCGCCCGGGCCGGTTTTCTTTTGCACGCAACGTCTTGCGAAACCCGAGGCCGTCACTCTGGCGACGGCTTTGTCGAAAGATTGCCTAGAAGATCAGTTTGAAGCGAAGCGCGGTGGCGCTTTGTCCCATCCATAGATGTCGGGCAGATAGGTCATCTGGCCATCCTTCACCTGCGCCGTGATGTAGGTCAGGTAGATTGGAATCGAGCGGTCCAGCTGGACGCGCGTCTCCGCGTCCGTGCCCGGAGCGACCGGGTCATGGCCGAGCAGCCAGCGCCCAAGCCGCTTTGCATCCTCCACACGCACGCAGCCATTGCTGAGATTGCGGTTTGCCAGGCCGAACTTCGCGTGGTCCGGCGTATCGTGGAGGTAGATGTCCTGCGGATTCGGGAATGGGAATTTCAGAATCCCCATCGAATTCAACGGACCGGGATCCTGCTGGATTTTGAGATGGAGCGTGCCAGCGGCCGCCGCCTTCCAGTCGACGCTCTTCGGATCGATCTCGTTGGGATTCTCGCTCCAGTCGTCGATGACGTGATAGCCGTGCGACTTCAGGTACGGCATTCCGAGATGCAGCACATTCGGCGCAATCGTCTTGCGGACGAGGTGGTCGGGCGCATGCCAACGTGGATTGTAGGTGATGTAATACATGTAGCTGGCAATCAGCGGGGTCGGCAGCTCGTTCGTGCCGGTAATGATTTTCATCGAGTCGACCGGCTGCCCGTTCTCGTAAAGCGTCAGCATGGACGATCCGGAATCTACCAGTAGGAAACGCCCGGTCGCTGGAAGCGATCGGACGCGATCGAGATTGGCTAGCAGCCGCGGATCGGGCGTCATGTTTCCGCTTGCCTGGGCTTGTGACCAAGCGGTGTCGCGGAGCTGCGAATAGATGGGATTCACGTTGGAGGTGGTGACCAAATATTGTTCCAGCGACGGCGCAGCAGCGGTGGTGAGCAGGATCTGGTCGGCGCGATTGCCCTGCGGCTGCAGGACCGGGAATTCGTAGATCATGCCATCCGTCGGCTTCTTGATTGCCTGAACGTAGCTCACCCAAGCCGTCGACAGGGTTTGCTCGGCAGCCGCGAGGGTGGCGGGATTTGCGCTGCTCGCCTGAGCAACAGCGGCTTGCACCTGAGTGGCTAACTGCGGCCCCTCGGCAAACCCGTCGAAGGGGGCGCGCTGCAAGATCGAGATCAGCCGATTCACCGCCGGGTCGGCGACGCCGTTGTGGAACCATGACGGGTGCGACAGATGTTGGTCGTAAAAAGCCGCGACTGCGCCTGCAGCCGGGAACGGGATCGGACTCGCGCTGGGCGAGACAGGTGGATTGGTCTGGGCTGAAGCGGGAAGAGCGGCAAGAAGCGCCGCGCCGCTCGCCCCAACTAGTCTCAGCTTCGCCCTTTTTTGCGCCACAACCAATCCCCCAGCATGATTTGCCCTTAGAATCTAGCCGGGCTTATCCCTGATCCAAGCTGCATTCCTCATGAACCGCAAATAGCTGTCTTCGAGTGTGGCCGGGCCACTACACTTCACCGGCGGGAGAGTGCCCGCCTTGTCTTCTGCTGGTTTCGGCGCAAAGGCGGCCCGCGAAAGTTCAACAAAGGGATAGTCATGAACATCAATGGAGTGGCCGCGGTCGTGACCGGCGCCGCATCGGGTCTCGGCGAAGCGACGGCGCGCGAGCTCGCGCGTCGCGGTGCGAAGGTCGCCGTGTTCGACCGCGACGCAGAGCGCGGTGAAAAGGTCGCGAGCGAGATTGGCGGCATTTACTGCGAGGTGGACGTGACCTCGGACGAGAAGGTCAAGGCGGCGTTCGAGAGGGCGCGGGCCGCGCACGGGCAGGAGCGAATCCTGGTCAATTGCGCCGGCGTCGCAAATGCCGCGAAAACGGTCGCTCGCGACAAGGAGACGAAGGCGGCGAAGCTCTACCCGATTCAGCAGTTCGAGTTGGCCATTCAGATCAACCTGATCGGCACCTTCCGATGCATCGCAAACAGCGCGGTCGGGATGGTCGATCTCGAGCCGCTCGAGGACGGCGAGAAGGGCGTGATCGTCGACACGGCTTCGGTAGCCGCTGAAGATGGGCAGATCGGGCAGGCGGCTTATTCGGCGTCGAAAGGCGGTGTGCTGGCGATGGCTCTGCCAATCGCGCGCGACCTGATGAACGAGGGTGTGCGCGTGAACACCATCCTTCCAGGTGTATTCAAGACGCCGATGGTCGCGATGATGCCTCCGAACGTTCAGGAGGCGCTTGGAGCGCAGGTGCCGTTTCCCAAGCGGCTCGGCGAGGCTGAGGAATATGCGCGGCTCGCCTGCTTCCTGATCGAGAATGTCTATATGAATGCCGCTTCGGTCCGCCTCGACGGCGGAATCCGCATGGCGCCGCGCTAATTGGATCACCTCAAGCTCCTCGACGAGATCGCCGAGACTGCGCGCGAGGCCGGCGAGGCGATCCTCGACGTCGTGCGTGGCGGCTACGAGGTGGAATCCAAGCATGACAGCTCGCCCGTCACCGAGGCAGATCGCGCGGCGGAGCTGGTCATACTGGCCGCACTTGCGCGGGTAGCGCCAGGCGTGCCGGTGATCGCCGAGGAAGAGGTGGCGGCGGGCAGGATCCCGGCGCACGACGATATCTACTTCCTGGTCGATCCGCTCGACGGCACCAAGGAATTCGTCCGCGGCGGTGACGATTACACCGTCAACATCGGGCTGATCGAAGGCGGGACCCCGCGGCTCGGCGTGGTCTACGCCCCGGCGACAGGCCGTCTGCACGGGGGATGCATCGGCGAGGGCGCCTGGCTGGACGAGGGGACCGGCCGCCGCACGATCCGAACTCGGGCACGAAGTGAAAGCCTGACGGCCGTCGCTTCGAAATCTCACCTCAACCAGGCGACCATCGACTATCTCGAAGCGGCCGTTGGCACCTGCGGTTACGTGTCCATAGGGTCTTCGCTCAAGTTCTGCATTGTCGCCGAGGGCGAGGCGGACATCTACCCGCGCGCGTCACCGACGAGCGAATGGGACACGGCCGCGGGCCATGCAGTGCTTCTCGCCGCCGGTGGTTTGGTCGACGGTCCTGACGGTAGCCCGCTGCACTATGGCAAGCGCGCCTTCCTCAATCGCGCATTCGTGGCCACCGCCGGCTGGAAGGCGCCAAGCATCGAACCGTTCCTCGAACCGTTCTCCGGCGGCGGTGAGATTCCGGAGGGCGTCTAGCTACCGGAGCAGTCTTCGCTGGTCCCACGCCAAGTGATTAGTCCATTTCGGACGAAATTCGGACGCGGAAGGATTGCCGCGGGCGAGACGCAGCGAACGGACTTCCGCGCGGGCTGATTCAATCCGGGCGCACAGGTCCAGCAGGTCGATGTCCTCGGCCGAACTAATGCGCCAAATCAGGCTTTGCGCCTCTTCCAAGGCGCTGGACAGTTCGCCCAGCCAGCGCGCACGCTGCGCGGCGGTTACTTCCGTAGGCACTTGAACCACATCACCCCCTTGCTCCGACGCGCGCTTTATCGCCGGATTTAACAAAAGTTTAACGCCAACTCCTCCGTTCCGGAGCCAGAATCGCCTAACTCTTCTCCAAAATGCGCGTTATCAGGTTCGCGCTCGGGCTCTTTATCAGCATGGGTCTGACCCGATGGACGCGTATTCTGCCGACCAAAACATCCTGACTTATTCGCCTCAACCCCCAGTTCTCCTCGTAGCGAGCAGCGACCAGGCGACGAGGCGCGCGCTTCGACCGATCGAGGCACACGGTACCCGCGTCGCCGCAGTCCTCGGAATTGCCGACGCGCCGAAACGGATCGAACAGCAGGCAGCAATGTCGGTGCTCTGGCTCGAGCTTGACCAGGACGCCGGTGGCCCCATGGATGAGCTGCTTTCGGCTCTGAACCGTGACGTCGGATTCGGCCGCTACCAAGCGGTAGTTTCTACCTCGCCCGAGCTGCTCGATCCTGTCGCTGCCCGGCTGGATGACAGCTCTATTGAGGTGATCGTCAATGCGGACGAACCTCAACGCCTCGCGGCCTTGTCGCTCGCGATCAGCAAGGCGGGGCGCGAGCTCAGGCTGTCCGACGTCGCGGCGGACCGCAACGCAGAGCGGCTTCGGCAGCTCAGCGACGAGGTAAGCCGGATCGCGTCGACGCTGGCTCGCTTGTCCGCTGGTCCAAGCACTATCTCTCCCGTTATTCAACAGGCGCCCACCGGCAACCCTCCTCCGGTAAAGCCGGAGACTATTCGGGGGATCATCCGTGCGAGACGGCTCCGCGCGCGCTTTTTCTCCGAAGAGCTGTTTGCCGATCCCGCTTGGGACATGCTCCTCGATCTCTTGCAGGCGGAAGTCTCGCATCTGCGCGTTCCGGTATCGAGCCTGTGCATCGCCGCCGCCGTGCCCGCGACCACGGCTCTCAGATGGCTCAAGACCATGGTGAGCCAGGGCCTCTTTGTCCGACGCGCCGATCCGCATGACGGGCGTCGGGTTTTCGTCGAGCTGGCGCCTGAGGCGAGCCGGGCCATGCACAACTATTTCGCGGAGCTTGGGCCGGCTTCCGTTACTTAATCCGTTCGTCCGACACGCAAACATCGGCGCTCATGTTAGAAAAGTCTAACATTCTGTCAAGATGCTGTTGTAGGGAATATCTGACGTTGTCGTAGGTTGTCTCGGACGCGATATTCGCCGCTGTGACCTCGCTCGGCGAATCCCAAATCTATCGCGACCTGATGCGGTTCAGGCCGGAGGGCCTGTCGCCGAACGCATGGGCCGTGAAGGCCGGTGTCAGCCGCACCGTGTGGGCGGATATGCGGAAACACGGCAATCCCTCGCGGCGAACACTTGAGAAGCTGCTTGTTGCGGCGGGCTCGTCGCTCCTGGAGTTCGAAGCGCTCCGACTGGGTCCCGAACCACGGCAACTGATTGCGGGTGCGGCGGGTCATCTCGGAGATGTGCGCGGCGGGTGGAATCCGGCTCCGCTACAGCCCCTGCCGCTTATCGCGTCCAGCCTTGGGGGCGAATGGGGCGAAGCGGGCAGCCAAGTGGAAGTTACTGAAATCCGTCCGCGCGAGCTGCTTGAGCATTTGCCGCGCCCGCCAAGTCTTTCCGGAGACCCAGATGCTTACGCACTGACAATCGTAGGCGGCTCGATGTGGCCTCGGTTTCGCACTGGCTCGCGCGTAGCGGTGTCGCCCCGCTCGCCGGTCGCAATCGGCGATGACGTATTGGCCAGACTTCGAAGTCCTAACGGGGCCGCAGCGAATGGCCTCGAACGGGTGCTCATCACGCATCTGGTGAGGCGAACGACGGACATGTTCGAACTGCGTCAATTCAACCCGGATCGGATCATTCAGGTCGATACTGCGGAGGTGGAGGCGATTCTCAAGATCGTCGGAGAGCTGATCTAGCCGGGTTGCGGCTCGCGAGCGTACGTGGCACGTGGCGTCGCTCGGGCGGTTAGCTCAGCTGGTAGAGCATCTCGTTTACACCGAGAGGGTCGGCGGTTCGAGCCCGTCACCGCCCACCATTGCAGAACCGGCGCCGAGGGTTAGGCGCGACGAGACGCGCATGTCGACAGCGATTGCCATTCTCGGCGGAGTCGGGCTGTTCCTGCTCGGAATGACCGTCATGACCGACGGCCTGAAGGCGCTGGCGGGATCGGCTCTGCGCACGGTCCTCGGCCACGCGGCGGCGACCCCGGCCTCGGGTGCTTTCTGGGGTGCGATCGTCACCCTGCTCGTGCAGTCGTCCAGCGCGGTGACGATGACGACGATCGGGCTCGTCAACGCGGGGCTTCTGACCTTTCCGCAGGGACTCGGCTTGGTGTTCGGCGCCAATGTCGGGACGACGGGCACGGGCTGGCTCGTGGCGCTTATCGGCGTGCGCGTTTCGCTTTCGGCGTATGCGCTGCCCATGATCTTCGTCGGAGCTTTGGCGAAGCTCCTCGGGAGTGGCCGGACCGCTGCAGCGGGCGCCGCGCTCGCAGGCTTCGCGCTGGTGCTCTACGGCCTGACGGCCCTGCAGCAGGGTATGGGAGGATTGGCGGAGACCCTGCATCCCTCCGACCTGCCGGCGGTGCTCGGCACGCCAGGAGTCGGATGGGGAACAGGGTCGATCGGGCTGATGACGCTGATCCTCATCGGGCTTGCAATGACGGCGGTCATGCAGTCCTCAACGGCGGCGATCGCCATCACCATCTCGGCCTTCTTCGCCGGGGTGGTGAGCCTGGAGCAGGGCGCCGCGCTGATCATCGGGCAGAACATCGGGACGGCGACGAGCTCCGCATTGGCGGCGATCGGCGCAAGCGCAACAGCCAAGCGCCTCGCTCTCGCTTATGTGCTGTTCAAGGTCATCGCAGCAGCAATAGCGATCGTAGCGTTTCCGTTCACCGCCGAGCTGATGAAATTCCTCGTCCGGTCGGTCGACGGAACTACGCTGCTTGCGGCTTACCACACCGCCTATAACGTGGTCGGAGTCGCCGTCCTCCTTCCCGCGACGCAATGGTTCACCCGGGTCGTGGAGCGACTGCTGCCCTCCCGGGAGACGGCGCTTCAGCGCGCTCTCGATCCGAGCACGCTCGCGAGCCCGGTGATCGCGGTCGAGACCGCCCGCCGCGTTGTTGCGGAGGTCCTAACGACAACGGCTGCGAGGATCTCCGCAACGCTTTTGGGTGGTGCTCCTTCCTCTCCCAAGCACAACGAGGCGGCCGCGGCGCTCGAACAGGTGCGGGATTACCTATCCGAATTGAGGGAGCCGTCGGAGACAGAGGCCGAGCACGAGCGGCTGACGAGCACGCTGCATGCGCTCGATCACGCCTCGCGCCTCGTGGAAGTCGTGGCGGGCGGTCCGATCCCCAAGTCGTCCACTGCGGCCTTCGATGATCTTGGCGCGTCCGAGCTATGCGCGAAGGCTCTACGGGCCGCACAGATGGTCGGCGGCTCGATCACTTCGGAATCGGCGTTGAGCGCGCAGGCTGAGCCGATCGGCTGGAGCGTTTCGACTGAGATCGCCGCGGCGCTTGTGGAGGCGGAAGGGGCAGCTCGGGAACTTGACGTCTTCGAGCGAGATCATCGAGTCGCAACCCTTGCCTCCGTCGCGCCGGGCAAATTGACGGCCGCCGATGCCTTCGCGCGGATCGAGGCCGCGCGGCGGCTCAACCAAATCGCGCATCATGCGTGGCGCGCGTCGGCTCACTTGGTCGGCCAAGGCGGCTGAGGTCTCGCTCTAGCCGAGCTTGAGGCGCACGAAGCCCATCACCCCGGTCGGGTTGCGGCTGCCGTAGAGCGGGGCGAGCGAACGCGGGACGAAGTTGAGCGCGAACAGCCCGCCCGCACCGATCGATAGGTGGTCGGCAAGGCGGAAGTCCCGAAGAGCACCGAGCGACACCTTGCCGACGCGGTAGGCTGGGCCGTTTTCAACTTCGGCAATCAACTCCCGGTTCTCCGTCATCTCCGCGCGCCCGAACAAGGTCCATGCCTGATGCTTCAATGACGCTTCGGCGACATAGGCATCGTCGTTGTGATGCTCGACGATCTTGCGGCCCCAGGCGAGCGTTCCGGCGAACTTCCAGCCCGAGGAAATTTCACGAGCGTAAAGCGCGCTTGCGGACAGCCGGTTCTGGTTCACGCCGGGCTCGAGCTGTTCGGGATCGGTGAAGTGGCCCCAGCTGCCTTGAAGCGCGAGGGTGGAGGTCGGATTCCAGGAGACCCGGACGGCCGTGGAATCCAGCGGACCCGTTTCGATGTCCCAGCGGTGCTGGTCGGGCTCGCGTCCATTGAATCGGCTGACCTCCAGCTTCACCCGGTCGACAATGAGCCCCGCCGTCACAACGCCGAAGCTTATATGCGTGGAGTCGAGCCAGTGGTGGCTGATCGGCGCTTCCGGCGAATCCAGAATCGCCTCGCGGTGCATGAATGCTGGCGGGCCAAATGCGGGCTCGCCGGGGAGGCCGGCGTAGAGGAACACACTGCTTTTCGACGCTATGTTTTGCGATGCGGACGCGGAGATCTCCATGAAGAAATCGTGCGGGTGCTGCCGGTCGATCAACCGGTCGCGTCCATTCGCCGTTTCGCCACTGGCAAGCAGGAGCGGATAGCCGCGTGGCCCCATCAGCGGATCGGGGCTGACCATCGCCTTGAACTGCAGCGTCCCATTGCCGAGCGGCCGGCTCGCCATGCCCATCAGCATTCCGCTCGCGAACGCCTTGTCGTCGCCTCGCGGCCCCGACTGGTGGTCGTAGACGAGGTTGAGCACGCCGTGGGCCATCAGCGTCCAGTCGCCGCTCATCGTCATGAGGCCCATTTGCTCCGAGGTGTCGGGCTGCCATGCCGTGCCGGAGGACTCGCGCTGCATCGGGTAGGGCCCGAGCGCGGCCGTCATGGCCATTTTATGGCCCGCGTGCTCACCATGAGTCATTGCGGCCATCGGCATCTGACCGATCTGGCCATGCTCCATTGGAGCGCTCTGGTTGGCCGCAGGAGTCTTTTTCTCTGGCATTGGCATTGTCGAGGCCGGCTTATGTTCCTGCTTCGTCGGCGCTTCCTTCTTCGGCGCTGGCTTCGGCTTCGTCGGCATTTTCATGCCAGGCATGTCCATCGGCTGTGCGGACGCGGACGCAGGGAAGCTGACGAACGCAAAGGCGCTCGCAGCGACAAGCAAACTGAACTTCACGGATTCTCTCCAAGGAGGCGCCGCGTTGAAACGGCGCCTCCGATACTTGGTTGCTTCAGCCGTTAGCCGGCATGGCCTTTGTGCTGTGAATGGCCCTTGTGCATCTTGGCCATCATTTCCTCGCAGCACTTATGGCAGTCGGCCATCTCCTTCTCACTCATGCCACCCATGTGGCCCATGGCTCCCTTGTGCTCCATCTGCTGGTGCTGGCCAGGCGCCGTCGCGGGAGCCGCAGACGCGGGCTGAGCGGCGGCAAGAGCCGCAGTAATCAAGATAATCATGATTGGTCTCCTGAGTTCGAGTGTGTGTGGTTCGAAGCTCAGGCCAGTCTGGGAGGGGGAGTCGCAATCTCGGGGAGGACGCCGTGCAACGTCTCCGCCATCTGTGGCGCGACTAGCTGATGCCGCCGCGGGGTCGTTTCGTCTCGGATAAGTTCCTGCGCTGGTAGCGTCGACGCGCATACCATCGAACAAGTTGCCAAGCCGTCACTGTGTGCACGCTTGTTCGATTGGTCCGGGCAATGCCCCATGGGCATTCCTGCCATCATTTCATGGTGACCGGCCACAGGCGTAGATGCGGTAGCTGTCTCCATGCCGAGCGGCATGAGCAATACCGCGATCAGCATGAGCAGTTTCCACAACGTCGGCATGCGCACCATTCTAGCTCCGCGACCGCTCAGTCACAACCAAACCTACTCGGCATCGAGGCCTCTGAGCAGGTTATAGACCCGCGCGAATAACCCGCCGGAGAGGCCTCCGAACAGGAATGACCATCCGAACCCTTGGCAGAGGGCGGCGAATGAACTCATTTCGTAGGGCGTAAAAAGTCCGATGAAGGCGTGGGTTGGACTGGAGAACGGAATGAACGTCCCCAGCCAGCACAAGATGAACACCAATGACGCGGTAACAGCTCCGGCAATTGCGAGCCGTAGAACGCCTATTCGATGTGTCGCTATCGATTGGGTAGCCATGCTTCAGCTCCTCCTCAGTTTGCCTTACGCTGAGACAGGGCGGCTGGTTGGCCTTCCAGTCCACCAAGGATCGGGCAGTCTGGCCGGCTATCACCGTGACAGCTGGCTGCCAGGTGCTCCAGCGACCGCCGCATTTCGTGAAGCTCGTGTTCCTTGCGCTTGAGCTCCGCGACGCGCGCGAGCGCCAAGGCCTTCACGTCAGCGCTGGCTCGGCTGCGGTCGTGCCAAAGCTCCAGAAGCCTTCGGATCTCCTCGACGGAAAACCCCAGGTCGCGGGCGCGGCCGATGAATCTCAGGCTATTCAGATCACGTTGGTCATAATCGCGGTAGCCGGAGTTGCGTCGAGCGGCGGTCGGCATGAGGCCGATCTTTTCATAGTGGCGAATCATGCGCTCGCTTATGCCGCTTTCGGCTGATGCCTGGCCGATCTTCATAGCCGCACTCCATTGAGACGCAGCGAATTCCCGATTACGCTGACCGAGCTGAGTGCCATCGCAGCGCCCGCGATGATGGGCGACAAAAGTATCCCGAACCACGGATAGAGGATGCCGGCCGCGATGGGGACGCCAGCCGCGTTGTAGACAAACGATAGGAACAGATTCTCACGGATGTTGTGCATCACCGCTCGACTCAGGCGGCGGGCGCGGACGATGCCGGTCAGGTCGCCCTTGACCAACGTCACCGCGGCGCTTTCCATGGCGACGTCAGTGCCGGTTCCCATCGCAATGCCTACGTCAGCCGCTGCGAGCGCAGGCGCATCGTTGATACCATCACCAGCCATGGCCACGCGCCGCCCCTCGCGGCGCAGTTCGGCGACTTTCGCTTGCTTCTGCTCCGGGAGAACTTCCGCAATCACTTCGTCGATGCCCAGCTTGTTTGCGACCGCTGCGGCTGTCTGCCGATTGTCCCCTGTGAGCATCACGATGCGGATGCCTTCCCGGTGAAGTTGCTCGATCGCGTCTGAAGCGCTCTCCTTGATTGGGTCCGCAACGACCAGCAGCCCGGCCGACTTTCCGTCAACTGCCGCAAACATGACGCCCTGGCCCTCGCGGCGATAGCGGTCAGCCTCGGCCTGCAAGGCCGTTGGGTCGGCACCGGCCTCGGCCAACATTGAGGCATTGCCGAGTGCGACCTTGTGCCCGCCCACGGTGCCAGAAACGCCCTTCCCCGTATGCGACTGAAAGTCTGTCGCGTCGGGCACCTCCAGGCCACGTTCCAGCGCGCCTTCCACGATGGCCGCGGCGAGTGGATGCTCGCTACCGCGTTCGAGTGCTGCCGACAGGCGAACCAGCTCGTCTGCGCTGAGCCCCGGCAAAGGCATCACCTCGACGAGCTTTGGCTTGCCGAGGGTCAACGTACCGGTCTTGTCGCAAACCAACGTGTCAATCTTCTCCATAAGCTCAAGCGCTTCGGCGTTCTTGACCAGCACGCCGGCACGGGCTCCGCGACCCGTCCCGACCATGATCGACATTGGCGTCGCGAGTCCGAGCGCGCACGGGCAGGCAATGATGAGGACGGCTATGGCGTTGACGAGCGCATGACTGAAGCGCGGCTCCGGTCCGAGACCAGCCCACACCGCGAAGGTGACTACGGCTACCAACACAACGGCCGGAACGAAGATGGCAGAGACCTTGTCGGCGAGCTTCTGGATCGGCGCTCGAGAACGCTGCGCCTCGGCGACCATCCGGACGATCTGCGAGAGCATGGTGTCCTTGCCGACGCGAGTTGCGCGAACCAACAACATGCCCGTTCCATTGACGGTTGCGCCAATGACCTTGTCGCCAGATCCTTTCGTCACCGGGACCGGCTCACCGCTGATCATGGACTCATCAACCGCACTGCGGCCTTCGACGACTTCTCCGTCCACGGGAAGCTTCTCGCCAGGCCGGACACGCAAAAGATCTCCAACATGCACGGCATCGAGCGGAACGTCGGTCTCGCTTCCGTCGGCTCCAACTTGGCGAGCAGTTTTGGGAGCAAGGCCAAGCAGCGCTCGGATTGCCTTGCCGGTTGCGGACCGCGCCCGCAACTCCAGCACCTGACCTAGCAGCACGAACGTGGTGATGACCGCGGCGGCCTCAAAATAGACTGGGACAAAACCGCCCATGGTCTTGAGCGATGAGGGGAAGGCTTGCGGCGCGAGGGTAGCCACCAGGCTATAGACATAGGCCACACCAATCCCGAGACCGATGAGGGTGAACATGTTGAGGTTGCGCGTCCTGAGCGATGCCCAGAAGCGCTCGAAAAAGGGCCACCCACCCCACAAGACGACTGGAGTGGCTAGCGCCAGTTGCACCCAGATCGATGCGCGCATTGGCAGCAGCTCCCAGCCGAACAGCTCAGGGAGCATGGCCAAGGCAACGATCGGGAGGGATAATGCCGCGCTGACCCAGAAGCGTGTGGTCATGTGGATCAGTTCTGGATTTGGACCCTCATCCAGCGTCGGTTCCAGCGGCTCCAGCGCCATGCCGCAAATGGGGCACTGGCCAGGGCCATTGCGGCGAATCTGAGGGTGCATCGGGCAGGTCCAGATTGTTCCTCCGGCCCCTTGGTGGAGCGCTCCTGTCGAGGGGCCGCTGACGGCTGGGTCTGACGCCGGTGGGTTCAGATATTGGTCTGGGTCAGCCCTGAACCTTTCAAGACACCGAGGGTTGCAAAAGTAATACGTCGTCTCGCCAAGCTGCAGCTTGTGACTGGCGGTGCGGGTATCAACCTCCATTCCACACACTGGGTCGCGCACAACGGTTCCGTGTTCACCACCAGCTCTTTGGTCATGATGGTGGTCGCCGTGAGAGTGGTCGGCTCGATTCGTCATGGCGCGCTTGTGCACCTTGACATGATGTCAGGGTCAAGGTTGTCCCCTCACCCGCTCGAAGGGAGCGCTGAGGA
>JBEDUM010000109.1:0-2569 GCA_040414585.1 Sphingomicrobium sp. | reverse complement strand
CGAATATCCGTCGGCCGAGGGTGATCCTTATTATCCAATCCCGCGCGAGGAGAATCAGGCGCTCTACAAGCGCTATGAGGCGCTCGCCGATGCAGCCGATGACGTGACCTTCGTCGGACGATTAGCGACCTATCGCTACTATAATATGGACCAGATCGTGGGTCAGGCGCTCGCCACATTCCGGCGCCTCGACGACAGGCGCAAGCGCGGGCGGCTGCAGCCGGCTACCGTGGCTGCTGCATAGGGCGCAACTAGCGTACTGAAGGTGGCACGATCCTGAAGCTCATGCTTTTGAGCCGATCAGGAGGATTGTCGATGCGGCAGAATTGGCCGGAACGGCTGTGGTTGGTTCGGCACGGACAGAGCCAGGGCAACGTCGCGCGTGACGCGGCTGACGAAGCCGGACTGCACGAAATCGGAATCGAGATCCGCGACGTCGACGTTCCCCTGTCCGAGCTTGGTTTGAAGCAGGCAGCGGCGGCGGGACGGTGGTTCGCCGCACTTCCGCGCGAAGAGCGCCCAGAGCTTATCCTTGCATCGCCTTACGTTAGGGCAAAGCAAACCGCCGAGATCATCTGCAAGCAGGGTGCGCTGGCCGGCGGTCCGGCGCGTACCATCGTGGACGAGCGCTTGCGTGAGCGCGAGTTCGGGATTTTCGACCGCCTAACCACCGTCGGTATTCACGAGCGCTTTCCCGAGGAAGCTGCCCACCGGCGCCGCCTTGGCAAATTCTATCATCGGCCTCCTGGCGGAGAGAGCTGGGCCGACGTGATCCTGCGCCTGCGATCGATGCTCAATACGATCAACCTGCACTATTTCGACAAACGCGTGTTGATCGTGTGCCACCAGGTCGTCGTGTTCTGTTTCCGCTACATCCTCGAGGAGTTGGACGAGGAGGAGATCCTCAGCATCGACAAACAGTCGGAGGTCCTGAACTGCGGCATCGCGTCCTACGACTTCGAACATGAGGCGGAAGGCTCACGTGTGCCGGAGCTCAGCATGTGGAATTACTGCGCTCCGCTGGAGGCCGCAGGTGCGCTGAGGACTTCTGCTCCGGACGCGATGGCGGGGACGCGCTAAGGCCCCGGGGTTGATGCCTCGCTTATTCCTTCGACGCGTTATAGCGTTCGAGCTCGTCGCCGATCAGCCGGACGACGTGAAGGACGTTGGTCGATCCTGCTGTGCCGAACGGAATGCCCGCCATCAGCACGATCCGGTCGCCGCCCTTCGCGATCTTGTGGCGAAGCGCCATGCGCTTGCCCTTCTCGACCATCTCCTCGAAGCTCGAGACGTCGCGCGTGTGGACCGCGTGCACACCCCATAACAGTCCCAGCCGCCGCGAGGTGTGGAGGGACGCGCTCATCGCCAGCAGCGGCACGGGCGGCCGCTCGCGCGCAATGCGCCGGGCGGTCGCGCCCGAGCTGCTGTAGCAGACCATCGCGGTGGCCGAGACGGTTTGCGCGATCTGGCGCGCCGAGCCCGCAAGCGCATCAGCCGTCGTCGGCTCGAGCCGCGTCTGAGTGAAATGCACGCGCGCTGGATAGCTGGGGTCTCGCTCCACGGTGTTGGCGATGCGGTCCATCATCTGCACCGCCTCGCACGGAAATTGTCCGGTGGCGCTTTCGGCCGAGAGCATCACCGCATCGGCGCCGTCATAAATCGCGGTCGCAACGTCGCTGACTTCCGCGCGCGTTGGGGTCGGCGAAGTCACCATCGATTCGAGCATCTGCGTCGCGACCACGACGGGCTTTCCGAACTGGCGGGCGCAAGCGACGATCTTGTTCTGGAGGGGCGGAACGGCCTCGGGTGGAAGCTCGACGCCGAGGTCGCCGCGCGCGACCATCACGGCATCGGCGAGCGCGATGATGTCATTGAGGCGATCGATCGCCGCGGGCTTCTCGATCTTGGCGAGCAGGGCCGCGCGTTCGCCGATCAGCGACCGCGCTTCCGCGACATCCTCGGGGCGCTGCACGAATGACAGAGCGATCCAGTCTGCGCGCTGATCCAGCGCGAACTGCAGATCGGCCTTGTCCTTTTCCGTCAGTGCCGGGATGGGAACGACGACGTCGGGCACGTTGACGCCCTTGTTGTCAGACACCGCCCCGCCGACCTTGACCTCGCTGACGATCTGGTCGTCGCCGGCCTCGAGCACATTGAGCCGCACTCTGCCGTCATCGATGAGGATATTCGTGCCCGGCCGGACCGATTCAAACAACTCGACGTGCGGCAGCTGGACGCGCTTGCTGTCGCCCGCGTCATCCTTTCGGTCGAAGATGAAACGACTGCCCTTTTCCAGGACCGTGCGGCCGCCCTCGAAATGACCCACGCGGAGCTTCGGGCCCTGAAGGTCGAACAGGATCGTCGTCGGCCGATGGAATTCCTTTTCGAGCGCGCGGATATGCTCCACGAGCTTCGCCTTCGTTTTCTGGTCGCCGTGACTCATGTTGATGCGGAAGGCATCGGCGCCGACGAGCATCAGCTTGCGGATTGTCCGTGCGTCGCTCGATGCGGGACCGAGCGTGGCGAGGATCTTCACCTTGCGGGAACGGGGGGCGAGGGCTTCGGTCAC
>JBEDUM010000108.1:0-24331 GCA_040414585.1 Sphingomicrobium sp. | reverse complement strand
GGCTCCGAGCGGAGCACGAGTGCGAGGTCAAGCGAGAAGTGGGTGAAGACGTGCCGGATGGAACCGACCGAATTGATGCCAGGAGCCGGAACGCCAGTCCAATCGCTGCCGGGCAGCCCGGCCATTCCGCCGAGCATTCCCTTTGCCGGTCGTCGAACGAGCCAGACATGACCGTCGCGCTCGATCCAGCAGGCGACGCCATATTTGTGCGGGCGGCTGCGACGCTGCTTCGGTTCAGGAAATGCATCCGGAGTACCGCGCACAAAAGCCACGCATTCGATCCGGATCGGACATTCGCCGCACCGCGGCTTCTTCGGCCGGCAAATGGTCGCGCCCAGGTCCATCATTGCCTGTACGAAATCGCCCGGACGTCCGGTGCGCATGACACCAAACACCAGCTGCTCTATCTCCTCTCGCGAGGGCTTGGACAGCCCATTCAGTCGCGCGATCACGCGTTCCACATTGGTATCGATCGCGGCCGCCCGCTCCCCGAATGCAATCGCGGCGATCGCGGCAGCCGTGTAGGCGCCGATACCGGGAAGCTTGCGCAATTCTTTGGACGAGGACGGAAAAGCGCCGCGTCGCGCTACTTCGCGAGCGCAAGCGATGAGGTTTCGCGCTCGTGCATAGTAGCCGAGGCCGGCCCATTCGGAGAGGATCTCCTCGTCGCGGGCAGCGGCAAGCGCCTCGATGGTCGGCCAACGTGCGACGAACCGCTCGAAGCGCGGAATCACGGTCGCGACCGTCGTCTGCTGCAGCATCACCTCGCTCAACCACACGCGATAGGGGTCAGGCGGTGGTTCGCCGGGCGCGGCGCGCCACGGCAGGCGCCTGAAGTTATCCACATAATGTTGGATCAGCAGCGCGGCGGCATTGGCGGTCACCATTTCGCTATGGCATGCTCGGAAGCGATGTCGAAGCGAAAGCAGTCCGAGGAAGATTCGCCCCGCAGCTGCCGCCCCCGTGCGGCCGGCGAGCTCGTCGGCGGCATCGGCGACCAATCGTTCCGCCGCTTCGGCTTCGTCCAAAGCTCCATCGTCAGCCGCTGGGCCGAGATAGTGGGCGAGCGATACGCAAAGGTGTCCTCACCCGAATCGATCCGCTTCCCGACAGGCAGAAAGTCGGGGGGCGTCCTTACCCTGCTGGTCGATGGCGCTCACGCACCGCTCATCCAACATCTGACACCGATGATCGTCGACAGGGTCAACCGTTTCTTCGGTTATGCGGCCATCAACCGGATCGTTTTCCGTCAGGGCAAGCAACCAGCGCCGCCTGTGAAGCCGGAGCGCCCGCAGCTCCGCCCGGTCCCCAAGGAACTGGGCGACGGGCTGCGCGAGATTGCGGACCCCGAACTCCGCGCGTGCCTGGAGTCGCTTGCCGCGCAAATTGCCGCTACCAGCGGACCGCCCGTGCTTCCTGAGGAAGCCGACACGAACATACCCGTCATCAAGGGAGCTTAGTGAATTGATGAAGCCCACCACGTTCGTCGCCTGCGCCGCGGCGTTAATTGCAATCGCAGGCTGCAACTCGAAGCAGGGGGATGCGGCGACCAATGCGCCGGTAAAGGTCACTCCAGTCAAGCCTCCGAAAAATGGCGACTGGACAACTATCGTCACCCAGACGCCCGAAGGCGGTATGCTGATGGGCAACCCGAATGCGAAGGTGAGAGTGATCGAATATGGATCGCTTACCTGTCCGCACTGCCGCGAGTTCGACGAGACCGGGGTCAGCCCGCTCATCGACAAATATGTGAAGACCGGCCAGGTAAGCTACGAATTCCGGAACTATATCCGCGAGTGGCTCGATCTGACCGCGACGCTCATCGCTCGCTGCAACGGGCCCAAGAGCTTCTTCCCAATGGCGCGCGCAATGTACAAGGATCAGCCCAACTGGGTCGCGAAGGTACAGGCAGCTCCGCAGGACCAGTTGCAGGCGCTTCAGAACCTGCCGACGAACCAGCAGTTCCTTCAGGCGGCGAAAATCGCGGGTCTGCAGGATTGGGCTGCCGCGCGTGGTCTTCCCCAGGCGAAGAGCACGCAGTGCCTCACCGACGAGAACAAGATCAACCAGCTGGTGGACTGGACCGGCAACGTCACCGATCAGTTTCCAGACTTCAAGGGCACGCCGACTTTCATCCTCAACGGCAAGATGGTCGACATCGAAGGCGGCTCACCGGTCTGGGATCAGCTGCAGGCGGCGATCAACAAGGCGCTCGCTTAGGACGGTTAGCGGCGGTAGCGGGGAGACAAAGCAGGTTGCGTGTCCGGCGGCTCAAGCTCAGCGGCTTCAAGAGCTTCGTCGAGCCGGCTGAGCTGAGGATCGAGCCGGGCCTCACCGGAGTCGTCGGCCCGAACGGATGCGGCAAGTCGAACCTGCTCGAAGCCATCCGCTGGGCGATGGGCGAATCCAGCCCCAAGTCGCTGCGCGGCGGGGGCATGGATGACGTCATCTTCGCCGGAACGGCAACGCGTCCGCCGCGTGATTTCGCGGAAGTGTCGATTCTCCTGGAGCGACAGCCCAGCGAAGAGGGCGGCGCCGGCGAGAGCGAGATCACGCGCCGGATCGAGCGCGGTGCCGGGTCAGCCTATAGGATCGACGGCCGCGACGTCCGCGCGAAGGACGTGTCGCTCCTGTTCGCGGATGCGGCAACCGGCGCGCATTCGCCGGCCCTCGTCAGCCAGGGCAAGATCGGCGCCGTGATCGCGGCCAAGCCGGTCGAGCGCCGGCTGCTCCTGGAAGAGGCTGCGGGCATCTCCGGATTGCACGCGCGGCGCAAGGATGCAGAGCAGAAGCTCCGGGCAACCGAAGCCAATCTCGCCCGCCTCGGAGAGATTCTCGGAGAGCAGGAGCAGCGAGCCGCCCAGCTCAGGAGGCAGGCGCGCGCAGCCGAACGCTATCGCAAGTTGAGCGAGCAGATCCGTGCCGTCGAAGCGCGCTTGCTCCATGCGCGCTGGCTCGAGGCGGATCTAGCCGCCGAGGCTGCGGACGCTGAGGCCAAGGCGGCGGGCGAAGAGGTCGCGGCGGTCCAGGCAGCCATCAGTGAGGCGCAGGCGGCGCAGGAGCGCGCCAACCTACTGCTGATTGAACGGCGCAACGCTCTGGCCGAGCTGCGGGAGCAGGGGCACGAACTCGCGCACCAGCTCGCGGCAGCTCGCGCCCGTCGCGACACGGTGACACGGCGGCTCGCCGAGCTCGACCGGCTGGACGCTTCACTCACTGGCGACATTGCCCGCGAAGAAGCGCTGAAGAGCGACGCAGCAAGCGCGATGATACAGCTGGAGGAAGAGCGCGAGGCAATTACCAATCGGCTCGAGAATGCCGAGGCGCATTCCGCGCGGATCGCGGCGGAACTCAGCACGGCGGAAGCGGAATCGCGCGGGGCCGAAACGGCGCTTGCGGAACTGCTGGCGCGACAGGCCGCGATGCGTGCCGAGCGGCGGGTCGCCGAGGCAGCGCTCGAAGCGGCGAAGGCGCAGCTCGGGCGAACGGAGCAGGAGCGGCAGCGCCTGACGGAGCAGCTGCTGGCGCTAGGCGACGGCACCGAACAGGTTCACGCCCGCGAAGAGGCAGAGGCGAAAGCGAAGGCGGCGACTGATGCGCTCACTGCGGCCGAGGCCCGCCGGGTAGAAGCGGAGCAGGGCCGCGCTTCGGCGGCCGACGCGCGGGATGCCGCCGAGAGCAAGCTCGCTTCCGCACGCGCCGCTTTGTCGGCCGCCAAGTCAGAACATGACGCGCTGGCACGAGCGCTCGAACATGGCGGAGGGGCGGCAATTGCCAGCCTCAAGGCCGAGCCCGGGTACGAACGCGCGCTGGCGGCGGCACTCGGCGAAGATGCGGATGCGGCGATCGGAACCGACGGCCCTCGTCATTGGGCCGGAAGCAAGGTCGAACCAGGCGACCCCAAATTGCCCAATGGCTGCGACTGTCTCGCCGACCATGTGACCGCTCCTGGCCAGCTACTTCGGCGATTGAAGCAGGTCGCCGTCGCGGACGCGGATTCGGGTCAGTCGCTTGCGATCGGCCAACGGCTCGTCACCCGCGATGGACACATGCGCCGGTGGGACGGCTTCGTGGCGGAAGGCGCCGGCGCGGCCGCTGCCGAGCGGCTGCTTCGAGCCAACCGCCTGGCGGCGCTCGCAGCAGAGCTGCCGGCGCTGGAAAGGGTTGTCGAGGAGGCGGTTGCAAAGCGGGATTTCTCGCTATCGGCGATGGAGCGCTGCCGCAGGGAGGCTGACGAGGCCCGGCAGTCGGCGCTCGCCGCTGAGCGCGACTCGCGGGAAGCGACGCGAGCGATCGACGCCGCAACCGCCGCGCTAGAGCGGATCGAAGCGCAGCGAGTCGGACTTGCTCAGCGCCAAGCCGACCTGGATCCGGTTCTGGAGGCAGCCGACGACGCCGTTGCCGCCGCCGACAAGTCGCTCGCAACTTTGCCTGATCCCGCAGCCCTCGAAGAGGAGGTTGAAGGGTCGCGCGCTTTGGCAGCAACCGCGGCAAACTCCGTGGCCGAAAAGCGCGCCGAAGCCGCCACAAAGGCACGCGAAACGGCCGCCGACCGGGAGCGGCTAAGCGCCGCCGCTCGTGAGCAGGCCGAGTGGCGCAAGCGCCAGACCGACGCCGAGCAAAGGCTTGCCGGAGCGCTCGAGCGGCAGCAGCAGCAAGCGGCGGAGAGAGCCGAGCTGCAGCAGGAGCCGGCCGCGCTCGACGCGCAGGTCAACGAATTCGAGCGTGCCAATAGCGAGAGCCAGGTCCGTGTTGGCGAAGCATCTCTCGCCGAGCGCGAAGCGGAAGATGCCGTGGTCGCCGCCGGATCGGCAGTCTCGGACGCGAACGAGCGCTTCGCCGACGCGCGCGAGCGCCGGGCAGCCGCAACCGCACGCGCTGAAGCTCAGCAGGCGCGCAGTGCCGAATTCGCTCGGAGCGCGGTCGACAAGTTCGATGTCATTCCGCAGCGACTTCCCGAAAAACTCGGCTTCGATGTCGACGATCCGCGGAATGCCGATGAAGAAGCTGCAACGCTCGAACGCCTGACGGGGGAACGCGAACGCATTGGTCCGGTCAACCTAGTCGCCGAACGGGAGCTGGCCGAGCTCGACGAGGCGCGAACCAAAGGCGCTGAGGAAGCCGAGGAACTGACGCAGGCGATACACCGCCTCCGTGGCTCGATCGGCAATCTGAATCGTGAAGGCCGAGTGCGGCTGCTCGAAGCCTATGAAAAGGTCGATGCGCATTTCCAGCGTTTATTCACGACGTTGTTCGACGGCGGCCAGGCGCATCTCGAGTTGGTCGAAAGCGACGACCCGCTCGAGGCCGGCCTGGAGATCATGGCTCAGCCGCCGGGCAAGCGTCTCTCGACCTTGACGCTTCTTTCCGGCGGCGAGCAGGCGCTTACAGCCATCGCGCTCATCTTCGCGCTGTTCCTCACGAACCCGGCGCCGATCTGCGTCCTCGACGAGGTCGACGCCCCGCTCGACGACGCGAACGTGGAGCGTTTCTGCGAGCTGTTGCACCGGATGACGCAAGAGACTGATACGCGCTACCTGATCGTCACGCACAATGCTGTGACGATGAGCAGGATGGACCGGCTGTACGGCGTGACGATGATCGAGAAGGGCGTCAGCAGGCTCGTTTCCGTCGATCTCGGAGGCGCGGAGACCCTGCTCGCGGCGGAATAGCGGTGGAGGCTGCATGCGGCTGCTGCTGATCGTCCTACTGCCGCTCACGCTCGCCAGCTGCCGGAGATCGGCGCTTCGTTTGATTCGCATCCCTTTACTTTCCTAGAACTGCTATTGCGAATGACTATCAATAACACTAGGACGCGGTTCATAGAAGTCCAAAGGGGAACGAATGGACCGCCCGCTTGCTTGTTTTGCTGCAGCCTCGCTCTGCGGCGCTGCACCAGCCTTTGCCGCAGATACTGCCGCTGATGCTACAAGTGCCGCCGCAGCAGCGGGTGGTGCAGACAGTGAGACCAACGGCGGCGATCAGCGCGATATCGTCATCACCGGCCAACGCGTCGAATATGGCGTGCGCAAGACAAGCACCGCGACCAAAACCAGCACCGACATCAAGGACATTCCACAGGCGCTGACAGTCGTTTCGAGCGGGCAGATTGCGGACCAGCAGCTGCGATCGGTCGCCGACCTTCTGAACTTCGTCCCGGGCGCCTCCTACGGCTCGGGCGAAGGCAATCGCGACCAGATCGTGCTGCGAGGCAATTCGAGCACCGCGGACTTCTTCGTCGACGGAGTGCGCGACGATGTTCAATATTTCCGCGATTTCTACAATGTCGACCGGGTCGAGGTGCTCAAGGGCCCCAACGCGATGATCTTCGGCCGCGGTGGCGGCGGCGGGGTCATCAATCGGGTGCTCAAGAGACCGGGCCTCAGTCCGTTTCGCGCCCTCACGACGTCAGGCGATGGCTGGGGCGGCGTACGACTGACCGGCGATGTCGACCAGCCGCTCGGCAATGTGCTCGGAGTGCGGCTCAACGGCATGTACGAAGACGGAAACAGCTTCCGCCACCAAGTGAATCTAAAACGATACGGTATCAATCCGACCGCTGCGTTGCTGGTTGGGTCAAACACGCGCATCGATCTTTCGTACGAATATTTCCATGATCGCCGGACCGCGGACCGAGGCGTTCCGTCAGAGGGGGATGAACCGGTGCACGGCTTCACCCGCACCTTTTTCGGTGATCCGAGCGACAGTTATGCGAGAGCAAACGTCAACCTCGCGACCCTCGCCATCGAGCACGATTTCAGCGACGCACTGACGCTCAAGAACCGGACGATGTTCGGCGGGTACAACAAGTTCTATCAGAATATCTTTGCCAACAGCGCCGTGCTGCCCGCGTCGGGAGCGTTGCCCGAACGCGTCAAGCTCGGTGCGTACAACAACCGCAACGATCGCACGAACCTGTTCAGCCAGACTGACCTCGTGTGGGAGAATAGACTGGCGGGAACAGATCAGACACTCCTGTTCGGGTTTGAGTTCGGCCATGAGAAATCGCGCAACCTGCGCAACACCGGAACGCTTTCGGGCGACGACCTTCTGCCCGATGGCTCGGTGCCGCTCGATGACCCGACGGTCGACGTGGACGCGGTCTGGGCGCCCATCGCCAGCGACGCGAACAACCGTGTCATGGCGGACGTGGCGGCATTCTACGCCCAGGATCAGATCCGCCCGGCCGAGTGGATCGACATCGTCGCCGGCATTCGCTTCGATAGCTTCAAATTGCACGTGAATGATCTGCGCCCCGTGGGCGGCGGCATCTTCGCGCGGCGGGACAAGCTCTGGTCGCCGCGGCTCGGCATTGTCCTGAAACCGAAAGACAATCTGTCGATCTACGGCAGCTACAGCCGCTCCTACCTGCCGCAATCGGGCGACCAGTTCAGCAGCCTCACCGACGTGACCGATGGACTGAAGCCCGAGCGGTTCGACAATTATGAAATCGGCGCAAAGTGGGAGATCCTCGACGGCCTTCTCGCCACGGCCGCCGTTTACAGGCTCGACCGCACCAATACGCGCGCGACGGATCCAAACGATCCGACGCACACCGTCCTGACCGGCGCCCAACGCAGCCGCGGGATCGAGCTCGGCCTCGAGCGCAGCATCACGAGCCGCTGGCTCGTGTCAGCGGGCTATACGCTGCAAAAGGCGGAGATCACCGAAACGACGGCAGCCGCTCCGGCGGGTCGTGAAGTACCGCTGGTCCCGCGCCACAGCTTCTCCCTGTGGAGCCGCCACGAGCTGACGAAGCAATTAGGTGTCGGCCTTGGCGTGATCGCGCGCTCGAAATCCTTTGCGACGATCAGCAACGCAGTGAAGCTGCCCGGTTACGCGCGCTTGGATGGCGCGGCGTATTACAAGCTTCCCCACGGACTGGAAGGCCAGGTCAACCTCGAGAATGTCCTCGGAGCGCATTACTTCCCGACGGCGAATGCGGACAACAATATTAGCCCCGGAGCTCCGCGGACGATCAGGGCGACAATGTGTTATAGCTTTTAGTGGGCGAGCTCCGCGGCCCGCGCCTTGATGAGCTTGAGATCGCGCAGGAACAGCCTTTTTCCCTCTCTGCGCGCCGTCTCGTCAGGTGCGCGCAGGATCGAGCTCGGGTGTACCGTCACCCAGCACTCGCTTCCGTCGGCGAGCGTCAGCGGCTCGCCTCGTATCTTGCTGATCGTGACCACCTTGCCGACCAACGACCGAGCCGCAGTTGCGCCTAGCGCAACCGTAACGGGCGGGCGGATCAGCTCGCGCTCATGATCGATCCACCAGCGGCACGCGGTGATCTCGCCCGCGTCAGGCTTGTTGTGGATGCGCCGCTTGCCCCGAAGCACGAACTTGAAGTGCTTGACCGCATTGGTGACGTAGACCGTCGACCTGTCGATCCCGGCCTTTTCCAGCGCCGCATCAAATAACGCAACTGCCGGACCGACGAACGGACGGCCGGCTAGATCCTCCTGGTCGCCCGGCTGCTCACCGACGAACATGATCGAGGCGTCGAGCGGCCCTTCGCCGAAGACGGTTTGGGTAGCGAACTTGTAGAGCTCGCATCGTGTGCACTGACGGGCGTCCTTGAGCACGGCTTCCCATGATGCGCGCAAATTGCCACCCGGCTCGATCTGCCGCTCGGCGTCGAGGGCATGCCGAAGTCCGTCGGAAACGATGCCGGCCATGCGGTCTAAACGAGCAACCGTCGTTCATGTTGCCGCAACGGTAAGCCCGCCTTAGGTGCAGACCATGAATCAGTTCGCATTGCGTCTCGCCGCGTCGCTTCTCCCCTTCATCGCAATCGCCGCCGCCCCGCCGAAGTCGGTGGCGCCGCAGCAAGTCACTCCGATGACGCCCGACGTTGTCGCGAAATACGATCCGATCCTTCCGCAGGCGGACTTCATCAAGCGCGTGGCGATGGTGCCGATGCGGGATGGGACGAAGCTGTACACCGTCATCTTCATGAAGAAGGGCACGACCAACGCGCCGATCCTGCTGTCGCGCACGCCCTATGACGCAAAAGGCAGCACGTCGCGCACGTCGAGCGAGTCCGTCGTCGACGTCCTTCCCATAATGTACAAGGAGTTCGTCAACGACGGCTACATCATCGTCCAGCAAGACATCCGCGGCCTCCACAATTCGGAAGGCACGTTCGTGATGAACAGGCCGATCGCCGGGCCGCTCAACAAGACCGGCATCGACGAAAGCACAGACGCCTACGACGCGATCGACTGGCTGGTGAAGCACGTGCTGGAGTCCAACGGGAAGGTGGGGACGATCGGCTCGTCCTATCTCGGCTTCCTGACGCTAGCGTCCGAGATCAATCCGCATCCGGCGCTGAAGGTTGCGGTTCCGCAGAGTCCGATGGTTGACGGCTGGATGGGCGACGATTGGTTCCACAACGGCGCGTATCGTGTGGGCGGCTTCGATTTCGCGGTCGGGCAGAGCACCGGCAAGGCAGAGGCCGGCGCAAGCATTCCGGCGGGAAGCGGCGATGACTACACCCGCTATCTCGAAGCGGGGTCGATGGCGGACTACGCCCGCAAGTACAACATCGAGAACATCCCGTTCGTCCAGAAGCTGATGCAGAATCCAGCCTATACCGACTTCTGGTCATTGCAGGCTGTCGATAAGTGGATGGCGGCGCATCCGCTGACCGTTCCGACGATGCTCGAGGTCGGCCAGTGGGACCAGGAGGACAGCTATGGTGCACCCGCTGTCTATCGCGCGCTCAAGGACAAATATGAGGGCACAGGGCTCCTTCACCTGGTGATCGGCCCGTGGCGTCACTCGGGAGCCAATCACTACGGCTATGAGCTAGGCGACCTGACGTTCAACGGCGACACGGCGCTGCAATGGCGCACTGAAGAGCTGAAGCCCTTCCTCGACCATTATCTCAAGGGCACGCCCGACCCGCGCACGCCGGCGGTCTACACCTACGCGACCGGCATCAACAAATGGGAGGCGAGTCCGCGCTGGCCGATGGGCACGCCGACGCCCATCTATCTGACCGCGTCGAACGGCGTCAGCTTTGAACGCCCGGCAGAGAGCGGACATAACGACTATGTCTCCGACCCGGCCAAGCCCGTGCCGTTTCTGCCGCGGCCGGTGAGCATGGGCGACGCGGACCAGTGGCATGGTTGGCTTGTCCATGATCAGCGCTTCGTCGACGGCCGGCCGGACGTGCTCACCTACACCGGCGCACCGCTGACGAAGGCCGTCCACATCATGGGGCCGCCGCAGGTCGATCTGTTCGCCGCGACGAGCGGCAGCGACAGCGACTGGGTCGTGAAGCTGATCGACGTCTATCCGAACGAAAATCCGGAAGAGCGCTCGCAGGGATCGAAGCGCGACATGTCAGGCTTCGAACTTCCGATAGGGATCGAGATCTTCCGCGGCCGCTATGTCGACAGCTTCGCCCAGCCGCATGCGCTGACTCCGGGCAAGGTCACCGAGTACAAGTGGAACTTGCCGAACGTCGACCACGTCTTTCTGCCGGGTCACCGGATCATGGTTCAGGTCCAGTCGAGCCTCTTCCCGCTCTATGACCGCAATCCGCAGACGTTCGTCCCGAACATCTTTTACGCCAAGGCGGGTGACTATCGTGCGGCGACGCAGAGCGTCTTCCACGGCGGTAATAATGCTAGCGCCGTTTACCTGCCGATCGTCCCCTAGCTGAGTGCCTCGGCTTGCTCGTGTGCGCCCGTGCCGCTCATGCGCTTGCCGATGACCATCTTGAAGATCACGAACGCAACGAGCCCAAAAGCGGCGCTAGCGGCGTGGAGCAACCAGAAGGTCGTCGTCGGCAGGCTCGAGTAAAGGCCGCCGACGTAGCCGACGACCGCATTCGCGATGAAAAAAGCGAGATAGTAGAGGCCGATTACAGTCGACGTGATCTGCTTCGGAGCGATCTTCGAAAAGAGCGCCAGGCTGATCGGCAGGACGTGTGCGAAGCCGATGCTGTTGAAGAGCTCGAACAGCATTGGCCAGAACAGGCTGATCTTGCCGCCAGCGGGCTGTGTGAGGGCCGCCATGAACAGGCATAGCCCGCCTGCCACCGTGAAGATGCTGCCGATGATCATCTTGCTGATCTCATCGGGCTCCCGGTGATGCGTTCCCCACCATTTCCAGAATGCGGCGACGGCAACAAGCATCGTGAAGCTGACCGTCGCGTCCACGGTGATCAGCCAGCTACTCGTGTGATTGAGGAGCCTGAGGTCGAACTGCTGGTCACCCCAAACGAGGTAAGCGTTGAAGATCTGCTGGTTCGTCAGCAGGGAAACGGCAAGCACCGGGATCAGGATGACCAGGTAGAGCACGCATAACCAGTCGCCGCGCGTCATCGGCTCGCGCAGCGCCGGCTCGTCGCTCGGGCGGGAGAGCTCTTCAGCGGGGAGATAACGGCGGCCCGAGAGATAGATAATTAGGCCAATCACCATCACGATGCCGGCAGTCCCGAAGCCGTAGTGCCAGCCCACCCTTTGTCCGAGTGTGCCCGAGATCAGCGGAGCGATGATCACGCTGACGTTGATGAAAATGTAGAAGATCTGGAACGCCATCGCTCGGCGCAAGTCGTTCGGGCCGTAAAGCGCACCCACTTGTGTCGCGATATTTCCTTTGAACGCGCCGACCCCGAGCAACAGCGCCAGAAGCGCAAACAAGAAAGCCGATTGGATGGCCATAAGGAAATGGCCAATGGCCATCAGCACTCCGCCGACGATCAGGGTCGAGTTCCGGCCAAGCCACTTGTCCGCGATGATTCCACCCAAAATGGGCGTGAGATAAACACCTGCCGTGTAGGTGCCGAAGATCGCCGATGCGAGGGGCTGTCCGTTGAGCCCGTGATAGACATTATCGCGCAGCCAATTGAGCGCGATGACACGGTCCATCCGCTCCGGCACGAGTAGGTAGTTGACCATATAGAGCACGAGCAAAGTCTGCATCGAGTAATAGGAGAAACGCTCGCACCCTTCGGCGAAGCCGAGATAGCCGAGACCCTTGGGATGACCGAGGAAAGCGCGATCTTCGTTGGTGCCGACTTCATAATCGGGCGTGGCGTCTGCAACGGCCATGACGAACTCCTAACGCTTGGCGGCGGAGATCGGCTGCGGTTCGAGGATTCGCGCTAGGGCGCGGCCGAACAAGATCATGAGTAGCCCGCCGGCTCCTCCGATTGCGGCATGCAGCGTCCAGAAGGCGCTCGGCGCCATCTTCTCGTAAAAGGTTCCGATGCGTCCGATCAGGTTGTTCGCGACGAAAAGAGTCAGGAAAGTGGCGCCCATCATCGTCGCATTGATCTTCGGCGGCGCCGCGCGTGAGACGAGCGCCAGCAGCGTCGGCCAGAAGTACATGAAGGCGACGCCCTGCAGGGCGCAGAACAATACCGGCCACACCCAAAGTACGCGGCCGGGCGATAGTGCAATTCCGGCCACGAGGATGAGGTGGGCAGCTCCGGCGATAAAGGAACCAATCGCGATCTTCGTCAGAGCCGACGGCTCGCGGCCCATCCGCGCCTGCCGGTTCCAAAGCGCGAAGAGGAAAGGAACCGACAGGATGCTCACCAGCGGGTCGATCGAGTAGAACCACGGGATCGGGATCTGGAAGCCACCGGCGTTCAGGTTGGCATGCTCCTGGAGCCAGACCGGCAACACGTTGGCGAGCTGATAGTAGGCGATGTAAGCAAGGACAGTGATCGCCATGACCCCGACGAGTGCTGCGACGGTCCTCCGATCCTCACGCGCCAGCGGAGCAGCGACCGATTTGTCCTTCTCGACCTTCGCAGGCAGGTAGCGATAGCCGCTGAGGTAGATTGCAAGCGCGCCGAGCATGAAGAGCGCAGCGGTGCCGAACCCGACGTGCCACCCATAGCGAGTGGCGAGAAAGCCGCAGAGCAAGGGGCCGGTGACCGCGCCGAAGTTGATCGCCGTGCTGAAGATCGCGAAGCCGCGGGTGCGCCGCGCCTCGTCGTCCGGCGGATAGACGCTTCCGACCTGCGCCGAGATGTTCCCCTTGAGCAGCCCCGAACCGATGATCAGCAGCAGGAGAGCGAGCAGAAAGCTCCGGTCGAAAGTCATGGCCAGATGTCCGCCGGCCATGGAGAGGGCGCCTAGCACGACCGCGCTGCGCTGGCCGATACGATCGCCGATCCAGCCGCCAAGCACGGGCGTGAAATAGACGAACCCCGAGTAGAGGCCGAAGATCTCGGATGCGAGCGCCTGCGTCGACAGCGGCCCGAAGGCGCTCTCGATCAGGCCGCGGAAAGCCGAAAAGCCGACCACATGCTCGACATGGCCCGGCAGCAGCAGCTGGTTGACCATGTAGAGGACAAGGAGCGCCGCCATTCCGTAGTAGGAGAAGCGCTCCCACGCTTCGGTAAAGGCGAGATAGGCGAGGCCCTTCGGATGCCCGAAGAAGCCACCGGAGCGCGAATCGGGCAGCCGAATAGCCTGGACCGTGCTCAATACCGGCTCCCCTCCGGAACGAGGCGGTTGCGTAACAATGCTCAGCGCCGCCGACTAGCGGGATTCGACCGACGGACCGGAGTCATCACTCCTGCGGAGGGATGTTGTCCGAGTTGGATTGCTGGCGCTGTTCGCGGGCTTCGCGGATCACCTGCGTAAGGCAGCCGGTATAGCCGCCCGGCCCCACCGGCGAGCAACTATTGATGCCGCTCGAACCGACCGTCTCGATAACGCGCGCCTTCTTCGCCCAGGCTTCGGTCTGCTGGCGAGTGCCGCTCGGCCGCAGCCTTTCCGGAATCCGGTAGCGGTCAGCTTCGGGACGCCGCGCGCAGACCACGACTTGGTCGTCGGTCGAGCGGGGACACGGATCGTTTCCGTAGACGATGACCTCGGCAACGTTGCCGCCTTGTTGCGCCATTGCGGGTGCCGGCAGGACCGCGAATCCGCCCACTGCGGCAGCAGTGGCGGCAAGGGTGATGATCAGCTTCGTCATGGTCCTAGCGAGTCCTTTCCAATGCTTTCAGCGGGTGAGCCGTCGGCAAGTTCCTCAGATCCTCTTGGAGATTTCAATCGCTGCCCTGCAACCCGCACGGATCGCCGCAGTCAATAGGGGATAACCGGCAGCATTCATGGCGCCGGCCTCTCGCGCCGTATCTCGGTGCTCGAGCTCGTCGGCACGGAACTCGGCAATGTCCGAAGCAAGTTCAGGGTCTTCGTCGCCGAGGTCTTCCAGCTGGCTCGTATAGTGCCGATCGATCTCGGTCTCCACGGCGTCGGTGCAAGCCAGCGCAGCCTTTTCGCTCATCAGCGCCGTCGCGGCACCCAACGCAAAGCCGGCAACGTTCCATAGCGGCTGGAGCAAGGTCGGGCGGACCCGACGCTCAGCCATCAGCTGATTGAAGCGCTGGAGGTGTTGCTGCTCCTGCGCCGCCATGCGCGAGATCAGCTTCGCTTCGGGGCAATTCTGGCGCAGCACGGCAAGCTGGCCCGCATAGATACGGGTTGCGCCATATTCGCCAGCCTGGTCGACCCGCAGCATCGATGCGCGGTCCGGCCGCCGACCGCCGGGGCGCCACCCGTTCATGCCCTTCGCGCCTTCAGAAGCAGCAACAGGATCGCAACGGCTCCGCTGAGCGACAGGATCGCGTTCCAGCCAGCCAAGGAGATTCCGAGGAATCGGAACTGGACCTCATCGCACCGGACGAGCGGGGCATGCGTGATCTGCTTAAGAAGGTCGGCCGTGCCGCCGCTCTTCGCAAGCGCGGTGCATTGCGTGAACCCTTCGAAGACCTTCGCTTCGACCCCAGCATGATAGACGCCTATTGCTCCGGACACCGCGATCGCGAGCGCCGCAAGCGCGACCAGGACCCGTGATCGGCCTGTTTCCGCCGGCGCCGTGAACGCCAGCGCGGCAAGCACGATCGCAACGCCGTGCGGCCATCGCTGCCAGTAACACATCTCACAGGGATGCAAGCCGCCAAGGTACTGAGATCCAAGCGCGCCGCCGAGTAGCGCGAGCGGCTGGAGCAAAGCAATTAGCCGAGCAACGGCGGCAGGCCTGAGGCCTGGGCTGCCGCTGGTCCGGGCGGCAACAGCTTCCGCCATCGCTTAGTGGGGCTTCTTCTGGGGCTCTGCCGAGGCGATATACGCCGGCGACGCCAGCCGCTTCAGCGTGTTCAGCGCATAGTAGAGCTGGAAGTCCTTGATGCCCTTCTTCTCGAGCTCGTCCGGCTTCGCCGAGAAACGCGGATCGGGGGTGTCATCGGCCTCGAGCAGCTTGTCCTCGACCTTGGCCTGCGCGAGCAGGTGGCGTCGAAGGTCGGCTTCACGCACGACCTTCCGGTCCTTGTAATCCGGATCGGTCAGCTGCGGGACGACAATGTCAGGCTCGATCCCGCCCGCCTGCACCGAGCGGCCCGACGGCGTGTAGTATCGCGCCGTCGTAAGCCTCAGGGCGCTGTCGGGGCCCGTCTGAACGACGGTCTGCACCGAGCCCTTCCCGAAGCTCGTTTCACCCATGATCAGCGCACGGCGATGGTCCTGGAGCGCACCGGCGACGATCTCGGACGCTGAAGCAGTGCCCGCGTCAGTCAGGACGATCACGGGAAGACCGTGCGCCATGTCACCGGGCCGCGCGTAATAACGCTCGATGTCGTCCTTCTCGCGGCCACGCTGCGAAACGATCTCCCCGCTGTCGAGGAAGTCATCGGCGACATCGACGGCCTGGTCGAGCAAGCCGCCCGGGTTGGATCGGAGGTCGACGACGTAACCGAGCGGATGACCGCCGGTCGCCTTGTCGATCGCGACCAATGCCGCCTTCGTCTGGTCACCGACATTGCCTGAGAAGGTATTGATGTTGATGTAGCCGATGCCGTCCTTGATCTCCCACTTCACAGGGCGGAGCTCGATCCGCTCGCGGTTCATGCTCACGTCGAACGGCTTGTCGCGACCAGGACGCACGATCGTCAGCTTGATCGGGGAGCCCGGATCGCCGCGCATCTTCGACACAGCCTCGTCGAGGGACAGACCGTAGACGAGCTCACCGTTGATGTGCGTGATGAAATCGCCGGACTTGATCCCCGCGCGCCACGCGGGCGTGTCCTCGGTCGGCGCAATCACCTTCACCGCGCCATCCTCGATGGAGACCGTAAGACCAAGCCCGCCGTAATTGCCGTCGGTCGTGGTCTTCAGTTGATCGAAGTCCGATGCCTCGACGTAGCTCGAGTGCGGATCGAGCGCCGCAAGCATGCCATCGATGGCGCCCTTGATGAGCGTGTGGTCATCGACCTTGTCGACATAATTGGCTTTCACCCGCTCGTAGACGCTCATGAACTTCTCGAGCTCCTGGTAATTCGTCGTGTCCGCGGCAGCGAAGGAGCTGGCGGTCACGGGCACCAGGGCGAGCGCTCCGACGAGCGCGAGCGGCGGAAGGAATTTAACGTTGAATTTCATAACAGTCGCGTCCTGTATCGGCGGCAATATGGCATTTAGCCGCCTTTGGGCCCCTTTGACAGGTTTTGAGATGAACCTGCGATGATAGCAGGCGAGATTCGACGCCCATATTGGGACAATTCGACCTGCAGCGGTCCCAACGCCCGCCCGACCTGCTGCCCGGGTTCGACTCGGTCGCCCACTCGAAGCTCGGAGGCGACGTTGACGATCAGGCTCATCCAGCCGTTGCCGTGATCGATGATGAGAACTCCATCATAGTCCCCGTAGGGACCGTCGAATCGCACAGTGCCCCGGGCCGGAGCGGAGACTGGGGTTCCTCGCGAGGTCGCGAGGGTTAGGCCGCGCGACCGCACGCCGCTGTCGCTTACGGCGTCCAGACCGTCTGTCACCAGGCCTGGCGCCGGGAGTTCGTAAGCGAACGGCGGACGCGGCATCGCCCCCTCAGCCGGTGAAGGACGTCCGGGTGCTGGATCAAGCGTCGCCAGCTGGGCCGCAATGGCCATGATCGATTGACGGCTCGTCTGCGTGCTGCGGAGCTTTTCGGCCTCCTCGCCCGCCGCGAGCGCAACGTCGCCAACGCTGACAGCTTTGCCACCAGTTGAAGCGGCTAGTTGCAGGGCTTTTTGTTCGAGCAGCGCATATTGCTGGCGCTTGCTGCCAAGATCCGTCTTGCTTCGGACCAGCTCGGCCCTGGCAGCCAGGGCCGCCTGCTCCAGTCGCTGGCCCTCGCTCACCTGAGCCGAGAGAATTGCGGTGCGAGCGCGGATCGCCGGCAGCGTGGAGTCGAGCAGGATTCTAACCTTCACCAGGTCGTCGACGCTGCGCTGTTCGGCGAGCGCCAGCAAAGGCGGACGGCGCGACATCATCGCAAGCCCGGCGAGCAGCGAGGCGACGGGTCGTTGCTGCTCGACGAGTTGCCGCCGATGCAGCGCTACGTAGGCGGACGTGAGCTGCAGGTCGGCATCAGCGGCGGTTATTCGAGCTTCGGCTGCTTCGATCGACTGCGCCGCGGCAGCTTGCTGCGCATGGAGGCGGTCGGCTTCGCCCCGCGCGCTTGCGGCGGCTTGCTCGAGCCTTGCAGCCTGCGCTTCCGCGGCCGCTTGCTCCGACCGCGCCTGCTTCAGCTGCTCATCCAGTGGGATTGCCACGGGCGCGACCGGTGCGCTCGCGGCCGCGAGAAATGGAAGGATGGCGAGACCAAACGCAAAGCTGCGCATGCCGCTAACCTTCACGATGATAGGGATGGTTCGCAAGGATCGATGTGGCGCGGAACAGCTGCTCAGCGAGCATCGCCCTCACCAGCAGGTGCGGCCAGGTCGCCGCTCCGAACGACAGCAGCAGATCGGCGGCGCGACGTTCTTCCTCGTCGTGACCATCTGCGGCGCCAACCAGGAACCGCGCTTCGCGCTTGCCCATATCGCGCCACGCCTCGAGTTTCTTTGCGAATTCCGTGGAGGAAAGAGCTTTTCCGCGTTCGTCGAGGACGACGCTGACGCTGTTCGAGGGCAGCTGCGGGACATTGCCGCCCTTGTCGGGAAGCTCGGTCAACTTCGTCGGCCAGGAAATCCGCTTCAAATACCGTTGAACCAGATCCGCTTCCGGAGAGCGGCCGATCTTCCCGCGCGCGACGATGTGGAGGAGCACCTACCTCGAGAACGCTGGGGCGCCGAACGGCCAGGTCACGAGGGCCTTGAACCCATCGTAAACTGCCCGCGCGCTTTCGGCGATGGTTCGCGGCCGATCGGTACCACCGCGCGTGAAGATCGCAACCGCGATTCTGTGCCCGTCGGGCATGGTGATAAAGCCGACATCATCGGCGAGACCGTTAAGCGTGCCGGTCTTGTGCTCGACCGGAGTCCCGAACGGCAGCATTGCCTTCATTCGGTTCCTGCCCGTCTCGCACCGTGACATGAGGTCGAGCAGATAGTTGCGGCTTTCCGGCTTGATCAGCTCGGACTTGTAGATCCGGCTCAAGAGATCGACCATCGCGGTCGGGGTGCTGGAGTCCCGGTGATCCCACAAGTCGCGCCTGTCGCTCAAGAGCTGGGCAATCGTGCGGTCGACCCGAAGCCCGGTAATGCCGTTGTCCTCGAGCCAGTCATGGAGCACGCGCGGTCCGCCGAGGTCCTTCAAGAGAATGTCGGTCGCGCGATTGTCGCTGTGGATCAGCATGCGCGCCATGAGGCTCCGCGCCGAATAGCCGTTGATCGTGTCGTCGAGCGAGCGGCGGCCATGATCGACCTGCGCCAGATAAAGCGCGGCCACGGCGACCTTTACCGTGCTGGCCATCGGAAAGGGCGTGTTGCCCTTGATGCTGACACTTTCACCTGTGTTGAGATCGAGCGCGGCTATGCCAACGTCGGCGGACTTGCCGGCCAGGAGAGAGCTCAGTTGCTGCTCCAGATTCGACAGGCTTGGGGATGAGGCTGCAGCCACGGGCTGCGCCACGAATCCCAGCAGAGCCAAAAGAAACGCAACGAACCGCATATGCCTCACCCGCGTGCAGCTGCGCTGATGCCCGAATCATCGCCAAACGCCCACATTCGTTCCAAATTGTAAAAATTTCTCACTTCGGGACGGAAAATATGCACGATAACGTCGTCCGCGTCGATCAGCACCCAGTCCGCGGCCGGAAGCCCTTCGATTCGAACGCTTCTTCCAAATTGCTCTTTGATCTTGTCGGCAAGCTTAACCGCCATAGAGGCGACCTGCCGCGTCGATCGGCCCGATGCAATCACCATGTGATCGGCGATGTTCGACTTTCCGGCCAACGGGATGGACACAACCTCCTGGGCCTGATCGTCGTCTAGCGATTGAAGGACGAGACGGTGGAGGTCTTCGACGTCGATGGGAGTGCTTCCGGCTTCGCCGCCGGCGGTCTCAGCGTGACGTTCGGTCAAGGGGTCTCCTGGAGGACAAGGGCACGCCGGGACTCCTTGGCCGCTGCGCGAGCGGGGGCGATCGGCGATACCAGCTGGGGTCTTGCGCACGTATAGCGGTTGCGGACGTCGGATCAGGCGGCAGGCGAAGGAACAGGATCGCCGGTGCACTCCAGTCCGTCCAGTTTCCCGCCTGGCTCGAAGGATGGACGAACCTTCGAAGCCAGCCCATCGCGCGCGCCGCGTGGGCAGCAGAATCATAACCCCGCCGGCGAATCACCGCAATTGGGACTTCACGAGCTAGCCCTCTCCAGTGCCGCCACTCGTGAAAATTTGGCAAAGTGTCGCTTCCGAGTAACCAAATGAAGCGGTGCTCGGGATGTTGGCGCTTCAATCTGCGCACCGTATCCACTGTGAAGCGCGTGCCTTCGCGCTGCTCAAAATCGCTGACTCGGATGCGCGTCCCGCGAGCGATACGCTCCGCCGAGGCGAAGCGCGCTTCAAAGGGCGCCATGTCCTTCGCCCCTTCCTTGAGCGGGTTGCCCGGCGAAACCAGCCACCATAACTCGTCGAGGCCGAGCGCCTTGATGGCCTCCAGGCTAATGCGCCTGTGCCCCTGATGCGCCGGGTTGAACGAACCGCCGAGGAGGCCGATGCGCGCCATGGCGTTCCGCTAGCATGAGCAAACAAGCGCGCCTAATGTCGTGGCGGGGTTCGAATGGACGGAATTGAAGCAGTCGGCGATGCGGTGACGGGCGGTTTGCTGGCACGCGCTGTCGAACCTCAGGCCGGCGAGGCAGGCGCCGACGGCCATACGCATGAGAAGTGCTGTCTCAATTGCGGAGCGCCGTTGAACGGGCCGTACTGTTCGGCTTGCGGCCAGAAGGCTCATGTCCACAGGTCGGTGCGGGCCTTCCTTCAGGATTTCCTCCAGGGACTTTTCAATTTCGAGGGCAAGATCTGGCGGACCCTCCCGATGCTCGCCTGGCGACCCGGGGAAATGACCCGGCGCTACATAGCGGGCGAACGGGCCCGATTCATCTCGCCGGTTGCGCTCTATCTGTTCACCGTCTTCGCCATGTTCGCCGCGCTGAATTTCACTGGAGAGCTGGGTCCCGGCAAGACCAGCAAGCACGTCCAGGAAGGGCTGAAAACCGGAATAGCTGAAGAGCAGAAAGATCTGGCGAAGCTCGAGATGAAGCGGAAGATCAAGGCAGCTGCCGGCAAGGACGTCGCTGACCTCGATCGCGAGATTGCCGGCCAAAGGGCGGATCTTGCCGAAACCCAGAAAGTCCTCAGCGGCCAGGCTTTCTCTTCAGGTCAGGCGGGCGACGGTACACCGAGCTTCATTCGTCCCTTCATCGAGAATGCCAAGGACAATCCGGAAATGGTCTCGATGAAGGTCCAGGAAGCGGCGTCGAAATACAGCTGGCTGCTGATCCCGATCTCCGTGCCGTTCCTGTGGCTCCTGTTCCCTTTCCGTCGGCGCTACAACACCTACGACCACACGGTGTTCGTGACCTACTCGCTCTCGTTCATGATGATGCTGGTGGTCGCCGGCAGCGTGCTCGTAGCGGTCGGCATCCCCGGCCTGGCCGGCCTGCTTTTCCTTGTGCCTCCATTCCACATGTACCGGCACCTCAAGCAGTCGTACGAGCTGGGGCGGACGAGCGCGATGCTTCGAACGATGGCGCTTCTGACCTTCGCGTTTATCGCCGCAGCGTTGTTCCTGGTCACTACGGTCGCCATCGGCTCCATGTAATCAGCGACGGCAGGGATACTTCTTCTGAAGGACTCGGAGCATTGCGTCCTTGAGGCTCATTTGCGCGCGCTCCGCGGGAGGAATGGCCTCGAGCCCATCAATGAACTCGAACGAACCGAGTTGTGCCCGGGGAGTGGGTGAACAATAAAGGATCGGCTTTCCCTCCTTTTCCGCAGCGATGCGGTCGTCGCCGATCGACTGGCCGACGGCGGTCGCCTCGGCCTTGAGCCGGCCGTAGTCGCTGTCGAAGAAGGCAAGCGGCCCCTTCCCCTTCAACCGTTCCGCACGATCGAGAAAGTTCTGCGCGCCTCCCGGCGCCGCTGACACCGCCTGTGCGGAAAGGCAAAGAGCGAGAGTGAGGAGGATTGTCTTGCGCATATTAAAAGCCACTCTGCAGCTTAGTGCCGCAGAGTGGCTTTAAGGTTTGAACGGGTTCTGAATTAGACGCCTGCCGCTGCAGGACCGCCGATCGAGCCCGGCTTGGGCCGCTTGGCTTTCGGAATCGACGAGCCCGCGGCAGGAATCGCCGGACCGGAGACGCCCGTGCGGTCGATCGCTTCGCCGGCAATCACCTTCTTGATCTCGTCGCCGGACAGCGTCTCATATTCGAGGAGCGCCTTGGCGAGCGTCTCGAGCTGTTCCTTGTGTTCGGTGAGGAGGCCCTGGGCGCGCTTGTAGCCATCCTCGACGACGCGCCGGATCTCGGCATCGATCGCCTGCGCTGTCTCGTTCGACATCTGCCGCTGACGATTGACCGAATAGCCCAGGAACACCTCCTCTTCCGGCTCGGCATACTGCAGCGGACCAAGCGCGTCCGACATGCCCCAGCGGGTCACCATGTCGCGTGCGAGCTGGGTCGCATATTGGATATCGGAAGAGGCGCCGGAAGAGACCTTGTCGTAACCGAAGATCATCTCCTCGGCGACGCGGCCGCCCATCGACACAGCGAGGTTGGCGTACATCTTGTCGCGGTGATAGCTGTAGCTGTCACGCTCAGGCAGGCGCATGACGAGGCCGAGCGCACGGCCACGCGGGATGATCGTCGCCTTGTGGATCGGGTCGGAAGCCGGTTCGTGCAGAGCAACGATGGCGTGCCCCGCTTCGTGATAGGCGGTCATCCGCTTCTCATCCTCGGTCATGACCATGGACTTGCGCTCGGTGCCCATCAGCACCTTGTCCTTCGCGTCCTCGAACTCCTGCATCGCAACGAGACGCTTGCCCTTGCGCGCCGCGAGAAGCGCGGCCTCGTTGACGAGATTGGCGAGGTCGGCACCGGAGAAGCCCGGAGTGCCGCGGGCGATCACGCGGGCGTCGACGTCGGGCGCCAGCGGCACCTTCTTCATGTGAACGCCGAGGATCTGCTCGCGGCCATCGATGTCGGGACGCGGAACAACGACCTGACGGTCGAAACGGCCTGGGCGCAGAAGCGCCGGGTCGAGCACGTCCGGACGGTTGGTCGCGGCGATGATGATGATGCCTTCGTTGGCCTCGAACCCATCCATCTCGACCAGCAGCTGGTTGAGGGTCTGCTCGCGCTCGTCATTGCCGTTGCCGAGGCCGGCGCCGCGGTGGCGGCCGACGGCGTCGATCTCGTCGATGAAGACGATGCACGGCGCCGACTTCTTGGCCTGGTCGAACATGTCGCGGACGCGGCTCGCGCCGACGCCGACGAACATCTCGACGAAGTCCGAGCCGGAGATGGTGAAGAAGGGAACGCCCGCCTCACCCGCGATGGCGCGAGCGAGCAAGGTCTTGCCGGTGCCCGGAGGGCCGACGAGCAGTGCGCCCTTCGGGATCTTGCCACCGAGACGGGCGAACTTGCCCGGGTCCTTCAGATACTCGACGATCTCCTGAAGCTCCTCTCGGGCCTCATCGATGCCGGCGACGTCGGCAAAGGTCACCCTGCCCTGCTTTTCGGTCAGCATGCGCGCGCGGCTCTTGCCGAAGCCCATGGCTCCCGAGCCCGCATTCTTTTGCATCTGCCGCATCACGAAAAAGCTGATGCCGAGGATGAGCAGGAACGGCAGCGAATTGTAGAGCATGTAGAGCCAGATGCTCGAGCCTTCCTCGCCCTTCACCTGGACCGCGACGCCCTTGGCGAGCAGCTTGTCGGACACGTTGGCATCGCCTGGCGCCACCGTATGGAAGTCCTCGCCGCTATCGAGCTTGCCACTGATTTGGGAATTGCCGCCGGTATTCGTGGCGATGGTGACCGACTTGACGTTGCCGTCGTTCACCTGCCGGACGAACTCCGAATAAGCGATCGGGCTTCCGGCTTGCGCACGCGAGCCGCCATCGATCATCTGGACGAAGAGAACGAGTGCAAACAGGACGCCGACCCAGATGAGTAGGCTCTTGGTCCAGGGGTTGCCAGGCTTCTTGTCTTTGTCGTTCATCTCTCGTCTTTCAGGGGCTGGGGCGCCCAAAGCCTTAAAATAAGCTCATCCGACGCAATAACAATGCAAGCCTTAGGGACGGGTGAACGCGCAAAGCCCGAAATGAGACCGGGAATTCCCGATCAATGCGCCGATTTCGGCGTTTCCATGATCTCTGTCAGGACGCCGCCCATGTCCTTCGGGTGAACGAAGAAGACGGGCGTGCCGTGAGCGCCGATGCGGGGTTCGCCGAGGACTCGGGCACCCTTCGCCTCGAATTCGGCCTTGGCGGCATGGATTTCGGGAACCTCGAAGCAGACGTGATGCTGCCCGCCGAGCGGGTTCTTCTCGAGGAACTTCACGATGGGAGAATCTTCGCCGAGCGGCTCGATCAGCTCGATCTGGCTGTTGGGCGTATCGACGAAGCATACGCGGACGCCCTGCGCGGGCAGGTCGAACGCCGGCCCGTGCGGCTCGGCGCCGAACATGGTCTTGTAGATCTCGAGGCTCCGCTCGATCGACGGCGTCGCCACGCCGACGTGGTTGAGGCGACCGAGTTTCATTTCTCCCTCTCCCGCGTGCGGGAGAGGGCCGGGGTGAGGGCCTTCCTTCACCTTTTCTCCCGATGGTGAGTTGAGGGCAAACCCTCACTTTCCGCCGCTACGCGGCTGCCTCATCTCCCGCAAGCGGGAGAGCGATATCAGCAGGTCTGCATCTTGCTCTTCGCGCCGGCGGCCAGAGCGTAGCGGTCGCCGCTGCGGACGTAATGCTCCTTGAACTCCTTGGAGCCCGCGAAATAGACCATGTCGAAGCCCCTGCCGGGCTGGATATTGTCGATGCGGCCGCTGATCTGCGTCGGGTTCTTTCCCTCGACCGCGCCCGAATTGTCATAGGTCATCGGCAAGGTGA
>JBEDUM010000107.1:0-4869 GCA_040414585.1 Sphingomicrobium sp. | reverse complement strand
TAGAGCTCCGGCGAGGAAGGCCATGCTCGCCGGTCCGGCCGTAGCGAAAGAAAGCCTGTGTGGCTCAATTTTGGCTAGATGGATGAGATCCTGAACGCTTTTAGCCTTAAGCCCGGGATATACAGCGAGGATGAACGGAGTAGTGCCGAGCATCGATATGAAGGTGAAATCCTTTATCGGGTCGTAAGGAAGGTGCGGCGTTAGGGTCACCGCAGCGGCATGCGTGCTGGTAGCCGCGAGGCCAATTGTATAACCGTCTGGTTGTGCATGGGCGACAGCCTCGGACCCGAGCTCGCCGCTTGCGCCGACGCGGTTTTCGACCAGCACCTGCTGACCAAGGCGCTCCCCGAGCTTCTGGGCGAGGATCCGCGCAATCGTATCCGAGGTGCTGCCTGCCCGAAACGCAACAATGAAGTGGATCGGTCTCGTCGGCCAGGGGCTGTCGCCTACCGCCATCGCGAATTTCACAATGCCAATGTCAGCCAGAATGGCAGATGCCAGGAGGACGAATGCGTAACGTTTCACACCAATCTTCCTCATGTTTATTCGCTCCCGGACCACGCCAACAGTTAGTCTAGTTTTTGTCGCGAAATTTCTGGATTTCACCGAGCATGGTTCGGTTATGCCGATGAACTGGGCGTAAGCTAACCACGATCTGCGTAAATTTGCGAGCGCTGTACGCGCGGTTTTCAGTATTGGTTCGTTGTCGCCACGTAGAGTTGCAGTTGGCGACGTGGTGAGGCGCGGCGGTTTTGTTCCACCTTTGCCTGGTTCATCGGGCCGATTTTGATCGGCGCGAGGAGCGTTTGGTCAGCATCGAGGCAACGATCATGAGGTTGTTGGCGAGCACTGCCGCACCGACAAACAACCTGAAGCGCTCGGCGCCTTCAGCGCGGCAACGCTTCATGCCGCGCCCGCGCATCAGCACCGAGATGCGACCCTCGATGCCGGCGCGAAAGCGCTGACCTTGTTTGAACACCGCCGATCTTTCGTAGGCCTGGCGTTGCGGCGTCTTACCGCCGCCACGTTGCGGAATGCATATGGTGTTGACGGCGCCTTGCACGCACGCCGTTAGGTTTTGCTCGCTGAAGAAGCCGCGGTCGGCGCCGTAGAGTTCCGGCGCTCGGCGGAAAGCGCGACGGTGGCGCTTGAGCGATGACGCCACATGAACTTCGTCCGCAGGATTTCCCTTGAGCACCTCATACTGGGTGATCAAACCTTTGGCGCTTTCGGCGAGGAACACTTTGTGGCCGAACTCAACGGGCGTGCGCACCTTGCCGCGCTTGATCAGGTCGGTATGCGGCTCGAAGATCGAATAGATTTTCTCGGCATTGGGGACCTGCTCGCCATCGAGCACGCGGCGGCGGGTCTGCTTGATCACCCGCTCGCCAAGACCACAATAATGCGCGATCTGCTCGCGAAGGGCGTCAATCGTCACGGCGGCAACCGGGTCTTTGCCGCGCAATTTGCTGGTTATATCGAGCGCGGTTCTGGCGCTCACCACCACTTCCTCGGCAATGCCGATCAGTTCATGGTAGGTCGCGGTCTGTCGCGATCGGGCGCCCTGGCGTTGCCGCGTGGTCATGCGTTGAATCTTGTACATCCGACGCCGGGCCGAACGCTGCCGATCGCGAAAGCCCTTGATGCGTCGCAACTCCAGAGCCCTGGCAAGATGGCCTATCAGGCGCGTGAGGACGCGGACCACGTCCCACAACAAGGTGTTGTCGGTCGGATGATGAATGTCGGTCTCGACCACTGTGGTGTCGACCCGCAGCTTGGCGCCATCCTCCAAGCCAAGCGCGACCGCGGCTTGAACCACCATCTCATTGATGGCTTTGAGCGTCTGCGGTGTCAGTCGATTGAAGCCGCGGTTGAACGCGTCATGCTTGGGCACCGGATCGCAGTAGAAATCGGTAAATTGACGCAGCGTTACACCGTCGGCGATCCGTTCGCGCAGTTCGCGATAATTCCAGTTCTTGACGCGCATCAGAACCAGCGAGCGCAACACCTGCGGCGCCGTCAGTCCGCGGCGGCCCTTGCGAGGCTTCTTCAGACCACGCACTAGATCGCGCCGCACCCGCTCGATCACCTCATGCTGGCTGTCAAGGAAACTCGAAATCGCCTCCAGCAGCGGCTCCAGGCGCAAGCCCTGCCGCATCAGCTCGACATCGGCAAAGCTGATCTGCCGCGCCGTCGCTCGCGCCACGGCTCAGCTCTTCTTGCGCTTCGAGGCGCTGATCCGCACCCGCTTCAAAGCCTTGATATAGCGCGGCCCAGCCTGCACCAGCAGGTCCTGCAGGGCACGCCCGTTCTCCACCGCGCGGCGCACCTGGGGCACCAGGTCTTCAGGAACGTAAACCGCAAACCGCCGTCCGTTGTGTTGGCCATACAGAACATGGCTCTGATGCTGCTCGCCCGACAAACAAGTCCGGCAGTTCTCGTACCCGCACCGCGTACGGCGGAAGCTCAGCGAGCCGACAATCGCTGGCCACAAGTTCGCCGCCTCGCTCTGAAGCCAGCGAACTACATCGGCCGGTGTTTCAGTCGTTTCCCGAATCATCCCTCATGTGTGATACCACACATCGGACGAGTGAGCAAAACGTGCAGTGAAAAAAGTGCTAGAAACCACGATTCCAGCGCTCTATTTTGCCTTTCGCGACGGAAACTAGACTAGACCGAACTTTACCCGTGGGCGAGCTAAGCGCTTGATTTTGTTCGATCCGGCTGCAGAATGTAGTCATAAACTTTTTCATATTTCGCTTGACGCGGCGGAACTGCAGTGATTCAAGCTACACATGTACGTCGCGATCGTCCCGAACCGAAGCTCCCGGCCCGCCATTCTGCTGCGAGAGAGTTACCGTGACGGCGACAAGGTGAAGAACCGGACGCTGGCGAACCTGTCCGATTGGGCGCCAGAGCAGGTCGAAACTCTGCGGGCAGCATTGCGCGGCGACAAGCTGGTGCCGGCCGCAGAAGGCATGCAGATCGTGCGCGCGCTGCCGCACGGACATGTTGCGGCGGCGTTGGGGATGGCCCGTCAGATCGGGCTGGATGAACTTCTGCCCGATGGATCGGAGCGACAGCGCAAACTCGCTCTGGCACTGATTGTGGAGCGGTTGATCGATCCGGCGGCAAAGCTGGCCACGGCCCGTGCGCTTGACGAGACGACGGCCCTCAACTCGCTCGGACTGACGCTTGGGTTGGGCGAGGTTAACGTCAAGGAAGTCTACGCCGCGCTCGACTGGTTAGGGATGGCGCAGTCTTCGATCGAGGACACCTTGGCGCGGCGGCATCTGCACGACGGAACGCTGGTGCTCTACGACGTGAGTTCGAGCTACGTCGAGGGACGCTGCTGCGAACTGGCGCGCTTCGGTCATGCGCGGGATCACCGTTCCGACAAGATGCAGATTGTGTACGGGCTTCTGTGCTCGGCTGATGGATGTCCGGTCGCCATCGAGGTGTTCGAAGGCAACACCGGCGATCCGTCGACAGTCGGCAATCAGGTTGCCAAGCTCAAGGAGCGCTTCGATCTTAAGCGCGTCGTGATGGTCGGCGACCGCGGGATGATCACCGATGCGCGCATCCGAGAAGACCTCAAGCCGGCTGGGCTCGACTGGATCACCGCGCTGAGAGCCCCGTCGATCCAACAACTCGCCGCCGAAGACGGCCCCTTGCAACTGTCATTTTTCGACGAGCGCGATCTCGCCGAGATTGAAAGCCCGGACTTCCCGGGCGAGCGCCTCATCGTCTGCAAGAACCACGCTCTCGCCGAGGAGCGCCGGCGTAAGCGGAACGAACTGCTCGCTGCCACCGAGCGGGATCTCGAGGAGATTGAGAAGCGCATCGCGCGCAAGCGGAGGCCCCTGCGCGGGGCCGACGCGATCGGCCTTGCCGTCGGCAAGGTCATCGGTCGCCGCAAGGTCGGCAAGCACTTCGACGTCACCATCACCGACGACTCTCTGACCTTCACGCGCGATCACGCTGCGATCGCCAAAGAGGCCGCGCTCGACGGCTTCTACGTGGTGCGCACCAGCGTGCCCGCCGATGCTCTCAATCCCGAAAATACGGTGCGCGCCTACAAGAGCCTCGCCCGTGTTGAGCGCGCCTTTCGCTGCCTCAAGACAGCAGACCTCGACATTCGTCCGATCTTCCACTGGGTGAGCCCGCGCGTACGCGCCCACGTGTTCCTGTGCATGCTCGCCTACTATCTCGAATGGCATATGCGCCAGGCGCTGGCGCCTATGCTGTTCGACGATCACGATCGCGCTGCCGGCGAAGCGTTGCGTTCGTCGCCGGTCGCAAAGGCAGAGCCGTCGCCGGCCGCCACGCGCAAAGCTGGGACAAAGCGCACGGACAATGGCCAGCCGGTGCACAGCTTCCGCACACTGCTGGCCGATCTCGCGACCCTCACACGCAATACCGTGATCTGCGGCACGGCGCCCCCGATGGCGCTGCTCGCAAGACCGACCGAAATCCAGCAGCGCGCCTTGGATCTGCTGGGCGTCAAATCACAGCTGTAGTCAGTACTCGATCAAACCAGTCGAGTGCCGCCAATGACTTACGGCGCCATTAGGGTAAAGTTCGGTCTAAATGACCGTCAAGGGCAAGCCCTATCGCTTCGTCGGCGGACAGCGCTACCCGATGACCGTGTCAGGCGTCGCCACCGCATGGAAGCGGTTGCGCAAGCGGGCAGGGGTCGAAGGCTTCCGTTTCCACGACTTCCGCCACGACGTTGGCACCAAGCTGCTGCGCGAGACTGGCAACCTCAAGCTGGTGCAGCGCGCCCTCAATCACCGCTCGATAAAGTCGACGCTGCGCTACGCGCACGTGCTCGACGAGGAGGTCGCCGACGCGATGGAGAACCGATTG
>JBEDUM010000106.1:0-14203 GCA_040414585.1 Sphingomicrobium sp. | reverse complement strand
CGCATGAGTTGCGCGCGCGGCGTGGAAGTTTCCGCTCGCCTGATGCGTCTGCAGTTGCAGGGTGCAGTGCAGGAGGACGAAGAAGCGTTGGCTGCGTAGTCGTCGGCCACTTTCAAGCCGCGTCGTGCATAATGATTCCGAGCGTGTGCCGGCTGCCGCTGCGCAGCTCGCTCACGCCGTGCCTCATGGCGACGCGGTAAGTGCCGCGCGTGCCGCGGACGGGCCGCGAGTTGACCGCGAAGATCACCGCCTCGCCCGCTTCGAGCGGCACCACCTGCGCTCGGGATTGCATGCGCGGCCGCTGCTCGGTCAACACCAGCTCGCCACCGGTGAAATCCCGTTCCGGGTCGGAAAGCAGGAATGCCGCCTGCAACGGAAAGACCCAATCGCCATACAAGTCCTGGTGTAGGCAATTATAGTCGGCGGGGCCGTAGCGGAGCAGGAGCGGCGTCGGCTTTGTCTGTCCGGCCGCGTGACAGAGTTTGAGGAAGTCTCTGTGAGTTTCGGGAAATGGCGCGCCGACGCCGAGCGCCGCGCGCCAGTGGTTCGCTGTCGGGAGCAGCCTTTCGTACAGCCGCTCGCGAAGGCAGCTCACGAGGCCGGGCAACGGACGATCGAAGTAACGGTATTCGCCACTTCCGAAACCGTGTCGCGCCATTACGACCGTGCTCCGGAACCGGGCATCGTCGTCGTACAAGGCGATGAGCTCGCGCCGCTCTTGGAACGTCAGCAGCGGTCCGGTCGTGGCCCAGCCCCGCCCATCCAGGTCGGACGCGAGATCGTTCCACGGAATATCGGCAAGCCGTTCATCGATTTGCATGGTTCGTCGTTAGCCGCCCGAGCGCGTGCCTGCTTCCCGGAAATTGCCGCCAAAGTCAGGCGGCGCGACGGACCTTACGCTTGGCGACGGTCCCGCCGGCGATCCGTTCGTAGGCGCTGAGCAAATGCCGGTCGTCCTCGTTCCACGGATGGAAGCCCGGAAGAAAGAACTTCACCCACGCGCCCGCGATCTTCCGAAACATGCCCGGCCGCACCCAGAGATACCAGAGCAACAGTCCCCACGCGCGAGGGCCCGTCACTCCATCCTGCCGCATCAGCTCTAGCGATCCGGCGGTACGATCGACGACGAAGTTCCGGGTGACGTAAAGCATCAGCTTTGCCTTCACCTTCCACCGGTTCCACGGCTTCCAGTCGCGCGTCGCGTATAGCCAGGTGTCGTAGGCCACGCCCTTGTGCTCAATCTCCTCGACGGCGTGCCAGCGCCACAGGTCCGCGGTCTCCCGCTCGGCGCCCGCGAGGTGCCGCGGATTGGCGAGCAGCTCATGTGCGATGATCGCGGTGAAATGCTCGAGTGCCATAGTCGCCGCGACATTGACGATCGGGGGCCGATCGCGCGTGATCGCCAGGCGTTTCTCCACGCGCGCTTCCAGCTTCGACAGATCGTAGCCGGACTGTTCAGCGCGCCTGTTGAATGCATCGTGCTCGCGGCTGTGGATCGCTTCCTGCGTCGTAAATGCCTTGATCTCGTCCGCGAGCTTCGGAGGGGCTCCCTCGCGGAACTTACGCACGCTCTCGACAAAGAAAGCTTCGCCTGCTGGAAAGGTCGTCGACAACGCGTTGTAAATGGCAGTCGCTTCAACGCGCTCGCCGTGCCAAAGACGCGGGGTCACAACGTCGCGTCCGAAGCGCCGGTCGCGCGGAGTGATGCTGAGGTCTGCTGGCGTCGGCAGCGTCATCGTGCTCATGGTCATAAGGTAAAATAGCTTACATAAATGTCAATAAGACGTAGACGCCTGAGCCCCGAACAGAGCCGGTCCGCCGCGCTCGAGGCGGCTCGCGGTTTGCTCCTCACCGATGGTCCGCAAGCTGTTACGCTCAAAGCGGTCGCCGCGGAAATCGGCCGGACGCATGCGAATCTGCTTCATCACTTCGGTTCCGCTGCCGGTCTTCAAGCTGAGCTCGCCCGTTCGATTGCCCGGTCCGTGACGACAAGCATCGCCGATGCCGTCGAGCGCGGCCGCGCAGGAGAGGCCGATGCGCGCGATATCGTCGACCAGACGTTCGACGCCTTCGGCCGCGAAGGCGCCGGCGCTCTCGCCGCGTGGATGATCCTTACCGGCAACCGCGATGCGCTCAATCCAATCCTCGAATCTCTGCACGATCTCGTAGCGCAGCTCAGCATTGGGCATGAGGACCACCAAGTCGCCGAGACGACCCTCGCACTCGTTCTGAATGCGCTCGGGGATTCGCTGTTAGGAGCGCCGATCGCGGAAGCGCTTGGCCTCAGACGCGACACGGCACGCGAGCTTGCCGCCGATCGCCTCAGGGCCCGTCTCGATCTCTATCGCTACCCTGCAGCCGAACAGCTTTAAGGCACTTTTGCAGTTCCACAGGCGTTACCGCGCCGATGCGACGCTTCTTCAATGTTTGGGCAACGAAGACCTCCACGGCCGCCGGGCAGCCGCTGACTTTCGTCATTGCCGTCCTGATAGTCTTGGTCTGGGCGATAACCGGACCCGTGTTCGGTTACTCGGACACGTGGCAGCTGGTGATCAATACGGGCACCACCATCGTCACCTTCCTCATGGTTTTCCTGATCCAGAACAGCCAGAACCGTGATGCTGCCGCAATGCAGGCCAAGCTCGACGAGCTTCTTCGAGCGGTCGACAAGGCCCGCGAGCAATTTATCGGAATCGAGCACCTGACCGACCAGCAAATCGAGCTCGTCCGCACGGCCCTTGAGCGTCACGCAAAGGACCTCAGAGAAAAGCAGAGCAAGAAGGTGACGACCGACGATACGGTCGACCGGCTATTGAACCGGATGGCAGGTCCCGCGAGCTAGAACTGTTCGCGCCGGGAGTTGCTCTCGCTCCGCATCAATCGCTCGTCGGCTTCGTCGATTGCCCGCAATAATTCGTTGAACGATGGAGCCTTCTCGACCGGCCAGACCCGATCGAACGTGGGACCGAGAATATTGAGGTCGTGACGGGTGAGCAGTCCGACAGCCACGATGCGATCTTGGGGCACCAAGCGCTCCGTAATTCACAATCTAATTCATGTTAGTCTCAACGCACTCAAGGGATTGAAGTGCCAAGCGTTTCGGCGAAGCATCGGTCCGAGGCGCTGAGCTGCGATCGTAATCTGTGCCTCGCCGGCCAGTCCTTAATCGAGATTAGTGGCCCCTGAGGAAACGCCGGCCCCAACCGCTGCAACCAATCTTTGTCGGGAACCTCTGGCGCGGATGTGCATCCAATTGGTGACGCCGATTGGCGGCGCCCATGTCGTCAGGGGAATACCAATGAAGATTCAATTCGCACTCCTTAGCGCAGCTGCCGTTGTAGCCTTCGCATCGCCCGCCGCGGCCGCCGATGCGCCAACCGACCCGCAAATCGCGCATATCGCCTACACCGCTGGCGTTCTCGATATTGCGGCCGGCAAGCAGGCGCTCGCCAAGACGCACAACAAGGCGGTTCATGACTTCGCGCAAGAAATGGTTCGCGACCATGGTGCCGTGAACGACAAGGCGCTCGCGCTCGTGAAAAAGCTTCACGTGACGCCGCAAGACAATCCGACCAGCCAGGGTCTCACGAAAGCGGCCAATGCCGAACACGCGAAGCTCGACAAGCTGAGCGGCGCGGCCTTCGACCGCGAGTATATCAACAACGAGATCGCCTATCACAAGACGGTCAACGGTGCGCTGGAATCGACACTGATCCCCAACGCCAAGAACGGCGAGCTGAAGTCACTGCTCCAGACCGGCCTGACGCTGTTCAAAGAACACCAGACTCATGCGGAGCAGGTCGCGAAGGAAATGAAATAGGATGCTAATGCGGCGTTGCCCCCTGCTCGCCGTGTGCGCGGGGGCCCTGTTGTTGGCCACAAGTCCAGCGGCAGCGGCCCCCCGCAGCTACACGGTCGTAATCGAGAAGCTGAAGTTCGGGCCTCTCCCGCCACAGCTGCACAAAGGCGATACGATCGTCTGGGTGAACAAGGACTTCCTGCTGCATTCGGCAACGGCCGCCGACCACAGTTTTGACGTCAACCTGCCTCCGGGGAAAGCTGGCAAGATCGTCCTCACAAAGAGCGGATCGATCCCGTTCGTCTGCCGCTATCATCCCAACATGCGCGGTGTGCTACAGGTGAAATGAAGATGGCCGTGCGCACAAATATTGCACGTGATTACAGATCCCTGTGCGACCTCGAGCTCGCACAGCTGTGCGTGCGTCGGGATCGCGGTGCGATCAAGCATGTGATCACCGCGAACAACCAGCGGTTGTTCCGCACGGCCTGGAGCATCCTCAAGAATCGTACCGAGGCAGAGGAAGCGGTGCAGGCCGCCTATCTCGCCGCCTTCGCGAACATCGGATCGTTCGAAGGCCGGTCGGCGCTTTCCACCTGGCTCACCCGCATCGTAGCGAACGAAGCGCTTGGCCGCCGCCGCGTGGAAGAACGCCGCCGCCGCCAACTCGAAGAGGAGGGCGTAGCCGTGCTCGATGCGTATCGCGAGACGCTGATGCGCGGATCCAAACCCGATGCGCCGGACGTGACCGTGGCGCGCGAACAGATCCGCAAAGTGCTCGAAGAGGCCGTCGGCGAATTGCCGGAGACCTTCCGAACCGTATTCGTCTTGCGCGAAGTCGAGGGCCTCAGCAGCGAGGAAACTGCCGCGATTCTCGACATCCCCGTCGCAACGGTGAAGACGCGCCTGTTCCGCGCCCGCCGCCGCCTTCAGGAAATGCTCGCGCCTGAGATGTCGACGCTGCTCAGCGGCACCTTCCCTTTTGCGGGAAGTGACTGCGCTGCGCTTACCGAACGCGTTCTCAGGAAGCTGGCGCTCTAAAAACTGCGTCGCCTGCATCTTGAATGTTGAGCGCGGACGCAAGATTTCCTGCTTCCCATGCCTCACCCTGTACCCGAATGGCAGCACCTCGCGCTTTACGCTGTCGGCGCAGCACTGCTCATCATGCTTCTGCAGCGAATTCCCGTTGTCGGAAGGCTGATCCGCTTCGCCGTCTCACTCGGTTTGCTCGCGTTCCTTATCTACGTCCTGCTCCAACAGGCGCCGTACCAGCCTGAACTCGCCCGCTTCACGACCAGTCTCGGGCTCGACAATCAGCAGGTCGCAGGGAAGGAGCTTCGCGTGCGCATGTCGCCCGACGGCCACTTCTGGGTCGACGCCTCGGTCAACGGCGTGAAGCGGCGGATGTTGATCGACAGCGGCGCGACGGTCACGGCTATCTCGGAGAGCACGGTACGGGCGGCGGGCGTGGACGCCGGAACCGGACTCGCGCCTGTCGTCCTCCGCACCGCCAACGGCATGGCGCCGGCCAGGACGGGCGCAATTGAAGAGCTCCGCGTTGGCAATATCGTTGCCCGCAACCTCAAGATCGTTACATCGCCGGGTCTCGGCGATCTCGACGTGCTTGGGATGAACTTCCTCTCGAAGCTCGATTCCTGGCGCGTGGAGGGGCAGACGCTAATCCTCGTGCCGCATCATCCGCAGCCGCGATCGGCTACCTAGGTTAACTTGCTCTGGCGGGGCGATCGTGCAAGCGTCCCGTCCGCCAGCCGCCGAGTCTCGCGGCCGGGCGCGTACAGCTTGTCGGGGAAGGCTGTACCATGATCGACGGGGCAACCGGGCGCGGGAAAAGCGCCCAATGATCTTTAACTCGCTGACCTTCCTGGTCTTCTTCGCGCTCGTGATGGCGCTGCACTACGCGCCATTCTTCTCGTGGCACCAGAAGAAGATCAACCTGCTGATCGCCTCCTACATCTTCTACGCAGCCTGGAATCCGCCGTTCGTGATCCTGCTGTGGACGTCGACCGTGGTCGACTGGTGGGCCGCGCAATGGATGGTCCGCGCCAAGCGCGAGCGAACGCGCCGCTTGTGGATGCTGACGTCGCTCATCGTGAACCTCGGGATGCTCGGTTATTTCAAGTACGGCGGCTTCCTGCTCCAGAATTTCGTCACGATCGCAGCGTCCGTCGGCATCGTCTATCATCCGCCAGCCTGGGACATCGTCCTTCCGGTCGGCATCAGCTTCTACACCTTCGCCACGCTCTCCTACACGCTCGACGTCTACCTGCGCAGGTCAGCGCCCGCCGGAAGCTTCCTCAACTACGCGCTGTTCGTCACGTTTTTCCCGCATCTTGTGGCCGGGCCAATCATGCGCCCGACCGAGCTGGTTCCGCAGTTCGAGGTTCCTCGCCGTGCGACTCCCAATCAGATTTTCTTCGGCTTGGCGCTGCTCACTCTCGGCTTGTTCCAGAAGGTGGTGCTCGCCGACGGCTTCCTCGCGCCGGTGGTCGAGGCCGTCTACGACCAGCACGACAAGCTACCCGGAATGCTCGACAGCTGGGTCGCGACCTTCGCCTTTGCGGGGCAGATCTTCTGCGACTTCGCCGGCTATTCGACCTCGGCAATCGGCGTTGCGCTCTGCCTCGGCTTCGCCATGCCCGACAATTTCCGCTTCCCATACGGCGCCGTCGGCTTCTCCGATTTCTGGCGGCGCTGGCATATCACTTTGTCCAGCTGGCTGCGCGACTATCTCTACATTCCGCTCGGCGGGAACCGGCACGGCCCGGCGCGGACCTACATGGCGCTAATGGGCACGATGCTGCTGGGCGGCCTGTGGCACGGCGCCAATTGGACCTTCGTGGTGTGGGGCGGCCTCCATGGGCTCTATCTCTCGGCAGAGCGCTGGCTGCGGGCACGCTTCAAAGGCTTCACACCGGGGCGGTCCACGCTTCTCGGCCTCGCGCTTCTTACCTTTCTCCTCGTCAATATCACCTGGGTCTTCTTCCGGGCCAAGACCTTCGCCGGTGCGGGGACGGTGCTGAAGGGCATGGTGGGGATGCAGGCCAAGCCCGAACCTTTGATCGCCGCTGGCCCGATGATCATCGCCATGATCATCGTCTCGGGCATTTTCGGGACGCATCTGGCGATGCGCAATACGACCTTGGAGGCCGTCGTCGAGCGAACTCCATCCATCGCGATCGCCGGCATTTGGACGATGCTGTTGTTCGCCGTGATCGTGGAACAGGGGCAAGGCAGTGCCTTCATCTATTTCGCATTCTGACGCGCACAAAGCCGAACTGCGCGGCGTGCGCGAAGGCGCACTTCCGGCCGGCCTCAGGCAGACCGCGGCGAACCGTCCGGGCCAGGCACAGCCTGTTCCTACGCGCGACATTCCGACCCGGCCCTGGGTACGGATGGGAACATTTGTCTTCTTTGCCGTCACTCTGCTTCTGTCGCTGTGGGAGTGGCAGGCGCGCACCAACATCGGCCTTCGCGCCGGCGATCTCGACGACAGCCCGCAATCCTGGGCCGAGCAGCGCCGCCTCGCCGACGCCGCGCCCGCGGTGATCGTCGGCGACAGCCGGATCTTGTTTGACACCGACCTCGACCGTTTCCAGCAACTCACCGGCGTGCGCCCCATCCAGACCGCGATCGTCGGCACCAACGCCCGCGCGCTTCTCGAGAGCTATGCCAATGACCCGAACTTCCATGGGCTGCTGATCGTCGGCCTCGCCGACCTCAGCTATTTCCGGCCGCAAGGAGTGGGGATTGGCGGTCCGTACCTCAAGAATTTCGAAAAGAACGACAAGCCGTCACAGCTGACCGGCCTGTGGATCGACCGCTGGCTTCAGCGGCACCTGGCCTTCATGGATGCGGATTACCGTCTAAGCCGCTGGGTTCCGCGGTTCGACAATGGTTGGCGCAAGGGCGCGGAGAGCCCTTACGAAGACGTCTGGAAGATTTCTGAGGCGTTCGACGGCCGCCAATACTTCATGTGGGACCGGATCGAGAAGGACGCCTACCTACGTGGGCACGCGCGTCATGCGTGGAACTTGTTCAAGGGGCCACCGCTGCCGCCCTTCATCGCGAAGAACGTCATCGCCCGCAGTGCCGAGGCAGTGCGCCGCATCCGTGCACGCGGTGGCGACGTGATCTTCATCCGGCCGCCGAGCGCGCCTGAGCTGCGCGCCGTCGAAGATGGGCGCCTGCCGAGAGCCAAGGGCTGGGACCTGCTGCTCGCCGGAACACGTGCGCAGGGAATCCACGCCGACGACCTCTCGCAGGCGCAGCACCTGGTCATCCCCGAATGGTCGCACCTCAGCCGCAAGTGCGCCACTGTGTTCACAGACGCCTACGTCCGCCGCCTGACCCAGCTCACACCCCGTCTCCAGCTCCGCGCGGACGCTCCCTCGCCGCTCACCAGGGCCGACTGCGTCCCGCAGACCATTGCATCGAGCGGCGCAGTGAAAACGGGCTGAACGCCCGTGTCGCTCGCCCGCCGCTAAGGAAAAACCCCGAGACAAATCGAATGCTCACGAGTTTAGAGGCGGTTGCATGGGCCCCATCCTTGCAGCGCTCTTGTTGACGGCGCCAGCGGCGTCATCGCCCGATCCGTCAGAGCATCGTCTGGGCGCCAGCTATCAGACCAAGAAGAGTCTTGCCGACGTTCAGAAGTGCCTCACGGACAAGCTGTCCGAACTCGGCGACGTCGACGCCGTGAAGATGGAGGATTCGACGACGCTCGTGCTGCGTTGGGGCGCGGACGCCCCGATGCTGATCGACCTCGCTCCGTCGAAGGTTACGGTGACCACCAGATTCGCGAAGGGCACGCGGCCGATCGTCGAACAGTGCCTCTAGCCGGGACAGGCAGAAAGGTTTCCCTCCCCGCCCACATCGCCTAACTCCGCGCGCGATGCATTTTCTCGACCAGGCCAAGATCTTCGTTTGCTCGGGAGCGGGCGGCCCGGGAGCTGTGAGCTTCCGGCGCGAGAAGTTCATCGAGTTCGGCGGACCTGATGGCGGCGATGGGGGCAGGGGCGGCGACATCGTCTTCGAAGCGGTGCCAGGCCTCAATACGCTGATCGACTTCCGCTACACCCAGCATTTCCGAGCGCCACGGGGCAAAGGTGGGGCAGGTTCCAACCAGACGGGCGCAGGCGGCGACGATCTCGTCATCAAAGTGCCGGTCGGCACCCAGCTCCTCGCCGACGACGAGGAACGCAGCATCCTCGCCGATCTCACGCAGGAAGGCCAACGGCTCGTCCTGCTCAAGGGCGGCATCGGCGGCCGTGGCAACGCCAGCTATAAGACATCGACAAACCGCGCACCGCGCCAGCACCAGACCGGCGTTCCGGGGGAAGAGATGTGGGTCTGGCTGCGCCTCAAACTGCTTGCCGACATTGGCCTCCTCGGACTTCCCAACGCCGGAAAGTCGACCTTTCTCAACTCGGTTACGAACGCCACCGCCAAGGTCGGCGACTATCCCTTCACGACCCTCCGACCGCAACTCGGAGTGGTGCGTCACAAGGGCCGGGAATTCGTCATCGCCGACATTCCGGGGCTGATCGAGGGTGCGGCCGAAGGCGCCGGCATCGGCGATCGCTTCCTGGGACATGTCGAGCGCACGCGATTGCTCCTCCACCTCGTCGCTGCGGACGCGGAGTTGCCGGTCGAAGCTTGGGAGATCGTCCGTGGCGAGCTCGACAGCTATGGCGCAGGACTTGCGGACAAGCCCGAGATCATCGCGCTGAGCAAAGCTGACCTGCTCGACGACAATCAGCGCGCGAAGATCGTCAAGGCACTTGTGAAAGCAAGTGGCGAACCCGTCTTTCCGATTTCCGCACCGCTCGAAGAAGGCATGGAACCGCTGCTTGATGCCATCATCGAGCGCTTGGGCGTCGCTGTCGAGCAAGAGAAGGTCGCCGCTGAGGAAGAAAGACCCTGGTCGCCCCTATGAAGCTCGCCGTGACCGGGGGCACGGGCTTCGTCGGCTCGCATCTGATCGACATTGCTCTCGCTGCCGGTCATGAGGTCAAGGCACTCACCCGCCGTGACCAACCCGTCCGCGAAGGTATCGAATGGATTCCTGGCGATCTCCAGGACCGCTCGGCGCTTGAGCAACTCGTGGGCGATGCCGACGCCGTGATCCATGCGGCCGGGGTTATCAGCGGGCACAACGCCGAAACTTTCGAGCTTGGCAATGTCGGCGGAACTTTGTCGATGCTCGCCGCCGCGACTGCTGGCGGAGTCCATCGCTTCGTCCACGTTTCCTCGCTCGCCGCGCGCGAGCCGAAGCTCTCGCTCTATGGTGAATCGAAGCATCGCGCCGAAGAACTCGTCCGCGGCTCCGGGCTCGATTGGGTCATGGTGCGGCCGCCGGCGGTTTATGGGCCCGGCGACAAGGAAACGCTGGAGCTGTTCCGGATGGCCAAGCTCGGGCTGATGCTGATGCCGCCGCACGGCCACGTTTCCGTGATTCACGCTGATGATCTTGCCCGCCTTCTCTTGGCGTTGGCTGAATATTCCGCGCCGATCGGAATCCTGGTCGAGGCTGACGACGGGAAGCCCCACGGCTGGACCCACAGGCAGTTCGCCCGAGCTCTCGGCCGCGCCGTCGGCACCAGGCCCGCGATCGTCTCCTCGCCGGGCGTGTTTCTGCGCCTCGCCGCGCGGGCAGATCAGCTAATCCGCGGCCCCCGCGCGAAACTCACCATCGACCGTGCTGCTTACTTCTCGCACCGCAACTGGGTGGTTCATCCGAACCTGGCTCCGCCGCCTGGGCTGTGGGAGCCGCAAATTCCGACAGAGGAAGGCCTCAAGGAAACGGCTGCGTGGTACCGCGACAAGGGATGGTTGTAAGTTAAGCCGAAGCGACTCTTCGCTATGGAGAGAGCAGTGAAACGGCTGGAGATTGCCGGTATCATCCTCGCCTTGATCCTCGCCGCCGCCGGCGCTGCGTGGGTGCTGTGGCCGGTCCAGATCATGGTCACCGCGTACCGTTTCACGCACACCGTCGCCGCGAATCGTCCGGTCAACTGGGCTCCGGGTCCGGCAACGCCGCCTGCCGGCGAACGTCCCCCCAATATCGTGCTAATCGTCGCCGACGATCTCGGCATCAACGATATCACTGCCGAAGGTCCGGGTACGGGCGTTGCCGGAGGACTGGTGCCCACCCCCAACATCGACGCCATCGCGCATCAGGGCGCGGACTTCACGGTCGCCTATGCGGGAAATGCGACCTGCTCGCCGTCGCGCGCCGCATTGATGACTGGCCGGTATCCGCAGCGCTTCGGCTTCGAGTTCACTGCGGTCCCTGATCGTCTCGCGAAGTATGTTCCACGCTATTCGCCGCAGGATCGGCCGCATCCGACAATCTACCACGCGGAACTTCAGCGCCGCGCGATGCCTATGGAGCAAATGGGCATGCCCGACAGCGAAGTTACGATTGCCGAAGTCCTTAGAAGCCGCGGCTATCACACAATCCATATCGGCAAATGGCACCTTGGCGAGGCGCGAGGCATGCGTCCCGAGGATCAGGGTTTCGACGAAAGCCTCGGCTTCATGGCCGGCGCGTCCAAGTACGAGCCGGACACCGCGGGACCGGAAGCCAAGCTTCCAGGCGATCCGCTAGACCGCCTTCTGTGGCTGGGGCTGAGCGATGGCGTTCAGTTCAACGGAGGGCCGCCGTTTCACGCCGGTGAATACATGACCGACTATCTCAGCGACCAGGCAGCCGCGGCGATCAAGGCCAACCGCAACCGCCCCTTCTTCATCTATCTCGCTTACAACGCACCACACACGCCGTTCCAGGCGACCAAGGCCGACTATGATGCGCTCGGTGCGATCAAGGATCAGAAGACCCGCGTCTACGGAGCCATGATTCGCGCGCTCGATCGCGGTGTTGGCAAAGTGACGGCAGCGCTCAGAGCGCAAGGGCTCGACGGCAATACGATCGTCATCTTCTCGAATGACAATGGCGGCGCCTGGTATGCGGGCCTGCCGGAGATCAACAGGCCGTATCGTGGCTGGAAAGGCACCTTCTTCGAAGGCGGCATTCGCGTGCCGTTCTTCATGCGGTGGCCAGCGAGGATCGCGGCCGGCCAGCGCGTGTCGATGCCCATGCAGTTCATCGACGTCTTCCCTACCCTCGCTGCGGCCGCAGGTGTGCAAATGCCGCCCGGTCGGATCATTGACGGGATCAACCTTTTGCCGTTCGTGACAGCAAAGGCGCCGGCGATCTCTCGAACATTGTTCTGGCGGTCAGGCGGCTATGAAGCGATCCGTGACGGCAACTGGAAGCTGCAGCTCTCGCGCAATCCGCCGCGCGTCTGGCTGTTCGACCTCGCGGCCGACCCGACCGAGCGGAAGGACCTCTCCGGCAACCGTCCCGGCGTTGTGAGCCATCTCCGCGCCGAACTTGGCGCACATGACAGCGAAATGGCCAAGCCTTTATGGCCGGCCCTACTGGAAGAGCCCATCCGCATCGATGTGCCCGCCGATGCTCCGTGGAGGCCCGGCCAGGAATTTATCTACTGGCCTAACTAGCTCATTCATCCGTCGGCGCCGGCTAGTTCCGCTGCGCAGAGGACATTTACTTCATCTTCACGCGAACACGGCAACTTCCCCGCCGGGAGTGCGAGAGTGCATCGACGATTGAGTTTAAAAGCCACACGGGAACTTGCCAGCAGCCGCCTCATCACGAGTTGCGCTGCCATTGCCGCGTTGTTCGTGTTCGTCCCCAGCGGGCAGCGCATAGTCGCGGCCGCTCTCGACGGATCTCCCGACTCCGCCATCGATCAGCGGCTTGTCGTGGCCTTTCTCCTGAACATTGCGCTGATCATCTTTGCCTGGCGCCGGTCAAAGGATCTGCAGACTGCCCTGGCGGCCAGCGAGCTCGCCCAGCAATCGGCTCACGACAATGCGTTCGTCGACCATGTGACAGGCCTGGCAAACAGGCGCGAGCTGATGCGTGTTCTCACCGACCCGGCCCTGGCGAACCTCGATAGCAAGCTTCTTCTTCTCGACCTGGACTTCTTCAAGAAGGTCAATGACCTTTACGGCCATGTCGCTGGCGACGAAGTCCTCAAGCAGGTCGCCGACATCATCCGAGACAACGCACCCGAGGGATCGTGCTGCGCCCGCCTGGGAGGCGATGAATTCGCGGTCCTGATTCCGGAGCATTCCGACGGACGAGTCAGTCGATCGATCTCGAAAATCATCCGGGGGATCGCTGAGCCTCTCGTGTTGGAGACGGCCACCGTTCACGTTTCCGCTTCCGTCGGTATCTCGCGCATCGAACGGGGAATGACCGCTGAGGAGTGCCTGCGCAGATCGGACATTGCGATGTATGCGGCAAAGCGGGCCGGCCGCAATTGCCAGGTCTGGTTCGATGAGAAAATGGAACGCGAGCTCCTCGCCCGCACCCAGCTGGAAGACGAGATCCGCAGCGCCATCACTGAAGGAGAGTTCGTTCCATTCTATCAACCGCAGATGGATCTAGGGACTGGTGAGCTGAACGGCTTCGAGGTGCTCGCAAGATGGCGCTCGCCGACGAAAGGACTGCTTGAGCCCTCCGAATTCATGGACGTCGCCGAGGCCTCCGGTCTGATCTCAGAATTGTCCTTGAGCGTCATGAGCCAGGCATTCCGCGAGGCGCGCGACTGGCCCAGTCATCTGAAGATCGCGGTGAATATATCGCCCATTCAGTTCAGGGATTCTCAGCTCGCCGAGCGAATCCTCAAGCTTCTCACGGAAGCCAGCTTCCCTGCGGGGCGTCTGGAAGTGGAGATCACCGAATCCTCGTTCCTCGAGGACCGGGAAGCGGCGCTCACCATCGTCGAGAGCCTCAAGAACATGGGAGTTACCATTTCCCTCGACGATTTCGGCACCGGCTATGCGTCGCTTTCGCAACTCCAGTCACTGCCGTTCGACCGAATCAAGATCGACAAGAGCTTTGTCACATCGCTTCTGTCAGATTCCCAGAGCGACGCGATCGTGAGCACCATCCTTTCGCTTGGACGTGCGCTGCAACTGCCGATCACCGCCGAAGGAATTGAAGACGACGGCACGCGTGACCGTTTGTGCCGGCTGGGTTGCTCGGACGGCCAAGGTTGGCTGTTCGGCAAGGCTGTGTCCGGCGACGTCGTGAGCGCGAACTTCGGAATAGAAAGTGCTCCCGCGGCCACGCCGCCCGCAGAGCGGCCGGCCATAGCCGAAACTGAGCGAAGAGATCGTCGTCGTCGAGCCGGCGCGGGCAAACGCGCGCGATAACGAGCCGGCCGGCGACGCCCGCTTAGCGCCGTAATCGCGCCCCATTGCGTTGCGAAACGAGGGTTCGCCGACTAACGAGCCCTGCATGTCCGACCGCCAGCAGACCTACGCCAAAGTCCTCGAGATGATCGAGCC
>JBEDUM010000105.1:0-11350 GCA_040414585.1 Sphingomicrobium sp. | reverse complement strand
GCTGGCTGGGGCGGCAGGATTCGAACCTGCGAATGCCGGTACCAAAAACCGGTGCCTTACCACTTGGCGACGCCCCAGCAGATCGTCCGCATTGCGGGAGAGGGGCGGCTTATAACGAGCGAAGCCGCACTTGGAAGGGGAGATGGGGTGCGGCGACAGTTGGTCTATAGGAACCGCATGGCCGAACCTTCGATCCGCGATTTCCATGCGCACATCTATTACGAGCCCGAAGAGGTCGAGCTTGCGAAGCAGCTTGCCGCGGCGGTTCAGGCGCGTTTCCCGATTGCGGTCGGCCACTTTCATCTTCGGCCGGTCGGACCTCACCCGCGAGGCAGCGTGCAGCTTACGGTGCCGAGAGACTCCTTCGGTGACGTCGCTCAGTTCCTCGTGCTCAATCGCGGATCGTTGACCATCTTCGCCCATGCCGAGACAGGCAACGATCTCGCCGATCATACCGAGCATGTAATCTGGTTCGGCCCGAGCGAGCCGCTCGACCTTTCGATCTTCAGCTAACCGTCGCTAGCCTAGCGTCTTTCGCGCCAATGTTCCGGCCCAGCGCACCGCCAAGTGCGAACAACGGCGCCAACGGGACGAGGAACGCCAGATGATACCAGACTGGGAACTTGTTCCAGAGGTGCACGTGCACCGGCAGGAACATCGCCAGGACGATCAGTCCGGCGACCCACGGCGCCCATTTCTTCGTTGGAGCGATCAAGCTCACCACGGCACCGGCCGCAACAGAGCTAAGCGCGGCTTCCGTGAGGCGCCCAGCCTTCATTGCCATCGTGAACTGTAGCGTCGCCTCGGCCGCGTGATAGCCGGGGATCGCAGCGCGCAAGCCAAAGTTGAGTAGGGTAACGACAACCGCCCAGGCGACCAGTCCGGCAACGATGCTCGCGAGTGTCCGCCACATGGTGCGACTCCCTCTTGCTAATTCGAATCGTATTAGTTTAATTAAACTATGAACGCAAGGCAGCTCACCCTCGGCGTCCTGCATCGCGGTGACTTCCATCCGTACGAGATCAAGCGCCGGCTCCAGGCTGCGATGGTCGAGTGCTACATCGATGTGGACGTCGGCACGCTTTATTATGCGGTGCGGCAGCTCGAGAAGGATGCGTTGATCGAGGCGGTCGCCGAGGAGCGTGTTGCGCGCGGCGGCATGCGTACAATCTATCGTATCACGTCCGCGGGCCGAGCCGAGTTCCGGCAAAGTCTTCACCGGCAGTTCGACGTTGAAGGTCCGGTCTCGCAGACGCTCTATGGGGCACTACTTTTCCTGCACCTCGCCGACCGTCACACGGTCGAGGGCGCGCTCCGGCGAAGGATCGCGCGACTCGATGAGCTGATAGCCAAGCTCGAGCCGATCCGGAAAGAACTCGCGCCGGTCCTCTCGACCGGTGGCGAACACTTGCTTCGGCACGTCGACCAGCAAAGGCATCTCGATCGTGCTTGGCTGGAGGCCCTCCTCGCCGACATCGAAGCAAACGGAATTCGCGACGTCGCAGACCCGTCCAAGCTGTCTCGAACCAGCTAGGCGTTCGGGATCCGACCGTTCACGAGGTCGTCGTAATCCTTGGCGAGCTGGCGCGTCAGGTCCCCAACCTCGAAATTCCACGGGCCCGCCGAACGCACCGGGGTGATCTCCACCGCGGTGCCGGTGAGGAACATCTGCTCGAACGTCTCCAGCTCCTCGGGCCAGATCGCCCGTTCCTTCACGGCGACCCCTCGCCTGTCGGCCAGGTCCATGACCGTACGGCGCGTGATCCCGTCGAGGAAGCAATCGGGCACGGGCGTGTGAAGTTCATTGTCACGGACGAAGAAGACATTCGCGCCGGTCGCCTCGGCAACACGCCCGCGCCAGTCGAACATCAAGGCGTCGTTGAAGCCCCGCTGTTCGGCATGCTGCTTCGACAGCGTGCAGATCATGTACAGGCCTGCCGCCTTTGATTCGGTCGGCGCGGTGTACGGCGCCGGCCGGCGCCATGGGGCTATATCAAGGCGAATGCCATTCTCGGAATCGCGGGGATTATAATATTTGCCCCACTCCCAGGCAGCGATCGCAAGATGCGGCTTGGTTAGGCCCGGCGCCACGCCCATGGATTCGGATCCGCGCCACGCGACCGGCCGCATGTAGGCGTCCGTGAAGCCGTTGGCCTTGAGCACTTCCTTGCACGCAGCATTGATTTCGTCGACGCTCCACGGAAGCTCGAAACCGAGCAGGCTCGCGCTCTTGCGAAGCCGCTCGCTATGCTCCCTCAGCTTGAAGATCTGCCCGTTGTAGGCGCGCTGACCTTCGAATACCGACGACGCATAATGCAGCGCATGCGTGAGGACGTGAACGCGGGCATCGCGCCAGGGGACCATCTCGCCGTCGAACCAGATCCAGCCATCGCGGTCGTCGAACGTGCCCTGCTGCTGCTCAGCCATTTCACTCTCTGTTACGAATGCGTAACGCGCCTAGGACAGGCGCGGCTCTGCCGCAAGCGAGGGGGCAGCTAGCTCGGCTGGACCCGAGCGTCGGCTGCGAGCTCCCGGGCCTCTTCCGCGAGCTCTGCCCCGCGCCGTGCCGCGGCATCGATCGTCAATGCGATCAGATTGTCGAGCACCTGGTCATGATCGAGGACCGCAAGTCCGGCCTCCGTCGTGCCTTTCGGGCTCGCGACGCGCTTGGCGATCGAGTCCATTCCCTCCCGCCTCATGGCTGCCATCCACGCGGTGCCCAGCACAGTTTCGAGCGCAAGGGTTCCTGCGATCTCGGGCGTCAGTCCGCGTCCCTCACCCGCTTTTTCCAAAGCTGCGATGAAGCGCGCGACATAGGCGGGGCCTGCGCCCGCAACTGAGCCGACGGCCGCCAGCCTTTCCTCATCGGCCATCCACATGGCGAAACCCAGCGGCGCAAAGAGGTCGCCAATCTGCTGCTTGATCCGCCGGTCGCAGCCTTCTTCGACGTAGAGGCCGGTCACGCCGCGCCGGACTGCCACCGGCAGGTTGGGCATTACGCGGAAGATTGCGCCGGATTCGGGAAAACGATCGCGAAGGCTGGCGACCTCAACACCGGCCAGGATCGACAGCACGATGGTTTCAGGCGTGAGGAGCGACCGCAACTGCGGCGCGATCTCATCGAGTTTCTGCGGCTTGAATGCGAGAACGGCCAGCTTCGGCGGCGCGCCCGCCTGCGACAGGCTACCAACTGTGTGAACACCTTCAACGGCCGACCCGCTCGGGCGGATGACGGTCACGCCGGACAGATCGATTCCAGCGCCGCGCCATCCTTCGATGATCGCGCCGCCCATGTTGCCGCAGCCGACGAACCACGTCGGAGAGGGAAGCGTCGGTTTGTCGTTCATGCTTCGCCGTGCGTGTCGATGAGAGCCGCGGCGATCGCTTCTCCAGGCGACTTGCCGCCCCACAGGACGAACTGAAAGACGGGGTAAAAGCGCTCGCACTCCTCGACCGCAGCCTCGGCGATCGCTTCAGCCTGTTCAAGCGTGAGCCCCTCGTCCTGCCGCGTGTCGAGGATCGTGGAGTGGCGGAAAAGCACGAGGCCGGAGCCCGACCACATCTCGAAATGGCCGAGCCAGAGCTGCTCGTTGATCAGGCTCAATGCCTCGTAAATGGCCGCTTTCTTGTCCGGTCCGACCTTGATGTCGGGAAATGCGAGGAACTGCAGCACCTGGTCCTCGGGCCGCCAGACGCCGCGAAGCTCATATTGGGCCCAGCTGCCGGTCGCCGACGCGACGATCTCGCCGTCGCCGGTGCGCTCGCACGCCCAGCCCCGCGCCTCGAAATATTGCTCGAGGATCTCGATCGGCGCGCCATCGTCGCGCTCTTCCTGGATTTCTTCTTCGCTCAGGATCACGCTCCCGGGCCAGCCTTCTTGGCGCCGCGCTTGGCGCTGGTGGCGCTTTTCGCCGGACCTGCAACTTTTGCTTCAAGGGCGGCGACGCGGGCTTTCAGAATGTCGTTCTCGTCGCGGGCGGCGGCAGCCATGGCCTTCACCGCCTCGAACTCGTCGCGGCCGACGAAGTCCTGACCGCCCATCCATTCCTTGAACTTTTCGCGCGCGGAAGACTCGGCTTCGCGGCCCATGCCGGCCATCGTTCCGGCAAAGCCGTTCACCATCTTCACAAAGTCGTCGAACAATTTGTTCTCGGACTGCATCGGAGTTTCTCCCTTTCGGCGCGGAAATAGGGATTTGGAGCGCAATCCGCCACCCTGGGCTCCGGACCTATCCCCAACTGCTTGAACTATCCCCAGTTTTCTCGGCGCCGAGGAGGAATTCTACATTGCCATCGGGGCCTGTGATCGGGCTCGGAACGATGCCCAACACTGCCCAGCCCTGCGATTTCACCCACGCTTCGGCGTCGGCGCAGACGCGCTCATGGATTTGAGGATCGCGCACCACGCCGCCCTTGCCGACCTCATTGCGCCCCGCCTCGAATTGCGGCTTGATCAACGCGACGAGCTTCGCGCCGGCCTTCGCAAGCTTCAGCGGCGCTTCGAGCACCTTCGCGAGCGAGATGAAGCTCGCGTCGCACACGACGATTTCCACCGGCTCAGGCACCTGCTCGTTCGTCAGGTAGCGAGCGTTGGTCTGCTCAAGCACTGCGACCCGAGGATCCTGCCGAAGCTTCCACGCAAGCTGGTTGGTCCCGACATCCACCGCATAAACCTTCGCTGCCCCACGCGAGAGCAGCACATCGGTGAAGCCGCCCGTCGAGCTCCCCACGTCCAGCGCCACCGCTCCCGTGACGTCGAAACCGAAATGCGTGAGCCCATGATCGAGCTTGATCCCCCCGCGCGAGACCCACGGATGGTCCTTCCCCCGCACTTCCAGCGGAGCATCCCCGGCCAGCATATCCCCGGCCTTGGAGAGCTTCCTCTCCCCGCTGAACACCGCCCCCGCCATGATCAGCGCCTGCGCTCGCGTCCGGCTCTCCGCTAACCCGCGGCTGACGAGCAATTGGTCGGCTCGGAGTCTGGCTACGCCCGGACCTCCTCGACGCCGGCGCTGTTCACGCGCAGGGCCTTCAGCACCGTCTCGACGATATCCGGTGCGTTCAGGCGCGCTTCGTCGTACTGCTTCTCGGGCTTGTCCTGGTCCTGGAAGCGGTCGGGAAGTCGCATCGTGCGGATCTTGAGACCGGCATCGACCAGCCCCTCATCGCTGGCGAGCGTCAGCACATGCGCGCCGAGACCACCGATTGACGCCTCCTCGACTGTCACCGCAACCTCATGCGTAGCCAGCAGCTTGCGGATCAGCTCGCTGTCGAGCGGCTTGGCGAAGCGCAGGTCGGCGACCGTCGTCGAAAGACCCCTTGCCTCCAGCTCGTCGGCAGCCTTTTCCGCTTCCGTCAACCGCGTTCCCAGCGAGAGGATGGCGACCGTTTTGCCTTCGCGGATGATGCGGCCCTTACCGATCTCGAGCGCCTGCGGCTGCTCGGGTAGCGGAAGGCCCCTGCCCTCGCCGCGCGGATAACGCACGGCGATCGGCCCGCTGTCGTGCAGCGCCATCGTGTGCACCATGTGGCAAAGCTCGGCCTCGTCTGCAGCGGCCATCACCACGAAGTTAGGCAGGGTGCAGAGATAAGCGAGGTCGAAGCTCCCCGCGTGCGTCGCGCCGTCCGCTCCGACCAGGCCCGCGCGGTCCATTGCGAATCGCACCGGCAAATTCTGGATCGCCACGTCATGCACGACCTGGTCGTAGGCTCGCTGGAGGAAGGTGGAATAGATGGTCGCGAATGGCCTGTATCCCTGCGCGGCCAGCCCCGCGGAGAACGTCACGGCATGCTGCTCGGCAATGCCGACGTCGAACGTGCGCTCGGGGAACTTCTCCGCAACCTTGTCGAGCCCGGTACCCGACGGCATCGCCGCCGTAATCGCGACGACCTTCTCGTCGCGCTCCATCTCCACGCTCAGTGCCTTGGCGTAGACGCTCGTATAGCTCGGCGCACCGGCGGCGGGCTTCGCCTGAACGCCCGATACCACGTCAAACTTGACCACGCCGTGATACTTGTCCGCGGCATTCTCCGCTGGCGCGTAGCCCTTGCCCTTCTTGGTGACGATGTGGACCAGCATCGGCCCGATGTCGGCATCGCGCACGTTCTCAAGCACTTCGACCAGCGCCCGGGCGTCATGCCCGTCGACCGGCCCGACATAATAGAAGCCAAGCTCGTCGAAGAGCGTGCCGCCGGTGAACATGCCGCGCGTATATTCTTCCATCTTCCGGGCGGCGACGTGCAGCGGCTCCGGCATCGCCCGCGCCAGCTTCTGCGCAAGCTTGCGCGGCGTCAGATACTTGGTTGACGAAACCAGCCGCGCGAGCGCGTTGCGCAGGCTACCGACCGGCGGCGCAATCGACATGTCATTGTCGTTGAGGATCACGATCAGCCGATTCCCGGCCGCAGCGGCATTGTTCATCGCCTCATAGGCCATGCCCGCAGAGAGGGCTCCGTCCCCGATCACCGCGATCGCCTTGCCGGGAGCGTCCGACAGCTTGTTGGCGATCGCAAAACCCAACGCGGCGGAGATCGAAGTCGAGCTGTGGGCGGCGCCGAATGGATCGTATTCGCTCTCGGTCCGCTTGGTGAAGCCGGAAAGTCCACCGCCCTGCCGGAGCGTGCGGATCCGGTTGCGGCGTCCCGTGACGATCTTGTGCGGATAGGCCTGGTGGCCGACATCCCACACGAGCTTGTCGTTCGGAGTGTCGAACACATGGTGGATGGCAACAGTCAGCTCGACGACGCCGAGCCCCGCGCCGAGGTGCCCTCCGGTCACGGAGACCGCCGAAATCATCTCCTGCCGAAGCTCATCGGCAAGCTGCGGTAGCTGATCCTTGCTCAGCTTTCGGATGTCCGCGGGATACTGGACCGTATCGAGCAGCGGCGTTTTTGGACGGTCATTCATCAGCGCCGTGCCTTAACCCCTATTGCACAAACGGGGAAGCGGATGGTCAGTCGTGTTCGCAATCGCTGCACGTACCACGGACCTCGATAACAGGCCGCGGCGCCGAGAAACCGGCGCTCCTCGCAGCCTCGCGAACTCCGCCCGACAGGCTGTCGTCGTCGATGTGCACGGTCTGTCCGCAGGTGTCGCAGATCAGGAAGATGCAATCGTGCAGGCATTCTGGATGCTGGTTCGCGACATAGGCGTTCGCGCTTTCCACGCGCCGCGCGAGGTTCGCGTTCACGAACAGGTCGAGGATTCGATAGACGCTGTTGGCTGCTACCCGGCGTCCTTGCGACTTTGAGACGGCTTCGGCGATGTCATAGGCGCTTGCCGGCTTGTCGAAATGGGCTAGCGCCTCGAAGACCGAAGCGCGCATGTCGGTCCACTGCTCGCCCTCGCGAGTCAGCCGCTCGCGGGCGGCTTTCTTGAGCGCCTCGCCTTCGTGCAGCTGATGATCGTGCCTGGCCATGAACATGTGAGATTTAGTCCCCCGGAATATCGCGGGCAAGCGATCAGAAATCGTTGGCGGTCGCCATGACGTTGAGGCGATGGCCGAGCGCAAGAATCATGACGCCGACCACCGTATAGATCGGCTCGTGCCCGCCTTCTGGCAGGCTGAGCGCACCCGCCATCACGCCAAGTCCCAACGCTCCGATCGCGCTCGGCATCATGAAGCCATGTTCGACGATGCCACGTCCGAGAGCGAACGCACCGATGATCATCGCCAGGGTCAAACCGACCTCGTGGATGATCGGACGGCCGAGGAAGCCGCCTGCGGAAGCAAGCAATCCGAGGAGCACCGCCGTCGCCACGCAATGCACAAGGCACAAACCCGACAAGCCCATCGCGATGCGGTCGAGCCGCGACGTGAAGAGCGACAGCTGTTGCATGCGGGTTCGGCATATAGTCGAGCGGCAAACGAGTTACAATATAACATACGAATGAATTCCGACCTTGCCCCGCCGCTCGCCGCACGCGAATAGGCGCTCAACTCATGGACTCCGCACTCACATCAGATGCGCGCGCGCGCGCCGAGCCGCAAACGCGGCCGCTGGCGATCGCCAACCTTCTTTTCGTGACCGCCGCCCTCGTCTTCGCGATGGTAGTGGTCGGCGGCATCACCCGCCTCACCGAAAGCGGTCTTTCTATCACGCAATGGAAGCCGGTCAGCGGAGCGATCCCGCCACTATCGCAGGCAGATTGGCGCCACGCGTTCGAGCTCTACAAGCAGACTCCACAATATCGGGAGGTCGCCGGCCCGGCCGGAATGACGCTCTCCGGCTTCAAGTTCATCTTCTTCTGGGAATGGGTGCATCGCTTGCTCGGCCGCGTCATCGGCCTCGTCTTTTTCGTGGGCGTCGCCTGGTTCGCGCTCAAGCGAGCGATCCCGAAGGGCTTCGGATGGCGGCTTGCGGCCCTGTTCGTCCTGGGTGGTCTCCAGGGCGCGGTCGGCTGGTTCATGGTCATGTCCGGACTCGAAGGCCGAACCGAGGTCAGCCCGTACCGCCTCTCCGCGCATCTTCTCTTCGCGCTGTTCCTGATGTCGGCGCTGATCTGGACGGCGCTCGATCTCCGGCAGTTGGGCCGAGACCCGAACACAAGGCCCGCGCGACTGACCGGCTGGAGCGTGTTCGCCCTCGTCACGCTCTTCATCCAGCTGATGCTCGGCGCATGGGTCGCGGGCTTCCGTGCCGGCTACGTTTCAAACACCTGGCCTGACATGAATGGACATTTCATGCCGGACGGGATCGACTGGTCGCGCGGATCGGGCTTCGCCATGACCCACGATCCGTTCCTTCTCCATTTCATGCACCGCTGGTGGGCCTGGATCGTGGTCGCCGTGCTGGTCCTGTTCGCCCGGCAGGTCCGCAAGATCCCCGGAGCGCGGGCCGCCTCGATCGCTATTCATTCGGCGTTCGGGACGCAGATCATCCTCGGCATCGTGACCGTGCTCTCGGGAATCGCGATCTGGCTTGCCGTCCTGCACCAGGCCACGGGCGCGCTCTTGGTCGCGGCGACCGTATGGGGAGCGCACGAACTGGGACGCCGTCGGCCTTAGTGCATCCCCGTATGCGTGGCCTGCCACGCCTGGTCTTGCGCAGCCTCCGAACGCCGCATCGCTTCATCGACCTGCGACTGAACGGCAATCGCCTCATATTTCTTTGTATCGATCACGATGGGCGGGTTGATCTGCTTGACTATATTGGAAGCGTCGACCGTTGGAATCGGTTCGGAGGCGACGGCGAACGGCGGTGGTCCCTTCTCCATCTCGGCGACCTTGTGCACCATTGCACGCTCCCACAGCATGGGCACGGCAAAATAGAGGATCGCTGCGAGAACCAAGGCACCTAACAGGCGAATGACAGGCCTCCTTCAATGGTCCATTGTCTCAGGTGTCGGTTAACGAGTCAGGCCCCTGCGCGAGGAAGCTCGAATGAGCGTGGTTTCGCTGTACGCGGTGTTCGCCAATGCTGAGGAGGCCGAGCGCATCGGCCGGACGGTTGTCGAGGAGCGGCTGGCCGCCTGCGTCAATATCCTCGGTCCAATCCGTTCCATCTACCTTTGGGAGGGCGCGCTTCAGACGTCTGAAGAGGTCGCCGCCATCTTCAAGACCCACCATTGGCACAGCGACGATCTGATCGAGCGCATCGCCGCCCTCCATAGCTACGACGTGCCCTGCATCGTCGCCTGGCCAATCGACAAGATCATCCGAGGCTACGCTGATTGGGTCGAAGACAGCGTCCGCTAAGGTCAATTGATTTAACCTAGGTGAATCAGAGGCTTGCAGAGCTATGCTACCTTCTTGCGTAAGGGGGTCGGCGTTGCGAACTTATCGACTGTATCAGCTCGACGGGGCGGGGAAGATCACGACCGCGGAATGGATCGACGCTGCCGACGACGAAGACGCCGCGCGACAAGCGCGCGATCGCGGCGATGGTGACACGTGGGAAGTCTGGGACCGGGAGCGCCTGGTGACGAGAATCCCCTCGCCTACCGGGGACTAGCGCTTCGCCTTTCGTAGCTTGAACGGCACTTCTTCGAGCTTGCGTCGAAGCTGCTCGATCGTGGCGTCCGGCTCTTCCTCGGAGCCGGAATATTTTGCCTCGAGTTCCATCTCGTCGGCCGTCTGCTCACGGAAATAGGTGATGGTCAGCCGCCGCCCAAAAACCTCGTCGCCACGGATTCTGAGCTCGGCCTCGTGGTCGGCCGGCAGGTTGTCACGGATCGTCTGGAGATAGCGGATCAGGTCGTCGAGCGAAGTATATTCGCTGATATCTATGAAATCTTTGACGCGTCTCGGCACGACGGCTTGCTCTCTAGGCAGGGGAAACACTCGGGCGACCTTCGAAGCGCCCGTGCGGACGCGCATTTTAAGGCGCACCGCACATGACTGCAACGCGCGACGCGCCCGAATTCATGTTAAAAAGCGATGGTTTGGGCCAGACTTTCGGTCAGGTGCGGTTGAGCACCGCCCCGGAGCGTTGCCAAACTGACGGCGGAGGGCAGCGCGGACGGAGGCGCCGCCCCGCTTTGGGCAGTTAGATGACTCCCAACAGCCAGAGGATGAGTATCAGCAGTAAAAGACCGCCAAGACCGATATACATGGCACTTCCTCCCTATTCGTATGCGAGGCTCAACCGGTACGGACCTCAACGGTTCCTTTCGTTGCGGCTGCGACACGAGGAACAGCTGCAATATTGCGGGTATGATTTTACCCACTCGCAAACGCCCGCTTTTCCTTGACTTTCCGGCGCTCGGCGGCAAATAGCGGCTCCCGCAAGCGCTGCCCGGATCGGGCGGCGCATTCGTTTTTCGAAAGAGGACGCCATGAAGGCGCTAATGAAGACGACCAAGTCAGCCAAGCCGGCTGAGGTCGAGAAGAAATGGCATTTGATCGATGCCGACGGCCTGATCGTGGGCCGGCTTGCGACGATCGTCGCTAACATCCTGCGCGGCAAGCACAAGCCGAGCTACACGCCGCACGTCGACTGCGGCGATCATGTCGTGATCATCAACGCCGACAAGGTCCGCTTCACCGGCCGCAAGCTGGAGCAGAAGACCTATTACAAGCACACGGGCTTTCCTGGCGGGATCAAGGAGATCACCGCGGGCAAGGTGCTCGACGGCCGCTTCCCCGAGCGCGTTCTCGAGAAAGCGATCGAACGCATGATCCCGCGTGGGCCGCTCGGCCGCGACCAGATGCGTGCCCTGCACCTCTATAACGGCACCGAGCATCCGCACGGCGGCCAGAACCCTCAAGTCCTCGACGTTGCGTCGATGAACCGCAAGAACAAGGTGGGCGCCTAATGTCCGACACTCGTGAATCGATCGCCGACCAGCTCGGCGCCACTCCTGCCCCCGCCGCTCCCGCGCCGGAAGCTCCGGCCGCAGAGGCTCCGGT
>JBEDUM010000104.1:0-10670 GCA_040414585.1 Sphingomicrobium sp. | reverse complement strand
CGTACTTGGTATGCGGCAGGCTGATCTCGACCGGCGTCGCGCCCGCATCCTTCAGCCATTCGATGCCGCGGTCCCATAGCGCGTTGATCTCGGGCGGCATGCCATCGATCCGGTATTCCTTGGGAATACCGACGCGCTTGCCTTTGAGATCGCTCGACAGATTCGCCTCCCACTGAGGCACCAGCAGGTCGAGCGACGTCGAGTCCTTGGGATCGAAGCCTGCCATCGCCTCGAGCAGGATCGCGCAGTCGCGGACCGTCTTCGCCATTGGCCCGGCCTGGTCGAGCGAGCTGGCGAACGCGACAATCCCCCAGCGCGAGCAGCGGCCATAGGTCGGCTTGATCCCGCAAATGCCGGCGAACGCCGCCGGCTGCCGGATCGATCCCCCGGTGTCGGTGCCTGTCGCGCCTGGTGCGATATCTGCCGCAACGGCAGCCGCCGAGCCACCCGAAGAACCACCCGGGGTCAGGCCGACATTGCTGCCCTTCCTGCGCCAGGGGCTGAGCACCGGGCCGTAGGCGCTGGTCTCGTTGGAGGAGCCCATGGCGAACTCGTCCATGTTGAGCTTGCCCAGCATCCCCGCTCCGGCCCTGCGCAAGTTGGCGCTGACCGTGCTTTCGTAAGGAGGCTTGAAGTTCTTGAGGATGCGGCTGCCTGCCGTTGTGTTCACGCCCCTGGTGGCGAACAAATCCTTGATGCCCAGCGGAATGCCGGCGAGCGATGGAAGATCGGCCGATCCTCGTGCCTTGTCCGCGGCTTCGGCAGCCGCAAGTGCATCCTCGGGCGTCTCGATCGTGTAGGCATTTAGCATACGTGCGGCTGCCACCGCGGCATTGTAGCTTTCCGCGATCTCGCGCGCAGTGAATTCGCCAGAGCGGAAGCCGTGTCGCAGCTCAGCGATCGTCTTGGAGGTCAACCCGCTCACTCGATCACCTTCGGCACCGCAAAGAAGCCATGCTGCGCCTCCGGCGCGTTCGCCAGGATCTCGTCACGGATATTGCCCTCAGTGACGACGTCCTCACGCAGCCGCAGCTTCTGATCGATGACGGCAGTCAACGGCTCGACGCCGTCGGTGTTCACTTCACCGAGCTGCTCAACCCAGCCGAGGATATTGTTGAGCTCCGGCACGAGCCTCTCAAGCTCGTCGTCACTCATCGCGATGCGGGCGAGCCGCGCGATGTGGCGGACCTGTTCATTCGTGACTGACATGATGCCCGCGGCGGATAGCGGCGCACTCGAAGGGCGGCAAGCGAGTCCGCCACATGGCTAGCGAATGCGGAAAACAACCGGTTAATCGATCCGGTTTGCCAAGCGGCTTCCAAGCGCTTCAAGAATAGTCCCAACGCTCGCGGTTACCGCGCTGTTAGGAATGCCTCCTCCCCTCTGACCAGAGCGCAACCTGTTGGTCCGCTCAATTCCTGAGGAACAAGGTTAACATTGCGGGAACCTCAATCCTTCAACCTGTTTTGAAACCCTAAGCGCATATTGCACGCCTCAATTCGAAAAAGTGGGGAACCAAGATGCGTTTTAAGATCTGTCTCGCGGCGCTCGCCGCCACTGTTGTCACGGCCTCGCCGGCGTTTGCCCAGCAGGCTTCCGCCACAGCCGAGGCTCGCGGCACCGTGCTCCAGCCGCTGACGCTGAAGAAATTCATCGACCTCGACTTCGGCACGGTGTCGAGCGATCCGACCACCCCGGGCACCGTCGTGGTCGATGTCACCAATCCTGCAAGCCCGACGCTCAGTAAGACTGGCGGGGTAACCCTCGTGCCCAGCACGTGGCAGCCGGCGCGCTTCGATGGGACCGGCGAACCGGGTCGCGCATTCACCTTGACACTGACTGCCCCGACGACGCTGGTCAACGGAGGCAACTCGATCAACGTGAATAGCATGGTGCTCGATACCTGCAACTGCACCAGCGACACGCGTTCGGCCGACGTGGCGGGTAACTTCACCGTCTATGTCGGCGGCGATTTCGCGATTGCCAACAATCAGGCCAGCGGTCTCTACACTGCCAATTTCGACGTTACCGCTGACTACCAATAATCCCACTGGTTCAGCGGCGAGGGCGGCTGCGGCACTTCGGTTCCGCAGCCGCCCTCTCTCTTTTGCCGATCGCTTGATGGGCTTTGGGTCAATGACCTGTTGCAAGCGCCTTTTCGATTCTCCGCCAGAGTAGGGCAACGGCCTCGACCGGCATGGAGTAGCGCGGCATCAGCGCGCCGATCGGTGCACGCTCCTCACTCACCCTCTCATAGGCACTAGCCATCGGGATAACCGGCCAGCCGGGGTGATTCTCAAGTTCTCGCAGGTGGAGATGACGCCGCCGGTCCACCATCGAGAAAACGGGCGCGAGCACGACCTTCGGGCCCTTCTTGCGCTGAAGATAGTCCCTGATCACCTCGAGCGCCCGCTGTGACAGCGCTGCTGGGATTACAGGAACGACGACCAGGTCTGACGCTCGCAGGATCTGGTCGGAGGTGTCGGTCAGGCCAGGCGGACAATCGATGATCACCCGGTCATATTCAGCGGTCAGGCTCGACGCGACCTTCGCGAGCCGCCGGCGCTTGCCGAGCTCATGGAAAAGCCGATCGAGATGCCTGAGCGAACGGTCGTACGGCAGCACGTCCAGCTTCGGATATTCGGTCGCCCGGATGAGCCGAAGCACATCTTCATTGCCCACGATCCGTTGGCGCAGCTCGCTCCCTACCGGGTCCTGCCGAAGGATGTATGAAGCTCCGCCCTGCGCGTCGAGGTCCCAGACCAGGGTCCGGCGGTTCGACAATGCCGAGCTCGCCCATGCCAGATTCACCGCCAACGTCGTTTTGCCGACCCCGCCTTTGGCGCTGTAGACGGCAATGATCATTCGGACCCCCGTCGCGCGCTAATGCCGAAGCGACTTCTTGACCGCTTGCCGGATCATAGCGCTCAACTCCGGCGAGTCGACGCGCTTGGCCGCGTCCTTTGGCTTGAACCACTTGCGCTTGCGCTGTCCGACCTCCGGCCATTTCTCCAACTCGCGGTCGACCCATAACGGATGGACGACGATGTCGACCTCGAGATCCCCCACGATGAGTGCCTGCTTCACGTGGCGAAATGTGCCGATCGGATTTGGATCGACGGTCCCCTTTACACCCGCCTCCTCGAACGCTTCCTGCGCGGCGGCCTCGGCAAGGGTTTTTCCAGGCATCGGCCAGCCCTTAGGGATGGTCCAGCGGCCCGACCGCCGGCCGGTCACGAGCAAAACCTCGATCCCGTTCTTCGGAGCCAGCCTCCACGGGAGTGCGCCGGTCTGAATCGGCACTTCCCCGGGCTGCTCGCGAGTCATCATCGCACTATAGCTTTTGGCAACCGTTCGTGTGAGCTGTTTGACCAATTTCATCTCGGATATAACGCCCGTAACTCACTCTTGAACTACATAACTGAGGCGGTACGCAATTCGTGGCGCGAGAAATCGAGCTTAAGTTAGAGGTCGATCCCGACGACTTGCCTTTGGTGCGACAGGATCCGTTCCTGGCGCGCGCCGAGTCTCACTCCAATCATCAGGTGACCGTCTATTATGACACTCCTGAGACAAGGTTGAAGAAACACGGTTTGACGCTGCGGGTAAGAAGCGTCGGAGGCAAATTCATCCAGACGGTGAAACCGGTCACTGACAGCGTCGGGCTCCTGTCGCGCGAAGAAATGGAATGTGAGGTAAGATCGCTGGAGCCGGATCTCGGTTGGCTGTCGGATCATCCTATCCATTCGCTGTTGCGCGATCAAAAGCGTGACCGGTTGGAGCCGGTGATATGTTCCGACGTGAACCGGACGAGCTGGCAGATCGACCGTCGCAACGGCAGCATGCAGGTCGATCTCGACCATGGCACGATTACCGCTGGCGAGCACAGCGAGGAATTCGCCGAGCTCGAGTTCGAGCTGCGGGACGGTGCACCTGCAAGCCTCATCGTGGCCGCCCGTCGTCTATCCGACCACGTTCCGGCCCGCCTCGGCGTGCTCACCAAGGCGGAGAGAGGCTTCCTGATTGCGAGTGATTGCCTGCATCGCGTCCACAAGGCGGATGCCATTCATGTTCGCCGCGACATGTCAGTCGCCGATGCGTTTGAAACGATCATCCACTCCTGCCTGAAGCACTATCGCCTCAACGAACCGCTCGTGATCCGTAAGTCCAAGGCCGCGGCGCTTCATCAGGCACGCGTCGCGATGCGCCGGCTACGCTCGGCCTTCACCTTGTTCAAGCCGGCCGTTGAAGACGTGGAGTTCCAGCACCTCCGCCACGAACTACGTTGGTTCACCGCCCAGCTCGGCGACGCCCGCAACCTCGACGTTTATCTGGAGCGTGACCTCGACGAAGAGGAACGTGCGGAACTCATCCGTAAGCGCGAGGAAGCTTACGACCATGTCATAGACGCCATGAACTCACACAAATTCCGGCGGCTCTTGATCGATCTCGTCGGCTGGGCCGCCATCGGTGCATGGCGCAGCTCAAAGGCCGCCCAAAGGCCCGTCGAAAGCTTCGCCAACCGTCGCCTCGATCGGCTCTGGAACTCGATCGTTTCGGCGGGCCGGGATGTCGCCGCCATGGACGAGGTCACTCGCCACGGACTGCGAATCCAAACCAAGAAGATGCGCTATGCCATTGAATTCTTGTGCGGGCTGTACCCGCACGCGCACTCGCGGGAGAAGCGCTTCGCCGTGGCGGTCGAGGAGTTGCAGGAGTCGCTCGGCAAGCTCAACGACATGGTCACCGCAAAGACGCTCGGCGCAGTTACGGACGACAGCTGGCTGATTGGTTCACTCGAGGAACGGCGGCACCTCATCGCCGCCGAGGACGCGCTGCGCGACCTGCTTCGCACCGGTCCGTTCTGGCGCGCTCACGAAGAGGTCGAGCCGGCTTAGCACCACACTCTCTGCCGGACCTGCTTGCCCGCCGCCGCACACGCCAATAGGGCGCCGATTGGATGTGCGCGCGCCGTTTTCTCATGGTCATGTTTGTGCTGACCCTACTAGTGGTCGCGGCGGCATTCGCCATCTACCAATGGGGCGGAAACGTCCTGATCAAGGAAGCGACACCCCAGGGGCATTTCGAAGCGGAGGCCGCAGGCGGCGGCCCGGATTACTCGCTGGCCGAGAACTGGATCTCCCGGCCGGGCGGATCCGACGATCCGTCGCGGTGGCTCCCAGACGGCATGGAACCGGCTCCTAAGGACAATGCCGCCATCTTTTACATCCACCCGACCACTTATCTCGAGCGGGACCGTTGGAATGCTCCTTTGCAGGCTGGAGGCGACACCGAGTTCCGGACGCGGCTCTTCGTTCAGAGCCAGGCGAGCGCGTTCAACGCCGCGGGGGACGTCTGGGCACCTCGTTATCGCCAGGCGGCATTCGGCGCGTTTCTGTTGAACAGCGAGGATGCCAGGGAGGCGCTGGATCTTGCCTATTCCGACGTAGCTGCGGCTTTCGACCGATTCCTGTCTGAATCCGGCGACCGGCCGATTATCCTCGCCGCCCACAGCCAGGGGGCGCTCCATCTCGAACGGCTCCTCAAGGAAAGAATTGCCGGTAAGCCGATCGCTCGCCGCGTGGTCGCAGCCTACGTCGCTGGTTGGCCGATCAGCACGACCGCAGATCTCCCCGCTCTCGGCCTGCCCGCCTGCAAGAAGGACGACCAGACCGGTTGTATCCTTTCGTGGCTAAGCTTCGGCGACCCGCCAAACCCGCAGCTTGTGCTCGATTCCTATGAACATTCCTCCGGATTCGCGGGGACAAAGCGCCGGCGAGAGAACCTGTTGTGCGTCAATCCGATCACGGGAACCGCGGATGGAGCTGCCGGACCTGAAGCCAATCCGGGAACCCTTGTTCCCACTGCCAACTTGCTCTCCGCAACCATCTTGCCGGGTCGCGTGGGCGCGCATTGCGACGAGGGCCTGTTGATTCTCAACGGCGATATTCCCTCGCTCGGGCCCTACGTGCTGCCGGGCAACAATTATCACGTCTACGATTATGCGCTTTTCTGGGGCGCGATCAGGCGGGACGCAGAGCGGAGACTGGCGGCGTGGCGACGATAATCACTGCGAGCGCGGCGGAATTCCAGGCTGCTTTCCCGGCCTGCGGAAAGCTCGCCGGTCTCGATGTCGGGACCAAGACAATTGGTCTCGCGATCTGCGATGCGGGTTGGCATTTCGCGGGTCCGGTCGAGACTATTCGTCGATCGAAGTTCACTCAGGACCTCAAGATCCTGAAGGCGTTCATTACTCGTGAGAACATTGTTGGATTAGTTGTTGGATTGCCGTTGAATATGGACGGTAGCGACAGCCCGCGAACGCAATCGGTGCGGGCCTTTGCTCGCAACCTCGCCCCACTTGAGCTGCCGATTCTCCTGTGGGACGAACGCTGGTCCACCCAAGCGGTTGAGCGCGCGATGATCTCTGCTGACGTGAGCCGAGCCAAACGTGCTGAGAAAGTGGATGCGCTCGCAGCCGCGCATATCCTTCAAGGAGCGATCGACGCGCTGGCCAATCTTCCCTCGCCACAATAAGCGAAGCGCTTGTGGACCTGCTTTCCATCGATTCGCTGACCGACGGCCAGATCGAGGCCATTCTCGATCGAGGCCAGCATTGGTTTGCCGAGAACCGGGCTGGCCGTATTACCGACGCGCTCAAGGGGCGCATCGTATTCAATTTATTTTATGAAAACTCGACCAGGACAGCGATGTCATTCGCCACAGCGACGCACCGGCTCGGAGCCACAGCCATTGCGCTCTCGGTCGAACATTCTTCGGTCAAGAAAGGCGAAACGCTCGAGGACACGGCACGAACCCTGAACGCGATGCGGCCGGATGCACTCGTCGTTCGTCATCGCGAGAACGGCGCGCCGGCAACCGTAGCGCTGATCATGGACTCACCGGTGATCAACGCCGGCGATGGCACGAACGAACACCCTACTCAGGCGCTCCTCGATGCGGCGACGATCCAACATCATTTCGGGAGAATTCAGGGGCTTAAAGTGGCTATCTGCGGCGATATCAAACATAGTCGCGTGGCGCGCTCCAATGCCAAGCTCCTGCCGCGCCTTGGCGCGCAAATACGGCTGGCCGGCCCACCCGAGCTCATGCCGGACAGCGCTCCGCCTTTGTCGGTCGACGAGGCCATCGACGGCGCGGACGTGGTGATGATGCTCCGCGTCCAGCGCGAGCGCCTCCACGAGGATCTGGGCGATGCCCCGGGCGAGTTCCTTCAGCGATACGGTCTGACTCGCGAACGGCTGACGCGGGCCGCGCCGAATGCGGTTGTCATGCATCCGGGACCGATCAACCGCGGCGTCGAGATTGACCCGCTTGTCGCGGACGATCCCGAGCGATCGCTGATCACGCTTCAGGTCGAAATGGGCGTGGCCGTACGGATGGCCTGCCTGGAATTATTGATCAGCGCCCGCGCGGATTAACGCATTGCGATTTGGACGGGCGCGTCGCCTGCAACATTGCGGACAAAGCAGGCAGCGCCGGCGCGGCGAAGCGAAGAGCACAAGGCGTTTGCTTCATTGACGCTGCCGAAGCCATGCACCGACAGCCGGAAGAACGTTTCCTTCCCGCTGACGAAACGGGCGCTCATCGGCGAATAGCCGCGGAGTGCACTGTAGCGTCGCGACACAGCATTCCAGGCCGAAAGCACGCTCTTCGGATTGCTGTAGGACCCGAGCTGAACGACCGCGGTGGAATTGCCGCGGCGAAGCGCAGCCTCGCGCATCGGCGAATTCTTGCCGGCGGCCGACGCCTTATCGACCTTTGCCTGCTTGCTGCCCTTTGCTGGCTTGGCGGCAGGAGCAGCGCGCTTGGGTGTGACATAGGCGGGTGCCAGTTCGGGTGCGGTCGCCATCGCGACGCTGGCTCCCTCAACAGGAGGCGAAACAGCTTCGGCGACTTGCGGCTGCGGCGCCGGAGCCGCCTCGGCCACATCTGGCTGAGGAGCAGCCGGAGCTGGCGCGGGTGCGGCCTGTGCGAGCCGCGTATCGCTCTTGTTCAGCGCGAGCTGGGTCGGCTGGCCAGGATCTGCAGCAACGGGCTTGACGCCAAGGAGCGACGCGACCTGGTCGGAGGCGCGCTTCGGGCTGGCAAACTGCATCCACTGCTGGATCCGCGCATCGAGCTGATCAGCCGGAACATCCTGTGCAGCGACGGTGCGCGCGTTATTCCAGTCGCCGGCGAGCGCATAAGCGAGGGCAAGATTCTGCCGGACTCTGGCGTCCGCGTCGGAAGCGCGGGCCGCGGCTCCAAGCACCTCAATCGCATCAGATGGACGACCCGCAAGTGCAACCGCAAGGCCATAGTCGGCCGGGTCGAGGACGCCCTTCCCGGCATCCAGGAAAGCGAAGGCTTCGCCATTCTTGCCGAGCGCGATTTCGACGAGCGCCAGCTTGAGGATGACCTGCGGCTGGTTCGAATAAAGTGTCAGCGCATCCTTGTAAGCCCCTTCAGCGGAAGCAAAACGTCCGCCAGCGAAATACGCATTACCAAGCAGCGCCCTGAAACCTGCGTCGTTCGGCGTCTTCTCAACGGCTTTCTCAGCAAAGCTGATGGCAGTCGGAATGTCATTCGAATTGAGGGCGGCCATCGCCCGAGTCGCGAGCCCGACCTCACCATTGGCTTTTCCGCCGAAGCCCATGCGGACATGGCTTTGCGGCGTTGCACAGCCGGCCGTCAGCGAGGCCAGAGCGATGAAAGACATCGCCGAGCCGAAGCGAATAGCCTTAGTCATTAGACTGCCCCTTCCCCCCTTTGGCCTTGTGGGCCAGCGTGTCCAGGTCCGGCATTGCTGCCAGAAACTGGTCGAGCGCGGCGGTGACGATCTGTTGGGCAGACCGGCAGTCGACCGCGCATGCGAGTCGCAATTTGAGGTGACGCTCTGGGTCGAGTCGTAGCGTGAAAGCCGCCTTCCCTTTGCTGCCAGGAGCAGCCCGGGATTTAGGCGCACGCTTAAGAGCCGACGCAGGCGTGCGAGCAGCGACAGGAGCGATGATCGGAAAGGTTTCCGGCTGAGCTTCTGGATCATAGGGCTCAGCAGTTTCATCGAACTCTTCGTCGCTGTCGTCAACGTTCAATCGATCAACAATTTCGGCCTGCTGCGAATGCACCGGTGAGCCGACCGGCGTCAGACCGGTTGGATGCGTTGAGTGCGGATGCTCGACGATATCTTCGCCGAATGCGTCGTGGTCGTCGTCGCGCGGAGCGGCCGCGGGCTTGGGCGGCTCAAACCCCATGTCGTTCCAGCCAAGATCTTCGAGATTGCCGCTGATCTGACCGAAGCCCTGCGGACGCATGGCCGGGCGGGCGGCACCCTTACGGGCGAGGAGACCGGAGGAGAGAGAAGCGAAAGGCTTGGGTTCCACCTCGCCGGCTCCTTACTGGCCGACGACGCGGCGGCCGAAACCACCGACAGGACGCGGACTGGCGGGCGCGGCGCCTGGCGCTGCACCGGGAGCGGCAAATACGGTCCGGCGGAAATTCTTCTCGAGGCGGTCCGAGATGTAATCCCAGAGTTCCTCGACTTCCTTGGCCGAACGGCCTTGCGGATCGATCTCCATGACGGTGCGGCCGTCGATCATCGAGGCCGCAAAATCAGTGCGATGGTGAAGCGTGACCGGAGCTACGGTACCGTGCTGGGAAAGCGCGACCGCGGCCTCGTAGGTGATCTTGGCTTTCGGCGTTGCCGCGTTGACAACGAAGATAAGCGGCTTGCCCGCGCGATCGCAAAGATCGACCGTCGCGCCAACGGCCCGCAGGTCGTGCGGGCTCGGGCGGGTTGGGATCAGGATCAGCTCGGCGACTGCGATCACGCTTTGGATCGCCATGGTGATCGCCGGCGGAGTATCGATGACCGCGAGGCGGAAGCCTTGCTGGCGAAGCACTTCGAGATCTGAAGCCAGCCGAGCGACTGTCGTCTGCGCAAAGGCCGGCATTTCCGATTCGCGTTCGTTCCACCAGTCGGCAAGACTGCCCTGCGGGTCGATGTCGATGAGGCAGACCGGGCCGGCGCCCGCCAGCTGCGCTTGCACCGCAAGATGACCGGACAACGTAGTCTTGCCCGACCCGCCTTTCTGCGATGCCAATGCCAAGACCCGCATGCTTTTCCCCTCGCCGAATGACGTCGTTCCAGCGGGGAGTTGGCATTACAGCCTCTAAAATCTGGTTAACGTTGTTACGACCCTGTTTGTGCGTATGCTGCGGTCGGCTAGAGTAAAGCTGGGCGGGAATGGGAATGATTCTGAAGTACTTAGTTGCCGGAGCGTTTCTTGGTCTGACGGCTTCCTCCGTTTCGGCGCAAACTGTGAGAGCCGGAATCGAGGCATGGCAGCGCGCCGATTATTCCGCCGCTGTGGCAATCTGGCGCCCGCTCGCCGAAAAGGGCGATGCCGACGCAGCATTCAATCTCGGGCAAGCCTATCGTCTTGGTCGAGGCGTTCCGACGAACATCGCGGCTGCAAGCACGTGGTACGAACGCGCCGCTGCGAAGGGCCACGTCGATGCGGAGACCACGCTAGGTCTCCTCCTCTTCCAGAATGGAGATCAGGCTGCGGGCCTGCGCTGGCTCAAGGCTGCCGCCGACAAGGGCGAGCCGAGGGCCCTGCTCGTTTACGGGACAGCCCTGGTCAATGGCGATGGGGTCACGCGAGACC
>JBEDUM010000103.1:0-55794 GCA_040414585.1 Sphingomicrobium sp. | reverse complement strand
CTCGCGCAGCAGCCGCACACGGTTCTCGAGACTGCCGCCATATTCGTCGGTGCGGTCGTTCTTTCGGCGCTGAAGGAACTGGTGAGCGATCGACAGATCATGCGTCGCATAGACGTACACGATGTCGAAACCTGCTTTCCTCGATCGCAACGCGGCGTCTCGATGCCACTTGCGGAGGTTGCGGATGTCCTCCTTGTCGACGGCCCGCGCCTGCACCGGTGAATAATAAATGATCGGCCGATGTGATGGGCCGATCGGAGTCATGCGCGTGCCCCAGTTCGCGACGGATGCGCCGTGGTGCATGATCTCGATCGCCGCAAGCGCGCCATGCTCGTGTACAGCATCGGCCATCAGCACCATCGCCGGGATGTCGCGGTCGTCCCATAGCCGACCTTCATGGAACGGCTCGCAGTCGGCGCTCGGATGGATTTCCGTCTCTTCGGTCGCAACCACCGCCCAGCCGCCTTCCGCCTTGATCCCGCGAAGCCGCGCCAGGGTCTCCGGCTGGGTCCAGCCAATGCCGGTGCAATGGGGCACTTGGTAAAAGCGGTTGCGCGCCGTGACCGGGCCGATGCGGACCGGCTCGAAGAGGATGTCGTAGCGGGGATCGCGGCTCATGAAGGAAGGACCGCGTTAATGGTTTCAGCAAGCAGGTCGACGATCTCCTCAAGTTCGACATCGGTGACATTGTAAGGCGGCGCCAGCAGAATGTGATCGCCGCTTCGTCCGTCGGCGGTTCCGCCGCTCGGATAGATCAGTAGTCCGCGATCAAACGCGTCGGTTTTCATACGCTGGTGCATGGCCAAGGCGGCATCGAACGGAGCCTTGGTCGCACGGTCCTCCACCAGCTCGATTGCCTGGAGCAGCCCGCGCCCGCGGATGTCGCCGACGTTGGGGTGATTGCCGAACCGGGCCTTGAGGAGGTTCATCAATCGCGCACCCGCGACATTCACGCGCTTCGTGAGCCCTTCGTCGCTGATCACCTGCTGCACGGCGAGCGCCGCCGCGCATCCCACGACATGCGCATTGTAGGTTTGCCCGTGCTTCAGCGCACCCGAGCCGCGCGCCACGGTTTCATACGCCTCGCTTGTGCAGACCAAAGCTCCGATCGGCTGGTAACCGGCCCCCAATCCCTTGCCCAAGGTCACGATGTCGGGAACGATTTCATCCTGCTCGCATGAAAGGAACGTGCCGGTTCTGCCGGATCCGCACATCACCTCGTCGAGGATCATTAGAACTCCGTGGCGGTCACAGATCTCGCGAACGTGCTTAAGATATCCGGCGACTGGCGGCACTGCGCCTGCCGTTGCGCCAACTACCGTCTCTCCAACGAAGGTCATGACCGTTTGAGGGCCGATCCGCATGATCTCCTGCTCAAGCGCACTCGCTGCCCTGCGGCCGTACTGTTCAGCGGTCTCGCCTGGCTCAGCAAAGCGATATTCGAAGCAGGGATCCACGAGTGACACATCGATCAGGAGTGGCGCATAAGGCGCGCGTCGCCAGGCACTCCCGCCAGCGGCAAGCGCTCCGAGCGTGTTTCCGTGATAGCTCAGGCGGCGTGCGATAACTCGCTCGCGGCCGTTATCACCGCGCTCCAGGTGATACTGACGCGCCAGCTTCAACGCCGCCTCGATCGCCTCGGAGCCGCTGCTCGTATACCAGACGCGGTCGAGCGAGCCTGGGGACATTTCGGCAATGTGCGCCGCCAGCTGTTCGGCCGCTTCGGTCGTGAAAAAGCCTGTATGGGCATATTCCAGGCGCGATGCCTGCTCGGCGATGGCGGCGATCACTGCCGGATTTCCATGTCCGATGCAGGATACAGCCGCTCCGCCGCAAGCATCGATATAGCGCCGCCCTTCGCTGTCGATCAGGAAAATTCCATCGCCGCGAACTGCGACCGGCGGGCGCGCGCGCGTGGATCGATGAAAGACGTGCTCAGCCCGCATTCGCAGCGAGCATTCTCTCTGCGGCTGTTTGGGGTCAAGCCACAGTTCTTCGTTCCCCAAAGGGGAAGAGTGCGATCCTATTCGCAGCCCCAGATAGTTTCCGGAATGAAGACCTTGCCCTCACTGTAGATTTGGGCGGCCAGCGGGTCGTCGGCGAGGCTATAGGGTCCGTCGAGGTCGACGATGTCGCACAGCTGCGCGAGGACGAATCCGGGCGCCATCGCGAGGGTGGATCCGCCCATGTTACCGACCATCACCTGCTTGCCGAGAAGCCGCGCGGCGCGCGCCATCTTCAGCGCTTCGGTTAGGCCGCCGCACTTGTCGAGCTTGATGTTGATGACGTCGAAGTAGTTGGCCCGCTCCCGCAGCTCGTCCATGTCGAGGATGCTTTCGTCCGCGGCGACTGGAACCCCCGGCTTCCACCCTTCCAGCGATGCTTCTTCCCCCCGCTTCAAGGGTTGCTCAATCAGCGAAACGGAGAAATCGCGACACGCCCGGTCCAGTGCATCGAGATCAGCGGGAAGGAAACCCTGGTTCGCGTCGACCCCGAGCCACACGTCAGGCCGCGCGAGGCGAACCACCGTGATTCGCTCACGATCGACGTCAACATTGCCGTCGAGCTTTAATTTGATGGCCTTCGCAAAGGACAGGCGATTGACCTTCCTAGCCAATACTGAGGGATCGTCCGCCGGCAGGGTGAAGGTGGTGACAAGCGGCTTTGGCCTGGGGACGTCGGCAAGATGCCACACCGGCACGCCAGTGAGCTTGGCGTCGAGCTCCCACAAAGCACAATCGATGGCGTTGCGGGCGCCGCATGGGGGAAGCAGATGTTGCAGGTCCTCGCGCGACAGGCCGGCCTCCACCTCGTCGCGAACATTCTCCACGATCTCAAGCATCTGGTCCTGGCCGTCGCCAAGGTAATATACGCCCGCAGCCTCGCCTCGCCCGACGGTTTCACCCTGCGCGATCCGCGCGACGATCGAAGGCATGGCTTCGAAGAGGTAATTCGCGATTCGGAAGGGCTCGGCGAATCGAATCGCGGCTCTTTCAGTCGTCAGTTCCCGGACAGTCGTGCTTGTTGCCATCCGCAACGCATAGCAACGGAAACGCGAGTTTCAAATACAGAAACAACGTGACCCGCTAGTGAGTCGCATCTTGTGAAAGCCTGCGCCTCTTGCTTGCTGCCTCGGCCAATTGCTGAATGCCCTGTCCCGCGCAGACCGCGAGGACCATGCATGGCCCGGTACTGGTGCGTACGTAGCCATGAGCCATGCCGCTGTCGAAATAAACCGAGTCGCCTGCTCCGAGCGGCAGCGGAGCATACAGGTCAGAATGAAGTTCCATCGAACCCTGGAGTACGTAAAGATATTCCTCGCCGGAATGGCGGACGAGCCCGCCCAACTCCTCGACGCTTCTCGCCTGCACGTCGATGACGATCGGAGTCATCATTTTCCCAAGGAGATCAGAGGCTGGATAATAGTGCCGGTACTCCTCTGATTCGGCATCCAGACCTTCGCCCGCACGGGTAACGCTGCGCCGTCCGACGGCGACCGAGGCTTCCCGCCTTTCGGCGTTCGCGATGAGGTCCTTGATGTCGACGTTCAGTGCCTGAGCAAGCCGGATCAGCTTGTCGTAAGTCAGCGCCATCTTCCCGTTTTCGAGCTTCGACAGTGTGGAATATGGAAGTCCTGCCCGAGCTGAAAGAGCACGCAGGCTGAGGCCCTGCGCGGTTCTGACATCGCGGATCGCCCGGCTGGGAGCCGGTACGTCCGCCCCATCTCCGTTGCGCCGCTGCATCACCTCTGCCCCGTTTGTTTTTGACCTGCTCATTTCAAGTTAGAAACCAGTTGCCATTCCTGAAACACTGCTGCAAGGGGTGCGACCATACAGGCGGGGAGAGCTTGGGTGAACATTCATTGTAAGGTCGGAGTGTTTCTTGCGGGCACGTGCGTGCTTGCGGTCAGCAGCCCGGCATATTCGCAGAATCAAGATTCGGTTTCGACGGCGACTGCGGCGCAGCAAGGCGGCGGCACGCAGCAGGCACCATCGGCAGCACAGACCGACCAAAATGCCATTGTGATCACGGCAACCAAGCGCCCCCAGGTGCTGCTCGACGTTCCGCAGTCGGTTACGGTCGTTTCCGGAGGCACGCTGGAGAGTCAGCACGCGAGCAGCTTTCAGGACTATCTGAAGCTCGTCCCCGGACTGCAGCTGGATCAGGATCGCCAAGGCGAAGGCCGATTGATTCTGCGCGGTATCAACACCGGCGGCGTTGCTTCGACCGTGAGTGTGTATGTCGACGAAACGCCGTTCGGATCGAGCAGCGGCCTCGTCAACGGCGCCGTCCTTGCCGGCGATTTCGACACGTTCGACCTTCAGCGGATCGAGGTGCTTCGCGGTCCGCAGGGAACGCTTTACGGCGCGAGTTCACTCGGCGGCGTGCTGCGCTTTGTTACCAACCTTCCTTCGACCAGCGGTCTGGAAATTCGCGGACGTGCCGGCATTGAAGACGTCAGCGACGGCGGTGTTGGATTCAATGCCAATGCCGTCGTGAACGTGCCGATCAGTTCCACGCTCGCGTTCCGGGCGTCCGGAAGCTACCGCAAGGATGCCGGATTCATCGACTCCATCGGCACCGCCGGGTCCGACCACGCGAAAGACATCAATGGCACCAAGAGTTATGGCGGCCGAGCGTCGCTGCTCTTCCGCCCAAGCGATGCAGTCTCGATCAGGCTTTCGGCAATCGCCCAGGACATCAATGCGGATGCTCCATCCGTCATCGAAGCAGACCCAATCCTGCTGAAGCCCCTTCACGGGCTCTCACAGTCGCAGTTCGTGCCGCAATTCTCGGACCTGAGGTACCGCGTCCACAACGCAACTGGGAATTTCGATCTTGGCTTCGCCAATCTCACTTCAGCGACGAGCTACTTAACGCAGAAGCAAAACGAGCGGATCGATTTCACCAATGCGCTCAGCGGCCTTGTCGGGCTGTTTATCGGGCCCAACAATTTCTTCGAAGCGCAGGATACGAATCTCAAGAAATTCACTCAGGAATTGCGTCTTTCGAAGCAGACTCATGTCGTGGATTGGCTGGTCGGCGCCTACTATACGAACGAAGACGGCCTGATCGATCAGAACTTCGTCGCAGTCGAGCCAGGAACCCTAACTCCAATCGACACCGTCCCCATCGTTGGCACTGTACTCGGCACCGCTACGCTCGATTCGAAATATCGCGAGATCGCGGGTTTCGCCAACGCAACTATCCACATTGTCGAGCAATTCGACCTCGATGTGGGCGGTCGCTACAGTCATAACAAACAGTCTGCGCATCAAGTAACTCACGGTCTTTTGGTTTCGGGTGGCGGCGCCGATTTCCCAGTCGATCATTCATCCGAGAGCGTGTTCACCTATTCGGTGGCGCCCAAGCTCAAGCTCAATAAGAACACGACGTTCTACGCGCGCTTCGCGAAGGGATTCCGTCCGGGCGGCCCCAACGTGCTTCCACCCAACGCGGCCGCCCATCCTGAAGTGCCTGCGGAGTATCATTCGGACTCGGTGATGAGCTACGAGCTCGGCGCAAAAGCGGAATCGGCTGACCATCGCTTCAGTATCGATGCCGCGGCCTTCCATATCGATTGGGAGAATATCCAGCTTTTCACAAATGTCTCGGGCTTTGGCGTGAACATCAACGGTTCTTCTGCGGAGAGCGATGGCGTCGAGTTCACGGCAGCGGTGCGTCCGCTCGCGGGTCTCGATCTCAGCTTAAACGGCGCATACACCAATGCGCGGCTGACTGGCCCAACGCCGGAAGACGTCGGCGGACGGGTCGGCGACGAACTTCCATTCACGCCGAAGTTCACCGTTGCATTCAACGGCGATTATCATTGGCAGCTGTCCAGCAACGCTCGGGCGCATGTTGGCGGGTCGTTCCGGCACGTGTCCGGTCAGACGGCCAATTATGACGGCGATTTTGTTGCGGCTCATGGACATCAGCGCCACGTTGAGGCCTATCAGGTCGTTGATCTCTTCGCCGGCGTTGACTTTGGCCGCTTCGATATCGAGGCGTATATCAAGAATGTTGGAAACAGCCGCGGTGTAACTTCGGTGACGCCATTGACGGTCTTTGGGGCATCGCCCGATACCGGCTTCCCGATTTACCCGAACGGCGCAATCGGAACGGGCATCCTTCGCCCGAGGACTATCGGCATGACCGTCGGATTCAATTACTAAGAGGCTTTCGCACGATGCGCTTATTATCCTGGATCGTTGCGATTACGGCTGCGGCCGCAATTCCGGCCAGCGCCCAATCACCGGCGCAACTCCAACCAACGAAGCCGACGACGGCGGTGCTTCCCGCGTCGCCGGTTCCCGCGACATCCGCGGCACCGGCGGCTGCGCCTGAACTCACCAAGGCCGACGTCGACGCATGGCTCGACGGTTTCATGCCTTATGCGATGAAGGCGGGCGGTATTCCGGGAGCGGTCGTGGTCGTCGTGAAGGACGGGCAGCCGCTGACGGAGCGCGGCTTCGGCTATTCCAATGTGACGGAACAGAAGCCGGTCGATCCTGCGACTACCATGTTCCGTCCGGGTTCGGTCTCGAAGCTGTTCACATGGACCGCGGTCATGCAGCTGGTTCAGGCCGGCAAGCTCGACCTCGACAAGGATGTCAACACCTACCTCGACTTCAAGATTCCGGAAAAATTCGGCAAGCCGATCACGCTCCGGAACCTGATGACCCACACGGCGGGCTTCGAGGAAACCGCTAAGTATCTCATCCAATATGATCAGAAGCCCATTCCGCTCGGCGATGCGCTGAAGCGCTGGGTGCCTGGCCGAATATACGCACCGGGCACTATGCCCGCTTATTCGAACTACGGCGCTTCGCTTGCGGGCTATATCGTCGAGCGCGTCTCCGGTGAGCCTTTCAACCAATATATCCAGCACCATATCTTCGACCCGCTCGGAATGGCGCATTCAACATTCGAGCAGCCGATCCCGGCGAACTTCAAGCCGTTCGTTTCAAACGCCTATCAATATGGGTCAGATAAGCCGCAGCCCTATGAGGTGATTCCGATGGCGCCGGCCGGAGCTCTCGCGGCTTCCGGTGCGGACATGGGCAAGTTCATGATTGCCCACCTCAATAACGGCGGTCCGCTTCTTAATCCGGCGACGGCGCAGCTCATGCACGCGCCAGCGAACCACTTCTACACGTCACTGCCGCCGATGGCGCTCGGCTTCTATCATGAGGATCGCAATGGGCTGAACATCGTGGGCCACGGTGGCGACACGATCTTCATGCATTCGGACCTGCACTTGTTCCTGGACAAGAACGTCGGGCTGTTTGTCTCGATGAACAGTGCGGGCAAGAACACCGCGGTGCATCCGCTGCGCGAGCAATTATTCGAGGATTTCACAGACCGCTACTTCCCCGCACCCGCGGAGAACCTGCCGACGACGAGCACGGCGAAGGCCCACGGTCTGGCCATGTCGGGTCACTATGTCAGCAGCCGTGCGGGCGGATTCAACTTCTTCCGGCTTCTCGCGCTGCTTGGCGAATCCAAGGTGGCAGTCGACAAGGACGGAATCCTGACCGTCTCCACTGTAACTGATCCTTCGGGAGCGCCCCGCCAGTGGCGCGAAATCAAGCCGTGGGTCTGGCAGGAGGTGAACGGCACCGACAAGCTCGAGGCGGTTGTCGGCAGCAATGGCCAGGTTCAGATGTTCTCGATCACGCCCTACGCAGCGATCATCGAGTTCCTTCCGGCTCCCGGGTCACTGAACGCGGGGTGGATCCTGCCCGCTGCCGGTCTCGCGCTGTTCATCATCCTGATCGCGGCGCTCGGCTGGCCCATCACCGCCCTTGTGCGCAGACGCTACAAGTATCAGTCCGAGCTGACAGGCCGTCCGCTACTGCTGCACCGTGTGACCCGCGGGACTGCATGGCTCTACATCACGGTGGTCGTCGGGTGGGCGATCGTACTGGCCGCGATCCAGAAGGACCTTACGTTCCTGAACGGTGGCGGTGACATCTGGATGCGCCTGCTCCAGCTGGTCCTGATCCTCGCAATTATCGGCTCGTTCGTGGCCGCCTGGAACGCGTGGGTTGTCGCCCGCGTGCCGGGCCGACACCGGATCGCGACGATCTGGGCAATCCTGGTTGCGCTTGCGGCCCTGTTCCTCGGCTGGGTCTGCCTTGACGCGGGATTGCTTACGGCGTCGCTCAACTATTGAGCGGCGTGATCCGGGCCGGCGGCATGGGAAACGGGGAGAAGCCGGCCCGGACTCTTTTCGGGCATCCTGCGGGACTAACCGTACTTTTCACTACCCAGATGTGGGCCGAGTTCTCGTTCTTCGGCCTCCAGGCGCTGCTCGTCTATTACATGACGAAGCAACTGGGCTTCCCGCAGGCGAAGTCTTCGCTGATCTATGGAGCTTATGGAGCAGCTGCTTTCTTCAGCCCGTTTTTCGGCGGACTGATTGCCGACCGCTGGCTGGGTCGCACTGCAAGCGTGATCATTGGCGGCTCAATGATGATGCTTGGCCATTTCGCCATGGCTTTCGAGGCGCTGCTGTTTCCTGCGCTCGTTCTGGTCGCATTGGGCAACGGTCTCTTCATTCCGCCGCTCGCGATCCAGGTTGGCAGCCTCTATGCCGACGAGGACCCGCGCAAGGCCTATGCGTACAGCGCCTATTACATGGGCATCAATTTGGGCGGCCTCCTCGCACCCCTCATCTGCGGCACACTCGGTGAGCTTTACGGCTGGCACTGGGGTTTCACTGCCGCCGGCGTCGGAATGGCGATCGGGCTTGTGGGTTATTGCAGCTTCTTGCGGCTGCTGCCCCCTGAGCCATCGCGCTCGGCCATCGCCGCCGAGGAAAAGAAGAGCGCCGAGCCCGTAATCCGCGAACATGTCGCGATCCTGCTGATCATGATTGCGATGGTGGTGTTGTTTCGGGTGGGCTACGAGCAGAGCGGCAATGTGATCGCCTTGTGGGTCAGGGACTTCACCGATCGTTCCGTAGACGTCGCCGGTTTGAGGGCGACGATACCCGCAACCTGGTTCCAGTCGATCAACCCGCTTCTCATCATCATTGGAACGCCGTTCCTGATCCGATTCTGGCGGCGTCGCAAAGTGAAGGAGACCGTCCCTCACCTGCTCCGGCGAATGGCGATCGGCTGCGTGATCGCGACGGTCGCGATGCTGACCATGGTCCTGGCCGCGCTCGCTAGCGGACCGGAAGGAACGCGCGTCAGCTCGCTCTGGGTCTTCGCCTACTTCTTCCTTCTGACGATGGGCGAGTTGCTCGTAATTCCGGTTGGCCTAACCTTGGTCGAATCTCTCGCACCCATCCGCTTCGCCTCAATGGCGATGGGCGGGTGGTACATCGCCAAGTTCCTGGGTAGCCTGCTTGCAGGATTGATGGGCGCTTACTGGCTGGTCATTCCGCCGTGGACTTTCTTCACGCTGGGCATGGGATCGACCCTTCTTGCCGCTGCGAGCCTGTATTCAATGGCCCGCGTTCTTCGCGCCAAAAGCAGTTCGTGACAGGCGATTCTTAGCCGCGCCATGACGCTTTCCATTCAGGATAATGCGTCAAATGGGTGTTTGTGCGATCTTGACGGCGACCTCGTTACATTCTTGTAACCACCGGGAACGAACGACACACTTCTTCGTCGGGCAGTGCGGGCCGTTTGTCGAAACATCGGTCAGTGTGGCGACCAGTTCACCTAGCGCCGCGTAACGGCCGGCACGGGGCAGCCGACTTGCAATCCAGCGCAAGGAGAGAGTGCATATCACCGTGATGGCCAGCCAGTTTCCCTTGTTGAACTTTACCAAGCTCACCGCCGTTCTTGCGGCGGTTCTGCTATTGGGGGCCTGCGGGGGCGCCAACTCGCAGCAGCAGGGTGGTCGAGGAGGCCGCGCCGGTCCGAAGGGGCCGCCCACAGTCGGCTACGTCATCGTCCAGCAGGGAAGCGCTCCACTGGAGCAGCAGCTTCCGGGCCGTGTGGCAGCCTATCAGATCTCGGATGTCCGTCCGCAGGTGAACGGCGTCGTACAGCGGCGGCTCTTCCAGGAAGGCTCGATAGTCCGACAGGGCCAGACGCTCTATCAAATCGATCCGAGCATTTATAACGCGCAGGCCGCGCAGGCGACTGCCAACCTGCAAGCCGCGCGTGCCCAGGCGGAAGCCGCACGAACGCTTGCGGAGCGCTATCGACCGCTGGTCCAGCAGCAGGCGATCTCGAAACAGGATTATACCAATGCCGTCGCCCAGGCTCGACAGGCGGAGGCTTCGGTCGCGCAGAATAGCGCCGCACTTCAGAGCGCGCGTGTCAATGTGCGGTGGACGCGAGTTCCAGCGCCGATCACCGGCAGGATTGGCGTATCGAACGTCACAGTCGGAGCACTCGTGACCGCAAACCAGGCCGATGCGATGGCTACAATCACACGGCTCGATCCTGTCTTTGTCGACATTCAGGAGTCCGCGGCTGACCTGCTCGCGCTGCGGCGCGCGCTCTCGCAGGGCGGCGTGGTCCCCACAACGGCGGTTGTCCACCTAAAGCTTCCCGACGGCAGCGACTACGGCGAAACAGGCCAGGTTCAATTCAGTCAAGTCGTCGTCGACCAGAGCACTGGCACCGTCACGCTGCGGGCGGCTTTCCCGAATCCGCAAGCCATCCTCTTGCCGGGCATGTTTGTGACGGCGCAATTCGCTCGAGCGATCGACACGTCAGCGATCCTCGTCCCTCAACAGGCGGTCTCACGCGATCCGCAAGGCAATGCGACGCTTTACGTCGTCGGCCCGGGCAATCGGGCAATCCAGCGGACGATCGTCACCGCTCGCACGCAAGGACCGTACTGGGTGGTCACGCAAGGGCTCGCTCCCGGCGAGAAAGTGGTCACCCAAGGCCTCACGAACGTGAAGGACGGAGCTGAGATCAAGCCGGTGCCGGCGGGCGCGCCGCAGAAGGTGCAGGCGCCGCCTCCCGGCGCAATGAAAGCAATGCAACAACAGCGCGGCCGCTGACGCATGTCGCGCATCTTCATTGAACGGCCGATCTTCGCGTGGGTCCTCGCCATCATCATCATGCTTGGTGGGATCGGCGCGATTTTCGCGCTGCCCGTTGCGCAATATCCGGACGTCGCACCGACCCAGATCAACGTTCGCGCCACCTACCCCGGCGCCTCTGCCGCGACGCTCGAGGGCAGCGTCACGCAGGTTATCGAGCAGACTCTGACCGGATTGGACGGCCTCCTCTATTTCAGCTCATCGTCGAGTTCCCGAGGACAGGTCACGATCACGGCTGTTTTCGACAAGAGCGTCGATCCTGACATCGCCCAGGTCCAGGTGCAGAACAAGGTGCAGTCTGCCATCGCCCGGCTTCCTCAGGCGGTTCAGCAGCAGGGCTTGACCGTGACGAAGGGTTCGCCGGACTTCCTGATGATCGTCGGCGTCTATGACTCGACCGACAAGCGCACGAACGTAGACGTTTCCGACTGGCTCGCCACCAATATTCAGGACGACCTGTCGCGCATCCATGGCGTTGGCGACGTCAACGTCTTTGGATCGCAATATGCGATGCGGATCTGGCTCGATCCCAACAAGCTCCAGAGCTACCAGCTCATGCCGAGCGACATCGTTACTGCCATCCAGAATCAGAACGTCGAGGTTGCGGCCGGGGAGGTTGGCGGAATGCCGCAGCCAGAAGGTCAAATGCTAAATGCGACCGTGACGGCCCAGTCGCGGCTTCAAACGCCCGAGCAGTTTCGCAACATCATCGTCAAGTCCGATCCGTCCGGCGCGCGAGTGCTGCTTTCGGATGTCGCTCGCGTCGATCTTGGGGCCGACAATTATTCGGTGACGATCCGCATCAACGGCCATCCTGGCGCCGGTATAGGCATCTTTCTCGAGCCCGGCGCCAATGCGCTTTCGACATCGAGGCTCGTCAAGGCGTACATGGCGAACGCCGCGCCTCGGCTGCCCGCAGGTTTTCAGGTCGCCTACGCAAACGACAGCTCCGAATTCATCCGGTTGTCTGTCATTGAAGTCGTCAAGACACTGGCCGAGGCGATGGTCCTCGTCATCCTCGTCATGTTCGTATTCCTGCAGAGCTGGCGCGCCACGCTCATTCCAGGAATCGCAATCCCGGTCGTGCTGCTCGGCACGTTCGGGATGCTCTACATCCTTGGCTTTTCGATCAACACGCTGACGTTGTTCGGGCTGGTCCTCGCAGTCGGCCTACTCGTCGACGACGCGATCGTGGTTGTCGAAAACGTCGAACGAATCCTCGAAGAGCAGCCTGAGCTGACAACCAAGGAAGCGACCATCATTTCGATGAACCAGATCCAGATGGCGCTCGTCGCCATCGCGCTGGTGTTGTCTGCGGTGTTCCTGCCGATGGTGTTCTTCGGCGGATCAACCGGCGTCATTTACCGCCAGTTTTCGGCGACAATCGTTTCGGCAATGGCGCTTTCAGTGCTGCTTGCAATCACCTTTAGTCCATCGCTCGCAGCAAATGTGCTGAAGCGCCAACATGCCAGCGTAGAAGCGACCTGGCTTGGACGTAAAGCGCCCGCGGTCGCCCACGGCCTGGAAACGGCTCGGCAGAAGTTCAATCACGGGTTCCAGCGGAGCATCAACTGGTATGTCGGCAACGTGGGTCGCGTCGTCGATCGCAAGTGGCTGTTCCTGTCGATCTATCTCGGCGTTTGCGTGCTGCTCGTCGTGCTTTTCCGAAGCCTGCCGACCGGCTTCATTCCGACTGAAGACCAGGGCAATGCGCAGGTCCAGTTCCGGCTGCCGGCAGGCGCAACATTCAGCCGTACGGCGGAAGTGGAACGAGCCGTCGAGAATTATTTTCTTCACGGCCCTGAAAAGGACAACGTGAAGGTCTTCTTCGGCGTCACGGGAGGGGGCGGCGGTCTTTCAGGCCAAAATACCGGCCAGGCATACGTCAATCTTGCGCCCTTCGATCAGCGTAAGGGAGCGAAGAACAGTGCTGAAGCGATTGTCGAGCGCGCGTCCGGAGCCTTCCGCGGCCTTCGAGATGCGCAGGTCTTCGCGCTAATCCCTGGCGCAATTCGCGGACTGGGTCAAAACACCGGCTTCACGATGCAGCTCCAGAATACGAGCGGCATGAGCAGGGACCAGTTCAACCAAGTCCGCGACAAGCTGCTCGCCGCGGCTTCGTCCGATCCTCTGCTTGAGCAAGTGCGGCTTGCCGAGCTTCCGGATGTCTCCAGCCTGAAGATCAACGTCGATCAACAGCGCCTCGCTGCCCTTGGCCTAAGCTCGGGGGACGTGAACTCGACGTTATCGACCGCCTGGGGCGGCCGCTACGTGAATGACTTCATCGACCGCGGACGGGTGAAGCGCGTCTATGTTCAGGGCGAAGCTCCCTACCGGTCGGAGCCCTCCGATGTCGGCGGCTGGTACGTGCGCAACAATCAGAGCCAGATGGTGCCCTTCTCGTCCTTCTCGACGACAGGTTGGACGGTGGCGCCGGTCACGGTCGACCGCTTCCAGGGATATTCTTCCTACGAATTCGATGGGCAGCCTGCACCGGGGAAGAGCTCCGGCCAGGCCATGGCCGAAATTGAGAAACTGGCCTCGCAGTTTCCAGGTGTCAGCGTCGCCTGGTCAGGTGCGTCTTACCAGGAGAGGTTGGCCACGGGTCAGGCGCCGTTGCTTTATACGGTGTCGCTGATCGTGATCTTCCTGTGTCTTGCGGCACTCTACGAGAGCTGGTCGATCCCGCTGGCGGTTCTGCTGGTCGTGCCTCTTGGACTGGTTGGAGCAATCCTGTTCGTGACCTTGCGCGGTCTCGAAAATGACGTGTTCCTGCAAATCGGCCTGCTCACGACGATGGGCCTGACCTCGAAGAATGCGATCCTGATGAACGAATTCGCGGAGCGCGCGGAAAAGGAAGGCAAGCGGATCCTCGACGCGGCGATCGAGGCGGCTCGAATCCGCCTTCGTCCGATCTTGATGACGAGCTTTGCATTCATCTTCGGCGTCTTCCCGCTGGCGATTGCCACGGGCCCTGGTGCGAACGGCCGCATCGCCATCGGAACGGCAGTGATCGGCGGCATGCTGACCGCCACCATCCTCGCGATCTTCTACATCCCGCTCTTCTATGTGCTTGTGCGCAGAGGCGTCCGCGACGGACTCGTAATCATCCGCGAGCGGCTGCGCGGCCGAGGTGAAGCTCAGGCATGAAGCGCGGGGCTGCCCTTCTCGCGTTGTTGGCAACAGCCTGTGCAACCATGGAGCCTCATCTCGGACGTCCGGACGCGGCTATTCCCGCTTCATGGCCTGTTGGAAGCCCTTACGTCACGCAAGCTGAAGCCGGGCTTCCAGCCGTAACCTACAGGGAGATCTTCACCGATCCGCGGCTGCAAACCTTGATCGCGCAGGCCCTGGTCAACAACCGCGACCTGATGATTGCCGCGTCGAACATCGCGGCGGCACACGAGCGGTACAATATTCAGCGGGCGCAGCAGTTTCCTCAACTCAATGCGAACGCCGGCGTAACCCTTTCCGGCTCCAAATCATCGTCAAATTCGAATGGGTCCGGCTCCGGCTCAGGCAACGGTTCCGGCTCGGGTTCGGGCAACTCCGGTGGCCGAACCGCAAGTTATACTCTTGGCCTCTCAGTTCCGAGCTTCGAGATCGACCTGTTCGGGCGCCTGCGGTCGCTAACCCACGCGCAGCTTGAGCAATATTTCGCGACGGAGGCGGGCGCACGGTCCACACGGCTCACGCTGGTCGCGAACATCGCCGACGCGTGGCTCACCTACGGTTCCGATTCCAGCCTGCTCATCGTCGCGCAGGACACGATGACCAGCGCTCAGAAGAGTGTCCGTCTGACCCGGCTCCGTCTGGATGCCGGAGTCGCTCCGCGCACGGACCTTGATCAGGCGGAACAGATTCTCGCGCAGGCGCAATCAGATCTAGCGCAGCAGAAGACCGCCGTGGCGCAGGACGTGAATGCGCTTCAGCTGCTTGTCGGAGCGCCGATCGCCCCTGCCTTGCTTCCCCGCTCGATCGATGACGCGGCGCTCAAGATTGCCGAGCTGCGCGCCGGAATCAGCTCTTACGTGCTGCTTCGCAGGCCGGACGTGCTGCAGGCCGAATATCAGCTGCGCGCGGCAAATGCGGACATCGGCGCGGCGCGCGCGGAGCTCTTCCCCCGGATTACGCTGACCGGTCTGCTCGGCTTTGCAAGCACGGCGCTCGCTGGCCTGTTCACCGGTGGAGCGTTCGGCGGCCAAATCGGTGCGAATGCCGCTTACACCATTTTCCAGGCTGGAGCCGGCCATGCGAACGTACGCCTGACGGAGGCCCAGCGTAACGCAGCGCTCGCGACCTATCAAAAGACTGTCCAGACCGCATTTCGCGAAGTCGCGGATGCCCTCGCGCGCCGCGCGACTATGGATGATCAACTGGCGGCGGCGCAGCGCCAGCAGGCCGCGGGCGCCGACAATTATCTTCTGACGGAAGCGCGCTACCGCGCGGGCGTCGACCCGTTCCTCAACGTGCTGGTCGCACAGCGTTCCTACTATACCGCGCAGACCGCTCTTGTGCAGACCAAGCTGACTGCGGGACAGAATCGCGTGGCGCTCTACCAGTCGCTCGGCGGCGATGCTCTGTTGCAGGCTGCGCCTCTGTGCGAGGTCACCTACGAGAGCAATGCCAACAGCGCAAAGCTCGCGAGCCAATGCTCACCCATGTAATCGCCTGACAGGTGCGGCATCGCGGCGGCGAGATGCTCGTCCGCCGCGGCTTCCGCGAGCGCTCGCTCCCCGGGCGGAAGCATCGGCGCCAGGCTTCTCCAACACCAGGCGCGGCTGAGATTGAGGCCGTCGAGGTGCGCGATCTTGCCATCGCTGCGATCGCTGACGATCGCGGGCGTGAACAGAGTCTTGGGTTCGTGCGCCGGAATGTGAGGCAGGAACTGCTCGAACCAGATTGGAAAGAGCGCCTTGTGCGCCCGTGCCATGCACAGCGCCTCGATCAAGGCCGGTGACAGGAACTCATCGCCACCCGGTTCCCACGCCTGACAATCGCGATCAGTGCCGAACCAGTGCCGGGATCGATCGCGAATAAGCGTCGCCAATTCGGCATCGAATTGGTCCGCCCACTCGATCGACAGGATCAGCGCGAACGCCGTGTTGAAGTGCGTCCCAACGCGGATTGGATAAGTCAGGATCTGCAGGTAATCGCGAAGGCGTTGGCCGAATGCCCGAGCAAGCGGTTCGATCTCGGCGGCCCAGCGTTCATCATGCCGTGTCGTTTCGAGGTGCAGGTAGAGCAGCCAAGCCCATCCATAAGGCCGTTCAAATCCGCGGCTCAGCGGGCGGTCCAGATAGGCGAGCTCTGCTGCCACCTTTTCCGCGGTGAAGCTGGTCTGTGCGAGATCGGCAATCGGCCCAGCTTCCGGAACGTGCGGAAAAAGCCTGCGCAACGTGAACAGGGTCCACCAGCCGTGGACGCAGCTGTGCCAATCGAAGCTGCCGTAGAAGATCGGGTGAAGCTCGCGCGGCGAAAGCGCGTCTTCATCGCCGAGCAGCACATGATCCAGCTTGTACGGATATTCCTTGATCACATGGCCGAGCGCGATGCTCGCCATATTTGAAGCACGGTCGACGTTCAGCGTCGTCACAAATGAAATCCCGCGAGATAGAGGATGAGGATGTTGCAGATGAGCAGCGGGATCGCGGTTGCGATTTGAACCCGGATCACGCCGTATTGGTCCTTGAGTTCGAGCAGCGCCGCGGGGACGATGTTGAAGTTGGCCGCCATGGGAGTCATCAGCGTCCCGCAATAGCCGGCCAGCATTCCGACAGCGCCGATCACGGCCGCACGGCCGCCGTCTTGCTGGATCAGAATGGGAAAGCCGATTGCCGCAACCATGACTGGAAACGCGGCGAAAGCGTTGCCCATGATTATCGTGAACACGACCATTCCGAGTGCATAAAGCAGCACGGCAAGAAAGATGCTGCCTTGCGGGATGATGCTGCCCGCAACCGCGCCAATGGTCGTTCCAATCCCGGCAGCCGCGAATACAGCTCCGAGCGCTGCCAGCATCTGAGGCAACACGAGCGCCCAGCCGATCGAGTCGGCAAGCCGGCCGCCTTCGTCTACCGCAGCCATCGCGGGCGGGCGCAACCAGACATAACAGACGATCAGCGCAATGATTACGCCGAGTCCAAGCAGCACGAGAGTGACGGACTTCGGATCGAGTAGCCCATCATCCTTGAGCGGTGTGTAAGTGAAGAGGAGCGTTCCGAGAAACGCCGTGAAAGGAATGATCAGCGCCGGCAGGAATAGTTTGTTGCCATAACGCTGCGAAAAGCCTTGGCGCTGCTCGGCCGTCGTCGATTGCTTCGCTGCCGGGCCAAGCATCCGGAGACCGGCAAGCGCGACGAGTGCCAGCACCAGAATGCCGTTGCCGATATCCCCGAGGAAATCGCCGAACCAAAAGCTGAGCGCGAGCAGCGACCAGAATGCGGAATTGCCCCAGCGTTTGGGATTTGCACGGTTCCGCGCGCTCGCCACCGCGAAGCTCGCAAAGGCGATGCCCGCAAGGACGTAGAGCCAATGCGAGTTGATCATCGGCTACGCTTTCGCAAGCGCAGGTCGAGCAACAGCAGCCGCATACTGTGGATCAGGAATGCGCAGATGGCGCTCGGTATCGCCCAGACCGACAGTTCGAATGGCGTCAGCTCGATGCCATACGCCTTCAGCGCGCCCTGGATCAGAAGGATGGAGGAAATCGCGATGAAGATGTCCTCACCGAAGAAAAGCCCGACGTTGTCGGTTGCCGCCGACATCGCCTTGACGCGCTCGCTCGTGTCTTCGTCGAGCGGGCCGTGCTCCTTCTCGGCGGCCGCCAGCGCCATCGGCGCAACCAGCGGGCGAACAGTCTGCGGGTGCCCTGCAACCGAGGTCAGGCCAAGGGCCGCGAAAATCTGCCGGAAGGCGAGATAAACGACGAGCACGCGGCCGGTCGTGGCCCCTCGCATCCGACTGATCAACGCGCGCGCCTGCTGTTGCAGACCGTAGCGTTCGAGCAGGCCGATGACCGGAAGGACAATGTAGATGATCGTGACGTTGCGGTTCTCGTTGAAACCATGCCCCAGCGCCGCCAGCACCTTGAGGAACGGCATTCCTCCGAGGAGTCCCGTGGCGATGGCTGCGACGGCAACGACGAGCAGCGGGTTGAACCTGAGGGCGAATCCGAGAACGACCAGCGCAATGCCGAGCAATGGCCAATAATTGATCACTCCCCTCTCCTGCCGAATCCGCCGCCGCCGGGAGTCTCGATGACAAACCGATCGCCCCACTCAACGTCAACAGATGCGGTTGCGCTCAGCATTTCAACGGTTCCGTCAATGCGCACGACCCAGTTGCGCCCGGCTTGCGCATCCGCTCCGCCCATGATCCCACTCGGCGGCACGCGCCTGCGATTGGCGAGCATGTTGGCGCGCATCGGTTCGAGAAACGTCACCTCGCGAATGATGCCGTCTCCGCCGCGATGAGCGCCCCCGCCGCCCGATCCGCGACGGATCGCAAATTGCTCGAGACGCACCGGCAGCCTTGTTTCGAGGATTTCCGGATCGGTCAGCCTGCTGTTGGTCATGTGCGTCTGAACAGCGCTGGTGCCGTCAAAATCGGGACCTGCGCCGGAGCCGCCGGCAATTGTCTCATAATATTGGTGGCGCTCGTTGCCGAAGGTGAAGTTGTTCATCGTTCCCTGCGAGGGCGCCAGGCGCCCGGTCGCGGCGAACAATGCGTCCGTGACCACCTGGCTTGTCTCCACGTTGCCGGCGACAACGGCTGCCGGGTATTTCGGATTGAGCATCGACCCTTTCGGAACCACCAGCTCGATCGGGCGCAAGCAGCCATCATTCATCGGGATCGCATCGTCGATGAGCGTGCGAACGACGTAAAGCGACGCAGCGCGGACAATCGAGAATGGCGCGTTGAAATTGTCGGACAGCTGGTCGCTCGTTCCCGTGAAGTCGAAGATCGCCGAGCGTGCCGATTTGTCGATCGTGATGCACGCCTGGACACAGGCGCCGTTGTCCATCTCGTAACGGAACTCACCGTCGTCGAGCCGATCGAGCAGCCGCCGCACGGATTCCTCGGCGTTGGCCAGGACATGGCCCATGTAGGCGGCAGCGACGTCCGGCCCATATTCGTGCGCTGTCTGCGTCAGTGCTTCGGCGCCCCGCGTGCAGGCAGCCAGCTGAGCCTTGAGGTCTGAAATGTTGCGGTCCGGATTGCGCGCCGGCCATTCGCCCGAGCCGAGCAATTCGCGCATCTCCGTTTCGCGGAAGCGGCCTTCATCGACGAGCAGGAAATTGTCGATGAGCACGCCTTCTTCATCAATGCTGCGACTGTCGGGGGGCATGGATCCCGGCGCGATCCCGCCGATGTCGGCATGATGGCCGCGTGCAGCCACGAAGGCGGACGGCTCGGCTTCCTCCCCGTAAAACACGGGCACGATGACGGTGATATCGGGCAAATGGGTGCCGCCACGGTAAGGGTCATTCAGCACATAAGCGTCGCCGTGCCTGATGCCGCGTCCGTCGCGGCCCTGTCCCCGCGTGTCTATGATCCGCCGGATGCTCTCACCCATTGACCCGAGATGCACCGGGATGTGAGGCGCGTTGGCGATCAACGCGCCCTCAGCGTCGAAAATGGCACACGAGAAATCGAGCCGCTCCTTGATGTTCACGCTCGTCGCGGTGGATTGGAGAGCGACTCCCATCTCCTCGGCAATCGCCATGAACAGATTGTTGAAGATCTCCAGCCGCACCGGATCGACATCGGTGCCGACGGCTCTTTCGCGCTGGAGTGGTACGGCGCGTGTGAGCACGAGCGTCCCGTCGCCTGCGCGTTGTGCGCGCCAATTCGGCTCGATCACGATCGTCGATGTTGCATCGAAGATCAGTGCGGGGCCTACAATTTCCTCCCCTGCGTTTGCAGCCGAAGTGTCAGCGCGCAGCGTTGACGGAGGGGCTCCTTCACCAGCTTCGCTGGTACCCCTCCCCTCGAAATCGAAGGGAGGAAAGGTGCGCCCGACGGCCTCGACGACCAACGCATCGACGATCACCTCAACGCCGTCGTCCCAATAGCCGAATCGCTTCCTGTGCAGCGCGGAGAAGTCCGCTTGCATTTGTTCGCCTGATGCGACCACGAGCTCGATGGTCGTGTCGCTTCCGGCCGTGCGCACTCGCGCGCGGCGGAGCAGTTCGATGCGTTCACCGTGCAGTCCCTGCTCGATCAGCGCCTCGCGTGCATGTCCCTCCAACTCGCGCAGCGCACCGGCGAAATCTTCGCTCAGCGGTTTCAGCCAGCTCGTCTCCCGGATGGCTTTCACGTCGGCGATGCCAATTCCGTAGGCCGAGAGCACACCGGCCAGCGGATGGATGAGGATGCGCTCCATGCCGAGAGCGTCAGCCACTGCGCACGCATGCTGCCCCCCTGCACCACCGAAGCAGGCCAGCGTGTAGCGTGTGACGTCATGACCTCGCGCGATGGAGATCTTGCGGATCGCCGCAGCCATGTTGTCGACGGCGATTTCGAGGAAACCCTCGGCAATGTCCTCCAGGCTTTTGGCACCTCCGAGCAGGTCGGCGATTTCCTGGAGCCGAGCACGCGACGCTTCTGCATCGAGCGATTCGTTGCCGTTCGGTCCAAACACGGCGGGGAAATGCGCCGGATCGATGCGACCGAGGAACAGATTGCAATCAGTGACCGTCAGCGGACCTCCATTGCGGTAGCAGGCGGGTCCCGGATTTGCTCCGGCGGATTCCGGTCCGACACGGAAGCGCATGCCATCAAATCGGCAGATCGATCCGCCACCCGCGGCGATCGTGTGAATCTGCATCATCGGCGCGCGGATACGCACCCCGGCAACGACACTTTCGTCGGCGAGCTCGAAATGTCCGGCATAGTGCGACACGTCGGTTGAGGTACCGCCCATGTCGAAACCGATCAGTCGGCCGGCGCCGTGCGGCTCGCTTGCAGCGACCATGCCCACGACTCCGCCGGCGGGCCCCGACAGGATCGCATCCTTGCCGCGGAACGCCCTCGCCTCGGCCAGGCCGCCATTTGATTGCATGAAATGAAGGTCCACATCGGTCGGCAACCCGGCTGCCACGCGATCTACATACCGGCGCAGCACCGGCGAAAGGTAAGCGTCGACGACGGTCGTATCGCCGCGTCCGACAAGCTTGATTAGCGGCGCCACCTCATGACTGACCGAGATCTGGCGAAATCCTAACTCGCGCGCGACCCGAGCCAGCTGCTCCTCGTGCGTCGTGTACCGCCAGCCGTGCATCAGGATGATTGCAAGCGCGTCGAGTCCTGCTTCACGCACTTTGGCCAACGCTTCACGCGCGCTTGCCACCTCCAGCGACACGAGCACGTCGCCGCCGACGTCGACGCGCTCATCAATTTCCACCACGCGCTCGTAAAGCATCGACGGCAGCACGATGTGCCGTGCGAAGATATTCGGTCGCGCCTGGTATCCGATGCGCAGCGCGTCGCCAAAGCCTCTGGTGATCGCCAGCGCGACCCGATCGCCCTTGCGCTCGAGAAGCGCATTGGTGGCGACCGTCGTACCCATGCGGACGCCCGCAACCGCGCCACTTTCGTCACTCAAGACGCGGCGGATCGCCTCCAGCGCAGCGTCGTCATATTGGCCCGGGTTCTCGGACAGCAGCTTTTCAACGCGCAGCCGGCCGTCTGACGAACGCGCGACGACATCTGTGAACGTCCCACCACGGTCGATCGCGAAAGTCCATGAACGATTCACCCGGTCGCTCTAGGGCCTTTGCGCTCCGGACTGCACCCCCTAAGGAACAGCCATGGCTGTTCTGGTCACTGGGGCTGCGGGCTTTATCGGCGCCGCTACGTCACGTGCGCTTCTGGAGCGCGGCGACGAAGTGGTCGGGATCGATAATCTCAACGATTATTACGACCCATCATTGAAGCAGGCTCGTCTCGAAGTCCTTGCGAGTGATCATGGCGATCAATTCCGGTTCGAACGCATCGATTTTGCGAGCGCCGACGAGCTGAAGCGCCTCGCCGATGACTGTTCTTTCGACAGCATCGTGCATCTCGGTGCCCAGGCGGGCGTCCGTTATGGAATCGGGAATCCGCAGGTCTATGTCCAGTCGAACCTGGTCGGCCACTGCAACATGCTCGAGCTAGCCCGGGCGATCCGGCCAACTCACATGGTCTATGCGTCGAGCTCGTCTGTATACGGCGGAAACAAGAGCTTGCCGTTCCGCGTCGAAGACCGGGTTGACCACCCGCTCTCGCTCTATGCCGCGACGAAAAAGGCCGACGAGCTGCTCAGCGAATCCTACGCTAGCCTTTACAGGATGCCGCTTACAGGACTGCGCTTCTTCACGGTTTACGGTCCGTGGGGGCGCCCCGATATGGCGATGTGGATCTTCACCGAAGCGCTGTTGGCCGGCGAGCCGCTGCCACTTTACAACGGCGGCGAGATGCATCGTGATTTCACCTACATCGACGACATCGTGCGCGGCGTCATCGCCTGCCTTGATTCGCCTCCAACAGACGATGGGCTGGTCAAAGCGGGGGGGAGCACCGCCCCTCACGCCCTCTACAATATAGGGAACCACCGCAGCGAGGATTTAATGCGGGTTGTTCAGCTGCTCGAGGAAGCGACCGGCAAAAAGGCGCTACTCGATCCGCAGCCAATGCAGCCCGGTGACGTGAAGGATACGTTCGCAGACATCAGCGCGATCGAGCGCGACCACGGTTTCGAGCCGACAACAAGGATCGACGACGGCATTCCGCGCTTCGTCGCCTGGTACCGCGACTACCATAAGGTCTGACCGCTGAGCCTCCCTCCAATCCTGTCGCGCCTGCGTATCCCAGTGATCGGCGCGCCGATGTTCATCGTATCCAACCCCAAGCTTGTGATCGCCCAGTGCACTTCAGGGATCGTCGGCAGCTTCCCGGCTTTGAACGCACGCCCCGAATCGATGCTCGATGAGTGGATTCATGAAATCACCGAAGCGCTCGCTGCTTGGGACCGCGATCATCCGGAACGATCCGCTGCCCCATTTGCGGTCAACCAGATCGTCCACCGCTCCAATGACCGGTTCGAGCATGACATGGAGGTCTGCGCAAAACGGAAGGTGCCGATCGTCATTACATCGCTCGGCGCGCGCATCGAGCTCAATCAAGCGGTCCATTCCTGGGGCGGGATCACGCTCCACGATGTCATCGACGATCGTTTCGCTCGAAAGGCGATCGAGAAAGGCGCAAACGGGGTCATTGCCGTCGCCGCCGGCGCGGGCGGCCACGCCGGGCGCTGGTCGCCTTTCGCCCTGATCCAGGAAATCCGTCAGTGGTTCGACGGGCCCCTGATCCTGTCGGGCGCAATCGCGAATGGTGGTTCAGTATTGGCAGCTCAGGCCGCAGGCGCGGATCTGGCCTATGTTGGCTCGCCGTTCATCGCAACCGAGGAAGCAAACGCGCCAGACGGATACAAGCAGGCAATCGTCGACAGCGGTGCGGCGGACATCATCTATTCCGATTTGTTCACGGGCGTTCACGGCAATTATCTTCGCGCTTCGATCGTCAACTCCGGCCTGGATCCAGACAATCTAGCGGCCGGTAGTCTCGACACGATGAAGTTCGGCTCGGAGGGATCGAGCAAGGCCAAGGCGTGGCGCGATATCTGGGGCTCCGGCCAAGGCATCGGCGTGGTTGATCGCGTTCAACCTGCGGCCGAGTTCATCGATCTACTTGCGGAGCAATATGCGGCAGCGAAGTCGCGGCTGAGCGGAGCCTAGCTAGACCTGACCGCCGCTGAGACCCCGCTCGAGGCGACCCATCAATGCCCGAGCTGGGCTCTGGGGCACGACCGTTTCGGTGTTGCCCTCGTCTATGCGCTTGATGCGCGCGTAGAGTTCGGCGCTCGAATTGATCAGCTTCTGTGCTGCGGGTGGCAATTGGGTCACCACCGCGGCGTCGCTGTCCTGGGCATGGCCCAGGCGGCGTTCGGGACGCCGGCCTTCGATCGTCGGAATCTCGCCCGATTCGATCGCCCGTTGCGTCAGCAGCCAGGCGACGATGTGCATGATCCGCGTCGTGACCTTGAGCGACTCGCAAGCAAAACCGACTCGCGCGAATGGCTCGAGCGTCTGGCGTTCGTCGCGACCAGCGTCATCAAAGTACGAACGCGCCTCGTCAGCCAGTAGCATCGCCTCGGTGTAGAGCGAGTCGATCAGGCGCGACGTGATGCGCACTTGCGGCAAAGGCAGATCCGATTCGTCCATCATCAAAGATTGCCACCGTTCACTTGGCCTGAAAACGCCCCAGTCCCGCCGCCGGACGCCCGCGCGGCGCTGCCTGTCTCTCCGCGGGACAATTTTGTCTGAGCCCTCAAGCGATAATATCCGGCGTACTTGAATCCAAAAGCATCTGAATCTGATCCTTTAGAAGCAGCTTGCGCCTTTTGAGCCGAGCAATCTCCAGCTGGTCGGTAACGCCCTCCTCCGAAAGGACCGCAATCTGCTCGTCAAGCGCTCGGTGCTTTGCCCTCAGCGCCTCCAAGTCGGCGGCGGGATGGTCGTCGTTCATTACGCTGCGACTGTAGCCGAGCGAGCCTTTCCAAGAAACTTAAACGATCATCGACGACCCGCGCGAAGGAGCCGCCGAGCGGCGAGATGACTCAAGACAAATAGGCTGATTCGTGGTTTATTACGGGGTGGTGACACTAGCTTATGCGAAAGGAACCGCACCAATGGACAAGGCAATGGTCGAGGAATTGGAGTCGAAGCATGCTGCTCTTCATGCCCTCATCGAGGAGGAAGAGCACCGACCCCACCCCGACGAAGACCTTCTCCACCGTCTCAAGAAAGAGAAGCTTAGATTGAAGGACGAGCTAGCCGGCCACGTTACTCACTGAGCCGGATAGCAGCGCGGCGAGCGGATCGCCGCGCCTTGTGCCAGTTTAGCGAGTCGTCCTTCTAGTCGTCGCGCGAGACTCGCTCGATCCGCTCGTGGCGCTCCTGCGCCTCGAGGGTCATGGTTGCGACTGGCCGGGCTTCGAGCCGCGCGAGCGAGATCGCTTCGCCGGTGACTTCGCAATAGCCATATTCGCCTTCGTAGAGCCGACGTATCGCCGCATCGATCTTGGCGATCAGCTTGCGCTGACGGTCGCGGGTGCGGAGTTCGATCGACCAGTCGGTTTCGCTGGAGGCGCGGTCCGCGAGGTCCGGCTCACGCAGCGAATCGACCTGGAGCTGGGCCATCGTTTGCCGCGACTCGTCGATGATGTCCTCTTTCCAGGTCTTGAGCTTCCTCAGGAAGTAGGCCCGGTGCCACGCACACATGAATTCTTCAGCTTCCGAAGGTCGGTAGCTCTCTGGAAGAATAATTCGATCGAAAGGTTCAAAGTCGTTGCCGCCGTAAAGGTCGACAAGAGCCGTAGCCATAGGTCCTCCCCGCACTTGGACCGCCGCAAAACAACCGCGGACAATCCACCCATACGCCGCCGCCCGCTGCGGCCGGGCCTCCCGGTGCAGCCGGAGGCAATTACGACAGACTTTCCCGGGACTTAGCACCGGGCAAGTCGGTCATCCCCAACCGCGCCTATAAATACGCTGCAGACCCTTAACAAGGACTGACATTGGCTCAGTGAAGAAATCGCCAAGCTGTTGCGAATATGGCGCAACGTGGTTTCGCGAGCCCGTGCTGTTGCCGGATTCGAGCGTCGCCGTCATAGGCGGCAGCCAATGCGCATTCTCCTCACCAACGACGACGGCATTAACGCGCGCGGCCTTCGTCTGCTCGAAGCCGTTGCGCGCAAGCTGAGCGACGACATCTGGATCGTTGCGCCGACAGAGGAGCAGTCCGGCGCCGGCCATTCGCTGACCCTCACGACGCCCGTCCGCCTGCGAAGGCATGACGAACGCCGATTTTCGGTCACGGGTACGCCAACGGATGCGGTGATGCTCGCCCTCGCCCATATTATGAAAGACGCACCGCCGGACCTCGTCATGTCCGGTATCAACAGGGGCGCGAATCTAGCGGAAGACGTCACCTATTCGGGCACTGTTTCAGCTGCGATGGAGGGTGCGCTCGCGGGCGTTCGTTCGATGGCGCTCAGCCAAGCCTATTCCCGCGAGGGCATGGGTGACACCGTTCCGTTCGCGGCGGCGGAAGTCTGGGCTGAGCGTGTCCTTGCGCCCCTACTGCAGCTGAAGACCGAGCCCGGGACGCTCATCAATATCAACTTTCCGGCCATGCCGGCCGATGAGGTGAAAGGAATCCGCGTCTGCCGGCAAGGCCTTCGCGATTATGGCCGACTGCGTATCGTCCAGCGCACCGACCCTCGGGGTTATGATTATTACTGGTTCGGGCTCGGTCCAATGGTCCAGACACCCGGACACCAGACGGATCTCGAGGCAGTCGCGGACGGCTATGTTGCTGTCACGCCGCTCCACCTGGATCTCACTCACGATCCGTCGCTCGATGCGCTCCACGAGCGCTTCGCAACGACATCCCAGCCGTGATCTGGATTACCGCTCGCTCCGATCGGCAGGCGGTCCAACAATTCGATGAATCTCGAAATGAGCCAACCGCCGCTAAGCCGCTGCGGCGCTTGGGATAGTCTGCTCCCGGGCCCATGCCTGAAACATCAGGATCGCCCACAATGCAGAGGTTGAATCGCGCTTTCCGGACAAGTGGTCGCGCCAGCGCGCGCCTACGAGATCAGCATCGAGCCACCCGTCGGTCCGCATCCTCAATTCCTCCAGAAGGTCTTCTGCCCATTCGCGAAGCGGACCCCTGATCCACTCGCCGACTGGTACCTGGAAGCCTGCCTTCGGTCGATCGACGAGCTCCCGGGGCACGTATTTATGCAGGAGCGTCTTTAAAATGCGCTTCCCTCCCCCGCTGTCGACTTTCATCGTCAAGGGAATTCGCGCGGCCACTTCGGCGACGCGGTAGTCGAGAAAGGGAACGCGTGCCTCTAGGCTGACCGCCATCGAAGCGCGATCCACCTTGCACAATATGTCATCGGGCAAATAGGTGACCGCATCGCAATACATCATGCGGACGGCGTCCGGTGCGTCACGCGCGACTTCCAAATTGAATTCGATTCCGTCGGGACGAGCGTCGAGAACTGGGGACTGCCCGAAACCCCATTCGTCGAGAAAGTCCCGGTAAACCTCGTCGAGCGATTGCGCGGAACCAGCGATGCTGAACGCCTTCTGCAGCTTGCCGCCGAAATGTGGCTGGCGCCGGCCGGGAACCAGCGCTGCGGCCCCGGTCCACACGTGGGGCGGAATTCGGCTCAACGTCCTTCCCGCGGCTCGCAGGGGGCGAGGCACCTTCTGCAGCCGGTTCCACATCTTCGGCGCCGTGAAGTGCCGGTTGTACCCCGCGAACAGCTCATCCCCACCATCGCCCGTCAGCGCAACCGTCACCTCGTGGCGGGCAAAGCGGCTGACGAGATGTGTCGGGATCTGGGAAGAATCCGCGAAAGGCTCGTCGTACATAGACGGCAGCAGCGGGATCACGTCGCGTGCCTCGCGTGCCGTGACGACATGTTCATCATGGATGGTCCCGAGATGCTGCGCAACGCGCCGCGCATCGTCAGCCTCGTTGTAGGCCGCTTCTTCAAATCCAATCGAAAAGCTCCGCACCGACGCGGAGGAGTGCTTTTGAAAGAGCGCGACGACGATCGAGCTATCGATGCCGCCCGAGAGAAAGGCTCCAACGGGAACGTCGGCGAGCGACTGGTCCTTGATCGAAGCGGCCAGTGCCCGTTCGAGCTCTTCGAGCGCATCCTCTTCGTCATCGATGGGATCGTCCAAGCCGCGCTCGACCACGTCACGATATGACCAGTAGCGTGTCAGACTCACTCCCTTCGCGCTGCCCCCTTCTTGCGGCGGGTTTTCGAGAGCGGTCCGTGCTCCTTCAGCTGTGAAGGCCAGGATGCATCCCGGCGAAAGCTTGAACACACGTTTGTAGATGGACAAGGGCACCGGAACGTAAGTCAGAGACGCAAACAGCCGAAGTGCGTTGCGGTCGATTTCATTGTCGAACCGCGGATGCGCTCGAAGTGCCTTGAGCTCAGACCCGAAAACCAGGTCCTCTCCGGCCCAGCCATAGTAGAGGGGCTTCTCGCCGAAGCGATCGCGCACCAGACTGAGCACGCGCTCCCGCCTATCCCACAGCGCGAAGGCAAACTAATTATTCCGTTGGTGAAATCGCGTCATCGGAAACGCGCGTGTCGAGATACCAGCGCTCCGTGCCTTCGATTGCAAGCGCGGTGAGGATGCCGGATCGATAGGCTCCCGTGTCGATCCCGATCCGATTGGGCCGCTCTTCCACTTCCGGGCTTATGGTGTGACCGTGGACGACGACGCAACCGTGATCGGTGTCGTCCATGAGGAAGGGCTCGCGGATCCAGCGCAGGTCCGACTGAACCTGATCGTCGATCGGAACGCCCGGCCGTATCCCGGCATGCACAAACAGATAATCGCCGAACCGGCACGTATCGACGAAGCTCTTCAGGAACTCCTCATGCTGCTTCGGAATCGCGAGCCGGATGATCGTTAGGGCCTTGTCATCCGGGTAGACGCCGATGAGCTGTGGATCGACGCCATAGCTTTTCAGACACTCAAGACCGCCGAACATAAGCCAATTTGGGATTGGCGACCTGTCTCCCTCCAGGATCCGCAGGAGGACCTCCTCGTGGTTGCCGAGCAGGAATACGGTCTGGATACCGTCGCGGTGATAGGAACGAAGTCGCTCGATGACTTGAGCCGAGTTCGGTCCACGGTCGATGAGGTCTCCAAGAAAGACGATCAGGGCTTTACGAGCGGGTCGTTCAGCGAGTTCGTCATGAATTTCGCCGAGCAGCTTGTCCAACAAGTCGAGCCGGCCGTGGATATCGCCCACAACGTAGGCGCGATATCCGCGCGCACCGGCCGGCCTGGCTTCCTTCGCCTGCATGAACCTGAAAATACCCATAAAGATCGGGGGCCCGCTACCATTCAGCGATCAGAACGGCCGCCGTACTAAAGCGGTTTCGCTAAATTTCTCCTGAATTTGAGAGATCTAGGCTCCCAGAAGCTGGAACCTTGGAATCGCAACGTCGAAAGCAGCTCCATCTTCGTCCACCATCCGGTAGCTGCCGCTCATTGTGCCTGATGGTGTGTCGAGGGGACAGCCCGAAACATAATCGAAGCTTGCGGACGGTGCGATGAGCGGCATTTCGCCGACCACGCCTTCGCCGACGACTTCATGGATCGTCCCTCGCGCATCGACGATCGTCCAGCTCCTGGACAGAAGCTGCACTGCCTTGTCCGACCCGTTCTCGATCCGCACGTGATAGGACCAGAACCAGCGGTTCGCGGACGGGTCCGACTGCTCGGCAAGGAAGCTCACGGCAACGCGGACCGCAATTCCGCGCGTCACGGCCACATTGGGGAAGAGCATGGCGAGAGCCGCGTCAGTCGTCACACGCCAACACCTAGGCGAGACCACCGGCGCGGCGCAACCGATCCACGAGCCGCGAACGGGTTTCCAGGAGCGGTTGGGAGCGCTCGGTCAACAAATCACGCGAAATGAAATGGCCCGTCAGCTCAAATCCTTGTGCGATTTCTTCCCACGATCCGAAGCCGCCTTCCCGAACGAAGGCCGGCAGGGGCAGCAGCATGCCTTCGTATGGCTCGGCCTCGGCGGCGCTGACCGCCCGGCCGGACTTGGGGCTGACCGCGACGAGATTGTCGTTGCTTCCGCTGACGGCGCATCGCTCCAGATCGAGTCCGAAGCCGAGCTCGGCGAGCAAGAGAAGCTCATAGCGCACCATCGCCGCGCCCCAGCCAATCGCCGAGGGCGCCGCCTCAATTGCATCGAGCAAACCCTCCAGGGTTTGATAGAGCCGCGGGTAGGGCTGTCCCTCGGGCAAAACCGTCGCGGTCAACACCGTCACCCATTCAATTGCCGCGGCCGGAAGTGGCTCAGCCAGCAGCGGGCCACGGCTATGGACCAGCTCGACTGAAGCTTGCGGAAGCTGCGTGTCGGTTCGCGCGGACAATTGCGCCTGAACGACATTGCCGGCGATGAGCACGGGCCGCAGGCGGCGGCCGCGAGCGCCGCGCACGTAGGCTGCCACCAAGCCCTGCTCGGGAGTCATCAGGCGGATCACTGCCCCGTGCTCGCCGTGGTTGCGGAGCGCGCAAACGATCGCCTGAGTCTCGATCCTCATCCGCGCGGGTGGAAGTAGTCGTAGAGCTGCCGCGCCATTCCCTTGCTGATCCCCGGCGCTTTCTCGAGATCTTCCAGCGCGGCACCCTTAACCGCGCGCGCGGTGCCGAAGTGCATCAGCAGGGCGCGCTTGCGGTTGGGTCCGATGCCAGGGACCTCGTCGAGGGTCGAAGTCGTCAGGCTTTTCGCTCTTTTCGCGCGGTGCGTGCCGATCGCGAACCTGTGAGCTTCGTCCCGCAACCGCTGGAGATAAAAGAGCAAGGCGGAGTTGGGCGGGAGCGTGATCTCGCGACCGCCGGGTAGGTGAAACGTTTCGCGTCCGGCATTCCGGTCCGGGCCCTTCGACACGCCCACGACCGGCACGTCATGGACGCCGGCGTCTTCCATAACCTCGCACACCGCGGACAGCTGCCCCTTGCCGCCGTCGATCAGCAGCAGGTCGGGCCATTCTCCGCTCGTTCGATCCGGATCCTCCTTCTCAAGGCGCGCAAAGCGCCGCTCCAGAACCTCTCGCATCATCGCGAAGTCATCGCCGGGCTGCGTCTCGGGCCGCTTGATGTTGAACTTGCGGTAGTTGTTCTTCCGGAACCCCTCAGGACCGGCGACGATCATCGCGCCTGTCGCGTTCGTCCCCATGATGTGGCTGTTATCATAGACTTCGATTCGCTTGGGGACGTCCGGAAGCTCGAATGTGTCGGCGAGCTCGCGCAGGATCTTGCCCTGGGTAGTCGTCTCGGCGAGGCGGCGGTCGAGCGCTTCTTCCGCGTTCCGTTTCGCTTGGTCCATCAGCTTGCGCCGAGCGCCGCGATGCGGCTGCTCGATGACGATCTTCCGCCCCGCCCGTTCCGATAGAGCAAGTTCGAGTAGTTCACGGTCGCCGAGTTCGCGGTCGACGAGGATCCGCTTGGGTGGGGGCATTTCTTCGTAAAACTGAACGAGAAAGCTCGACAAAACCTCGGCTTCGGGAACGTCGTTCGTGTGCGCCGGGAAAAAGGCCCGGTGTCCCCAGTTCTGCCCGCCGCGGATGAAGAACGCCTGGATCGACACGGTCCCCGCCTTGCAGGCGAGCGCGAACACGTCGGCGTCGCCCAGCCCCTCGGCATGCACCGTCTGGCTGCCCTGGATATAGGTCAGCGCGCGAAGCCGATCGCGGTAGACGGCAGCAAGCTCATAATCCTGCTTGTCCGCCGCCGCCGCCATTTGCTTGCTCAGTCGCGCCTGCACTCCGGTGGACTTGCCGCCTAGGAACTCCTTCGCCTCGTCGACCAGTTCGCCATAATCCTGTTCGCTGATCCGACCGACGCATGGCGCCGAGCAGCGCTTGATCTGGTAGAGCAGGCAGGGTCGGCTGCGGTTCTCGAAAAAGCTGTCGGAACAGCTTCTTAGAAGGAACAACTTCTGGAGCGCATTAAGGGTGCGAGTGACCGAGCCGGCGCTCGCGAAGGGGCCATAATATTCGCCTTTGATGCGCCGGGCGCCACGATGTTTCTGAATGCGCGGGAAGTCGTGGTCTTCCCGAAGCAAGATGAACGGGAAGCTTTTGTCGTCGCGGAGAAGCACGTTGTAGGGGGGACGGAAACGCTTGATCAGCTGCGCCTCGAGGAGCAGCGCCTCCGCCTCGGTCCGCGTCGTGACGATCGTCATCGACCGCGTCTGAGCGACCATCCGCTGCAGCCGCTTCGGCAGCTTTGCCACCTGCGTGTAATTGGTCACGCGGTTTTTCAGCGCCCGCGCCTTGCCGACGTACAGCACGTCCCCGCGACTATCCTGCATGCGATAGACGCCCGGCCGGACCGGAAGCGTCTTCAGCACTTCACGGATCGCCGCGACGCCCTTGTCCAGGTCCGGCTGGTCCGAACCGCGCACGGCATAAGTCGCCTGCTCCTCGTTGAAGCGCTCGGCGGCTCTCGGGTGATCGGGACGATCGGCCGGGGTTCGGTCCATGCCTCCGACCTAGTGATTTCGCGCGGGTCTTGCGAGGCTTAAGGCGCAGTCGCCGCCTTCAGTCCTGCTGTCGCAAGCCTCCTTCCGGGCGCCATTTCCAGAGCGTGACGATAAGCTGCCCCCGCTCCCGACTTGTCACCGCTCGCGAGCAGCTCATCGCCCAGGATTTCCCAGCCGAGTTTTTCCACAACCGGAGGGCCGAAGACAACCGGCAACGCTTGCTCCGCCTCGGCTGCCTTGCGCAGTTGGAGGAGGCCTGCCTCGCGATTGCCCGACGCGAGCGTGACGATCGCTTCACCTTGAGCGATGCCGCGGTCGATCCAGGGCAGGAGCTGGTCTTCATCAGGCATCTCCTTGGGGAGAGCTGCCGCGATCGCCGCCCGGCTACGGCGCATGTCGGAGAGAGCGGCCTTCGCCTCCACGGGATTGTGACGGGCCCCCAGGACCCTGCCGTAGGCGAGCGTGAACCTGCCCAGCTCAAAGTGACCCGGCGGTAGATCGATTGCTGCAGGCCACTTTCCGGTGTCGACCCCGCGTCGAACGAGCATATCAGTCAGCGAGCTAACCGTGTCTTCCTCTCCACCGATCACCGTCTTGTCTGCGGCAAGCGTCGTCGGATCAAGCGCCGCCGCTCGACAGCGATCGATCTCGTCGACGGGATCCTGCCCCTCCTGAAGCTTGGCATAGACCAGCCAGATCGAGCCGTGGCCGCAACCCATTTTCATGTGATGACCCGCCATCATTGCACTTGCTCGCTCGAATGCCCGCTCGTTCGCAGCGACCGTCTCCGGCCACATGCCGAGCGCCAGGAAGATGTGAGAGGTCATGTGCAGCGCGTGCGGCGATTCCGGCGCGATCTTGTCGTAAAGCATCGCCGCCTTGAGCCCGAGCTTCGCGTGGGCGGGGTCGTCGTAGGAATGAATCATGTAGTGCACCACGCCTGGATGGGACTGGTGCGTTGGGAAAAGATTCTCGAGGATTGCGGCGGCTTTGAGGTAATTCGTCTCGTTGCGCGTCCCGTGAGATCGCCCCAAGGTCGCGAGCGCGTCAAACACCTGGGCTTCCACGTCATCGGGATAGACCCTCGCCAGCGCATCCATCTTGTCAGCATAAGCGACGTCGCGGTCGAATTTCGTTCCAGAGCCGTAGAGCGTTTCGACTGCCGCCAGCCACATCTTCTCTCGTTGGGTCTTGGCCTTCCCGGCCCTCTCCTCCGGCGTTGCTCCAAGCTTGGCGAGCGCCGCGCGTGCCTGATCCGTGTGCTGCTCGGCCCACAAGGTGTAGTTATGGGCCATCGCTTCGCCCCAGTAAGCGAGCGCGAAGTCGGGATCCGCGGCCTCGGCTTCCTGGAAGCTCTTCACGGCATCCAGATATTCGAAGTTGTGGAGCAGCTTCACGCCGCGAAGGAACGGCGCCTGGGCCGCGGCATTGGCGCTGTTCGGGAAATCAATTTGCCCGAGCTTATCGCCAACGGGCATCGGCATCTCGGGCTTATCCGGCACTTGCGCGACGGCCGCGACCGGACACAGCGCTGCGCCGCACAGCGCCGCACGCAAACAAAGCGCAACTTTTCGCATCTCGCCCTCCCCTGACTGGGCGAAAGCGGAACCTAAATCATTAGGGGCTTTAGTAAAGTCGCCGGCACTATGCTGCGGCGCGGGCCGGTTCTTCCTCGGCGAGCATCCAGTCGACAGCCGCCCGCGCGTGCATCCCCGTAGTGTCGTAAACGGGGATGACGTTTGCCCTGACGTCCACCGCAAGCACGAGCTCCGTGCACGCGAGCACGACCGCCTGCACCTTTTGCTTTGCGAGGTCGGTGATCAGCGTCTTGATCTTACGCTGGCTGTCACGGACGACGCGGCCGACCGACAGCTCCTCGAAGATGATGCGGTCGATCTCGTTCACCCAGGCCTTGTCGATCGGCGCGATGTTGATGCCCCGCGCCTCCAGGCGCTCGCGAAAAAAGGATTCGGTCATGGTGAACCGGGTACCGAGCACCGCGACAGGACCCCGGCGATCCGCGGCGATCCGGTCTGCCGCGGCGTCCGCGATGTGGAGCATGGGCACGTTTACGCTGGCGGCAACGGCGCCAAATATCTTGTGGGTGGTGTTGCAAGCCATGAGCACGCCGTCGACTCCGGCCGCTTCGAGGCACTTGGCGGCGTCGATGTTCAGTTTTGCAACGCCGTCCCAGTCATCCGCCTGCTCGAGCGCAGCCAGATCGGCAAAATCGACACTCTCGATCGTCACGCGCGCACTGTGATGGCCGCCGAGCCGCTGTGCGACTCCCCGGTTGATGTGCTCGTAATAGAGCGCGGTGGACGACCAGGTCATCCCGCCGATAATTCCAAGCTTGCGCAAATCCGCCCCTTTCCCCGTCCGCCGAACCGCCCTGAATCGGCGCTGACCGGAATTGTCGAGCAACTTGCATCTGGCGACAAGCGGTAAATTATTGATTTACCGCAAATTTAACTGGGTTGCGACAAATTGTTGAAAGTTGCGCTCAACCGAGGGCTTTGACGATTTCCTCGGTCATCTTCTTCGCGTCGCCGAGCAGCATCATCGTGTTGTCGCGATAGAATAGCTCATTGTCGATGCCGGCGTAGCCGACCCCGCCCATCGACCGCTTCACGAACAGCACCGTCCGCGCTTTCTCCACATCGAGCACCGGCATTCCGTAAATCGGCGAGCTCTTGTCGTTCTTCGCGGCCGGGTTGGTCACGTCGTTCGCGCCGATGACATAGGCGACATCGGTCTGGGCAAACTCGTTGTTGATGTCCTCGAGCTCGAACACCTCGTCATAAGGCACGTTCGCCTCGGCCAGCAGTACGTTCATGTGTCCTGGCATACGGCCAGCCACCGGGTGAATTGCATATTTGACCCGCACGCCCTCCTTCTTGAGGAGGTCGGCCATCTCGCGTACCGCATGCTGCGCCTGGGCGACCGCCATTCCGTAGCCGGGGACGATGATCACCTGCTCGGCTTGCTTCATGAGGAACGCCGCGTCTTCCGCCGAGCCGCGCTTGTATGGGCGATCGATAGCTGCCGCTGCTCCTGCTGCGACAGCCTCACCACCGAACCCACCCGAGATCACCGATAGGAAGCTGCGGTTCATTGCACGGCACATGATGTAGCTGAGGATCGCGCCCGAGCTGCCTACGAGCGCTCCGGTGATCACCATGGCCGTGTTGTGAAGCGTGAAGCCCATCGCGGCGGCGGCCCAGCCGGAATAGCTGTTCAGCATCGAGATCACGACGGGCATGTCCGCTCCGCCGATCGGGATGATCAGCAGGAAGCCGATCGCGAAGCTGAGTCCGGCGAGAGTGAAGAACACCCACGGCGCCTGATCCTGCGTGAAGTAGGCGATCAGCGCCAGAATAGCAGCCAGCGTTCCGAAATTGATGACGTGCCGCGCCGGCAGCAAGATCGGCTTCCCGGACATGTTGCCGTTGAGCTTCAGGAAAGCGATCACGGAGCCCGAGAAGGTGATCGCTCCAATGGCCACGCCGAGGCCCATTTCGATGCGGCTAACCTGTAGAATGTGCCCCTCGGCATCGACGATTCCGAATGCAGAGGGGTTGAGGAACGCAGCGGCGCCCACCAACACCGCCGCCATGCCGACGAGGCTGTGAAAAGCCGCGACCAGTTGCGGCATGGCCGTCATCTGGATCTTGCGGGCGGTGACCAGCCCGATCCCGCCACCGATCAGCATCGCAAGTGCGATTTCGGGCAGGGTCGCCAACTGATGCGTCGCCAATGTCGTTCCGATGGCGATCGCCATGCCGGCCATACCAGTGAGATTGCCCCGACGGCTGCTCTCGGGACTTGAGAGTCCCCTCAGTGCGAGAATGAAGCACACGCCCGCCACCAGGTAGGCGAGCAGCACCCAGGCGGACTGCGCGTGTGCGGCTTCAGCCATCCTTGCGCTCCCGCTTCTTGTACATCGAGAGCATTCGCTGGGTGACGGCGAAGCCGCCGAAGATGTTGACGCTGGCGAGTGCGACCGCGACCAACCCGAGCCACTTCGAGGTAACGCTTCCAGCGGCCGCCGAAGCGATCAAGGCCCCGACCACGATCACGGACGAAATTGCGTTCGTCACGCTCATCAAAGGCGTGTGAAGTGCCGGCGTCACGGACCAGACCACGTAATAGCCGACGAAACAGGCCAGCACGAAAATCGACAGGATGGAAATGAAGTCCACGACCCCTCCCCTGAGCTGCGGGAAGCTTTGTGGCGGGTCGGTCCGGCGCTGTCGAGTGGCCCGGTTGTTAATCACTACGCGGTTAGCGAATTACTAACCTTTTCGCGCGCATGCGTAAGCGCGTGTCGACGCCCAAACAGCACAAGCCCGAGCCGAAGCCGTGGAAGCTGCTTCTGTGGACGGCGATTGCCGGGCTGATTTTCGGCCTCATCGGCTTCGGCGAGGTCGCAGAGGACTGGCTGCGGGTCGGACGTAACAGCTTCCACCCGCACAAGGCGATCGGAGACGTGGTCGTCGTTCGCTTCGACGATGCTTCGCTGCGGCGTTATGGCAACTGGCCCTGGCGGAGGAACCTCCAGGCCGAACTGAGCGACAAGCTCACGGCGGCCGGCGCCAAGCACATCTATTTCGACCTCAATTTTTCCTTTCCCTCACAGCCGGCTGACGACGCGGCGTTCGCCGCGGCACTCGAACGGTCAGGACGAGCGACACTGGCCGCGCGCTTCAAGGCCGGCCCCTCGGACGGGAAGAAGATCAACTCGCCCACGCTGCCGCTCTTCGCGAAGCACGCGCAGCTGGCGACGCTTAGCGTCGAATATAATTATCAGAATGCGATCTGGCGCCTTCCCTATGCCGTCACCATTGGCAAGGACACTGTGCCTTCGTTTGCCGCTGCGATCGCCGAAAAAGCCGGAGCAGCAGGCAGCGACTTCCCCCTGGACTATTCCATCGATGTAAGGAGCATTCCGAGCTACTCAGCTGGAGATGTGCTGAGCGGCCGGGTCGGAGCCGCGCAGCTCGCGGGCAAGAAAGTCCTGCTCGGCATCGCTTCGGACATCCTCGGCGATACCTACTTCATTCCGGGCTATGGCCGTAACTACGGTGTCTACGTCCATGCGATCGGCGCTGAGACGCTGGAGGAAGGGACGCCGGTCGATCTCGGCTGGGCCATTCCGTTCCTGCTCGCCCTAGGGGCGGCTGCACTCGGCGCACTGCGCGAGAGGTTCGCGCACCGCTGCATGATCTTCGGCTCCGCCGCCGCCGCTTTGCTCATTGTTCCGGGCTTCCTCGAGGCGCGCCTGATCTTCGCCGATATCACGCCGGCGCTGTTCGTGCTGTTGGTCGTAACCAGCGTCCTCGGCTGGCGCCGCTTCCGGGCCCGCGGTCTCATCAATCCAGTTACCAACCTGCCCAATCTCAACGCATTCCGCGCCAATAGCGATGGCCGGAAGCAGGCGCTGATCGCGACCCGGATCATGAACTACGAGGAGATCGTCGCGACCCTTCCGGCCGGCAGCGAGCGGCAGCTGGTCGACCAGATCGTCTCAAGGCTGAAGGTTGGAGCGCCAAATAGGACGCTCTACCAGGGCGATGGCGGCATCTTCACCTGGTTCGAGGAGCCAAAGCAGCCGGTCGGGAACCATCTCGAAGCGCTTTACGCATTGTTCCGTAACCCGGCGCGCGTCGCCGGCCTTTCGATCGACCTGACAGTCGCGTTCGGCGTCGAAGTGGGCAGCGGGCGATCGCTTGGAAGCCGTCTCGCCAGCGCGCTCGTTGCTGCCGAGGAAGCGGCCCACGACGGTCTCAAGTGGAAATATCACGACCCCGAGAGCCTCGAAGATGCCTCATGGAAGCTGTCGATGCTCAGCCAGCTGGATAGCGCCATCGACGAGGGCGAAGTCTGGGTCGCCTATCAACCGAAGCTTGAGCTTGCGACGCGCCGAATCATTGGCGCGGAAGCGCTTGCCCGCTGGACTCACCCGGACAAGGGACCGATCGCCGCGACGGAGTTCGTCGCCGCGGCCGAGCAGCACAACCGCATCGGCAAGCTCACCGACTTCGTTCTGGAGAAGGCCGTCGCTGCCGCTGCACAGATCAACAAACGCGGCACCGAGTTCGACGTGGCGGTCAATCTGTCGGCGCGACTGCTGAGCGACAAGGGCTTCACGCTTCGCCTGTCGGCACTGCTCGCTCGTCATGGCCTCAATCCGAAGCACCTGACACTCGAGCTCACGGAAACGGCAGCGCTCGCCGGCTCCGGCGAAGGCTTCGACATGATCGGCCGGCTGCGGGATATCGGCGTACGGATTGCCATCGACGACTACGGGACCGGTCTGTCGACGCTCGAGTATCTGAAGAAGATCCCGGCGACCGAGATCAAGATCGACCAAAGCTTCGTCAAAGGTATCGCCGACAGTCGAAGCGATCGCCTCATGGTCCAGTCGACGATTGGTCTCGCGCATTCCCTCGACCGTACGGTCGTGGCAGAGGGCGTCGAGCATCGCGAGATCCTCGACCTGCTGATCGACATGGGCTGCGACATTGCCCAGGGCTATGCGGTCGGTCGGCCAATGAGCCTCGAATCGCTCACCAAGAGGATTGCCTCGGACCGCAAGCGCAGCGCCGCTTAAGACCCCAAAAAGGCTGATCTTCCGGGCCTCAATGGCCCAATTCCAGCTTCAATTCAGCAACGATTCCAAGTCGCTGTGCCGCGATGCGCTTAATTTATAGTGAATCGTTTGATAACCATATCGATTAAGGTTAATATCCCCGCCAACTGCCGAATCGCAGTTGCAAGAAAAGGGGCTTGAAGATGCGCAAGACCAAAGCTGTTCGCGGCTTCTGGAGCTGGCTCATGGGGCATGGTTGGGATTCGGCCGGGGGGAACGGCTAAAGACCGCCGGTCCGAGAGCCGGACCAACAGGGGTTAAGAGTTACAAGCGCCCGCCATCCGGCGGGCGCTTTCGTTTCCCGGCATCTCCGATCCGAGGAATTCCCGTTACAGGACAGTCACGGAAATAGTAAATGGGTTGCTAACCATTCCAATTAACGAATATTGTTCACCAGCCGAATCGGATCGGTAAGTTGGGGGATTCAATGAAGCGCAAGAATAAAGCTCGCGACGGTTTCTGGAGCTGGCTCATGGGTCACGGATGGGATTCCGCTGGCGGAAACGGCTAAGAACCGACTGCACTTCTAAGTTGCCGGCGCCCGCCATTCGGCGGGCGTCGTTGTATCTAGGACCCCGAGTGCTCGTCTGACCGCTGGTGTACGACAGCCTCAGCGGCTAGGCGGACCGCCATGCTCCACCAGGCTAGCAATACTCTCTCGGTGCGTGCGCCGCGTCCCGGCCTCCATGAATTGACGGACGACGTGCTTGCCTGGGTCGAGCAGGCGGGAATCGGTGAAGGGCTTCTCACCCTCTTCTGCCGTCACACGTCCGCCTCGCTCCTGATCCAGGAAAATGCAGCACCTGCTGCATCGCGCGACCTCCAGCGATATTTCGAACGGATCGCGCCAGAGGGCGCGGGCTACGAGCACAATGACGAAGGACCCGACGACATGCCCGCGCATTTGAGGAGCGCTTTGACGCAGACGCAGCTCACGATCCCGGTCCAGGGTGGGCGGCTCGCGCTGGGCACCTGGCAGGGCATTTTCCTGTTCGAGCACCGCAAAAACACGCCCGAGCGGCAGATCGTGCTGCATCTGGTCGGCGAATGAGCGCCGAATCCGTCCGCGCGTGGATCGCGCAGCACGCACCTGACCTCGCAATCATCGAAGTCGAAGGCACCACTGCCACAGTCGATACGGCTGCTGAGGCCCTGAGCGTCGAGCCCGGCCGCATCGCCAAAACCCTGGCGGTTCGCGCGGGCGATCACCTTTTCCTGCTGGTCGCCCGAGGCAACGCGAGGCTCGACAATCGCAAATGCAAGGACGAGTTCGGCGCCCGGCCACGGATGCTCGGGGCCGAGGAGACATTCGAACTCACCGGCCACGCTGTGGGCGGCGTCTGCCCGTTCGGGCTGAAGCAAGCCTTGCCGGTCTATCTCGACGTTTCGCTGCAGGCTTTCGACACGGTCTATCCCGCCGGCGGCTCGACCAATACGTCCGTCGAGGTGCCGACCGACCGGCTGTTCGATCTCGTCGCCGAGCGGTGGGTCGATCTATGCCGCCTGCCTGACGAAGCGGCCGGGGCTTAATTCCTCGGGCGAGACATCACCAACACGCCACGGCTGGCCAGCAATCAAGGATGCCGCGATCGCCGCCATTGCAGGCGACGTCTGCAACCCGAAGCCGCCCTGCCCTGCCAGCCAGAAGAAACCTTCCACATCCGGAGCGAAACCGACGGCCGGGTGGCGATCGGGGGTGAAGGTGCGAAGGCCCGCCCAGCGGCTATGGACCCGATCGACCTTCACGACCGTGCGCTCTTGCATTCGCCATGCAGCCAGCGCGACCTCATATTCGTCCGGCTGCGCGTCGCAGGGTTCGCTCGGCACCTCATCCATCGGGGAGGCGAAAAGGCGGCCGCTCTCGGGCGCGAAATAAAGCTCGTCGCCGACGGTCTTCGCGAAGGGCAGCCCTTCGAGCTTCGTCCCTGAAGGCGCATCGAACGTGATGATCGTGCGGCGCAGGGGCTGAAGGCCGATCGGCTGCACTCCTGCGAATTCCGCAACGCAGTCCGCCCATGAGCCGGAAGCATTGACGAGGATCGGGGCCAAATAAGCCTCGCCCTTCTCGGTCGTGACATTCCACGCGCCGGAGCGACGTTCGATAGTGGCGGCACGCGATCCGGTATGCAGCCCACCGCCAACCGCGCGAAGCTGCCGCAGATTTCCCTGTAGCAAGGCGTGTGCGTCGAGGCGGATTGCACTGCGGTCGACCAGACCGTGAAGCGCGTCTTCCTTGAGCAGCGGGCACAGAGCGTGAACGCCAGCCACATCCAGCCGGTCGAGGTCGGCGAATCGGCGAATCTCGACCTCAAGAGCGTCGAGCTTCTCTCGCTCATCTTCGCGCGCATGGATCAGGACCGGCTTTGCGTGGCCAAACGGAACGTCCGTGAAGCCATCCGGCGGACTTTCGATGAAGCCGCGGCTGGCGAGCGTCAGCGCGCGAACGAGGCGGTCACCGAGGAAATAGTGAAGCATCGTCGCGCTTCGGCCGGACGAGTGGAAGCCGATTTGCTCCTCGGCTTCGAGAACATTGACGGTGGCATGTTTCGAAAGCTCCGCGGCTGCGGAAAGCCCGGCAATACCACCGCCGATGACAAGGATGTCGGACGTATGCGCCACGCTCAGGCCGCAGCCGTGAGCCGCTCGTGCACGACCTTGCCGCCCTTCGTGAGGCGGATGCCTTTGACGATCTCGTCATCGTCGGGGAGCACCGGCTGCCCCTGCTCTTTGTCCCAAAAGGCGCTGAGGAAATTGTAGAGGTTGCGCGCGAACAAAGCCGACGCATCCGCGGCCAGGCCGCGCGCGAGGTTCGTGGCGCCAACGATCGTCACGCCATGATTCACGGAATGCTCGCTGGCGACCGTGCCCTCGACATTACCGCCTGCATCCGCGGCCATGTCCACGATGACGCTCCCCGGCCGCATGGTCGCAATCTGTGCGTCGCTGATCAGCCGCGGTGCCGGCCGGCCTGGGATCAGCGCGGTGGTGATCACGATATCCTGCTTGGCGATGTGGCCGGACACGAGCTCGGCCTGCGCTTTCTGATATTCTTCCGACATTTCCGTCGCGTAGCCGCCGGCGCCTTCGCCTTCGATGCCAGCGACGTTTTCGACGAAGATCGGCTTCGCACCGAGCGAGAGGATCTGCTCCTTGGTGGCCGAGCGCACGTCAGTTGCGCTGACCTGGGCGCCCAGGCGCTTGGCGGTCGCGATGGCCTGAAGGCCCGCAACGCCGACGCCCATCACGAACACCTTGGCTGGGCTGACCGTCCCTGCGGCAGTCATCATCATCGGAAAAGCGCGGCCGTAGATCGAGGCCGCGTCGACCACGGCCTTATACCCCGCGAGGTTCGACTGGGACGACAGTATATCCATCGATTGAGCGCGGGTGATTCGCGGCATCCACTCCATTGCCAGCGCCTCGAGCCCAGCGGATGCATAGGCATCAATCGCGTCGCGCCGTCGCGCCGGGTCGAGTGCGCCCACCAGGATGGCGCCCTGATCCGCGCCTTTGAGCGACGCGCTGTCAGGTCCGTCAACGCAAAGGATGATCCCCGCGCCTTTGAGCGCATCGGCGCGGCTGCCGATCATGGCTCCTGCAGCTTCGAACTCTGCGTCCGACACCGAAGCCGTCGCGCCCGCGCCAGCCTCTACCGCGACCTCGGCTCCGAGCGCGGTGAACTTCTTCACCGTCTCCGGGATCGCGGCGCAGCGAGTCTCGCCGGCCGCTTCCTTCAGGACCGCGATTTTCATTTGGCGAGACGGTTTATGACTTGAGGATCAGAAGGACGGTGAACCCGACAACAAGGCAGGTGAGTGCGCCCCACTTCAGCAATTTCGTAAAGCGTTCGTAATCACGGACATGAACTGCGACCTCCTGGGTGGGAGGGCTCACCAGCAGCGGTTCCTCTTCGGCCATACGTTCCTCTTGTTCGTCTTTACGTCGGGCCGTCCATAACAAGCGACGGGGCGCGGCCCAAGTCCTCAAGCCCCCATACCAACCTCTTAAGACGACATTTACCCCTTTGCCCATAGGCTGCAGCGGGAAGGCTCTTGATGCGCGAAGAACCCACACGCTCACTCCTGCTGCTCGACGCCAATGCGGACGAGCGCCGGCTGATTTCCGCCATTGCGGCGCGTGCCGGATGGAGCGTCATGGGTGCTGGCGACGAGGAGAGCGCCATTGCCGTTCTCGACGGACCTCACGCGAAGGAAGTCCGGGCGGCACTGCTCGGCAGCTGGGATGCCGAACGAGGTCCTGGCCTGATCGCTTCCCTGCGCGAAAAGAAAGAGAAGCTTCCGATCATCGTCCTGTCTCACGGGGACAGTGTCGCGGCCGCCGTTGAAGCGATGCGGGCTGGCGCATCCGACTTTCTCGTCCGTCCTGTTGCGCCCGAACGGATGCTCGAGGCGCTGGCCGCCAATTCGGATCGCAGGAAGGCGGCGGGCGAGCTCGCTCCGGTTTCGGAAAAGCTCGCGCCCGAGCTCGCGCTCGAACAGCTGGTCGGCGCCGCGCCCGAATTTCGTGCCGCGCTTGCCGTTGCCGCCAAGGCAGCCCGGAGCCGCCTTCCGATCCTGATCATCGGCGAGCCCGGGACGGGTAAGGAGACGATCGCGCGCGCCATTCACGCCGCAAGCCTTCGCGCCAAGGGCCCGTTGCTGTCGCTCGATTGCAAGGCGATCGCCGCGAACATCATCGACAGCGAGCTGTTCGGGCATGAAAAAGGAGCGTTCCCGGGAGCCTTCGCGTCAAAGGTCGGCAAAATGGTGCAGTCCGATACCGGCACCCTGTTGCTGGACGAAATTGCAGCCCTCCCGGTCGAGACCCAGGAACGCCTCGACCGCGTCCTCGCAACCGGCGAGGTCCGGCCCGTAGGCCTCAACGGCAGTCATTCGGTTGACGTTCGAGTCATTGCAACCAGCAGCCGCCCCTTGCCCGAGGATTTCCACCCTGGGCTTGGCGAGCGCATCAACGCCACGACCGTCGTCCTTCCGGCGCTCCGCGACCGCAGCAGCGACATCCCGGCGCTGGCCCGTCATTTTCTCACCCGCCTGTCCGAACAGACTGGGTTGCGGCCGCTATCGATAGGCAATGACGCACTGGCGGTGCTGATGCGCTACGGCTGGCCCGGCAACGTCAGGCAGCTGGCGGGCGTGCTTTTCCGCGCGGCGCTGCAGTGCGACGGCCACTCCCTCACGGCAGAGCATTTCCCGCACATCGCGATCCAGTCACGCTATAGCGGGCGGCGCACGGATTTCGCTCCGACGCTCAGCGAAGCGCGCAGCGAGGAGGTGATCGCGAGCGCACCCGCTGTCACGCTCTTCACCACCGACGGACATTTGCGCCTGCTCGAGGATATCGAGGCTGACATCATTCGCCTCGCGATCGGCCACTATCGCGGCCGCATGACGGAGGTGGCTCGCAGGCTCGGGATCGGCCGCTCCACCCTCTATCGCAAGCTCGGCGACCTCGGAATCGACACAGCCGCCTAGAGGCGATGCATCCGCGCGGCTAAGAGCCGCCGATGGAATTTACGGACAAGACCATTCTCATCACCGGCGTGGCGTCGGGGATCGGGCGTGCAACCGCCGAACTGCTTTCCAACAGAGCGGCAGGACGCCTCATACTCGTCGATCTGAACGCACAGGCACTGAATGAGCTGAGCCTCGGCTGTGACGCAGTCCGGCTCGCCGGTGATGTGGCCAACGAGCAATTCTGGCGATCCGCAGAGATAGGGCCGATTGACCACGCCGTTATCTGCGCCGGAATCGCCGGAGCGGGGATGATTGCCGATTTAGCCAACGACGAATGGCGGCGGATTCTTTCGGTAAATCTGGATGGAGCATTCCTGACGCTGCAAGCAGCGATGCGCGCAATCCGCGATGGCGGCTCGATTGTCGGCGTGGCTTCAGCGGCCGGCATCAAGCCTGAACCGGGAATTGCCCCCTACGCAGCGTCTAAAGCTGGCGTGATCCAATTGATGCGCGTGGCCGCGAGGGAAGCCGCGCCGCGAGACGTGCGGGTGAACGTTATCGCACCCGGCGGAGTGGAAACGCCGATCTGGGATGACGTGCCGACGTTTACCGACCGGGCACAGGAGATCGGTCGAGACGCGGCCTTTGCCGAAATGGCAGCGTTGGCTACGCCCCTGAAACGCTTCGCGAAACCGGGCGAGATAGCGGAGCAGATCGCGTTCCTTCTGTCGGACGCGTGCCGCACCGTTACCGGAACCGTATTCGTCAGCGACGGAGGCTACACGCTCTAGGCGATACGTGGGGTCAAGGCCTGGTCACGCATCCCGCGCCAGACGCGCAGCGCCTGCACCGTTTCGAACACGTCGTGGGCGCGGACGATCTGCACACCCTGCTCCACGGCCTTGAGCGCGAAGGCGATGCTGCCCCCGAGACGCTTGTCGACGGACGCTTCGCCTGAGAGGGCCCCAATCGTGCGCTTGCGGCTCGCGCCGGTCACAACCGGGCAGCGAAGCGAGTGAAACAGTGCGAGGCCGTTCATCAGCTCAAGATTGTGCGCGACATTCTTGCCGAATCCGAACCCTGGATCGACCAGGATCTTGTCGCGAGCGATTCCCGCCTCCTCGGCAGCCGCAATCCGTTCCTCCAGCCACAAGTAAACTTCGACCAGCACGTCATCGTAACGCGGGTCATCCTGCATCGATTCGGGCGGACCCTTGTGATGCATCAGCACGATGGGGATTCCCGATGCCGCGACCACGCCTGTCGACCGATCGTCATAGGTGAGCGCCGACACATCGTTGATCATTCGCGCGCCCGCTTCCAGCGCTGCCGTCATGACGTCCGCCTTGCGCGTGTCAGCCGAGACCGCAGCGCCGCCGGCCGACAGCTGCCGGATGACCGGGGCAATCCGCTCGATCTCGTCCCCTTCCCACACCGGCTTGGCGCCTGGTCGGGTGGATTCACCACCCACATCGATGATCGCGGCGCCCTCGCTAGCCATGTCGGCGCCAGCAGCGGCGGCGCTCGCCGAATCAGCGAATTGGCCGCCGTCCGAAAAGCTGTCGGGTGTGGCATTGATGATGCCCATCACCTGCGGCTGGTCGAGGCGAATAGTGCGATCCCCAAGCTGAAGCGGCGGTCTCGCAGCTGTCAGAACTTTCCATTGATCCGCCATGTCGTCGTCGAACCGGCTTTCAACGTCTTCGACGGGGACCAATTCGCTCGAGACACGCTTGTGTCCTTCGATGCGGAGCAACTCGACCGCCGCGAACCAGTTCAGGCCGCCCGCGAGCCGCGCGACCTTCCCGTCATGGCCGAAAGGTGAATCGACGAAAGCGGTCGGGCGAAGAAGTGTGCGGGTCATTTCACGTCATTGCGAGGAGCGAAGCGACGAAGCAATCCACCGGCGCGATGCTGGATTGCTTCGCTACGCTCGCAATGACGAGAGATGCTGTTGCCGCAAGGCGTCGAGGACGGTGAGTCCCCCGCCCTGCTCGATATGCCAGAAAGTCCAGCCGTTGCACGATGGCGCGCCCTGCAATGCAGCGCCCACCTTGTGAATCGAGCCGGCGTGACTGCCGCTGGCGACTGACCCATCTGCGCGCACCGTTGCTGTCCAGCGGCGCTTCGGATCGGTGAGGCTGGTCCCCGGGGGAATCAACCCGCTCTCAACCAATACGCCGAACGCCACGCGCGGCTGCTCGCGCTTGTCGGGCACCGTCTGCATCGCGCTTTCATCGAGCGGGAGGGTCGACGCGATGCGCTCGTGCGCGACCTTAACATAGGCGCGCTCGCGCTCGATCCCGATCCAGCGTCGCCCGAGCCGCCGGGCGACCGCACCGGTAGTCCCGGTGCCGAAAAAAGGGTCCAGCACAACATCGCCCGGCTTCGTGCAGGCGAGCAGGATTCGGTAAAGTAACGCCTCCGGCTTCTGCGTCGGATGCGCTTTCGACCCGTCCTCACCTTTCACTCGCTCGCCGCCCGCGCAGATCGGAAGCAGCCAATCCGACCGCATCTGGAGATCGTCGTTGAGCGCTTTCATTGCGCGGTAATTGAACGTGTAGCGCGCCTTCTCGTCTTTCGCGCACCAGATCAACGTCTCATGCGCGTTCGTGAACCGCGTGCCGCGAAAGTTCGGCATCGGGTTCGACTTCCGCCACACGATATCATTGAGGATCCAGAACTCCGCATCCTGCAGCAGCGCCCCGACGCGATAAATGTTGTGATAGCTACCGATCACCCAGATCGTGCCGTCATCCTTGAGGATGCGCCGCGCCTGTTCGAGCCAGTCGCGGGTGAAATTGTCGTAAGCCGTCAGGCTCTCGAACTTGTCCCATTCGTCGTCCACCGCGTCGACACGGCCACCTTCGGGCCTGAAAAGATCGCCCCCGAGCTGCAGATTGTACGGCGGGTCCGCAAAGATCATGTCCACGCTCTTGTCAGGGAGGCGCGCCATCTCGCTGACGCAGTCACCCTCTAGGATCACGTTGAACGGGAGGATTTTCGCCGTTGGCACATTGGGCGCCAAAGAACCGCGCCGTTCGGCAATCCGCGTTTCGAGGTTCATAAGTGCTTGCCCCCTTCGAGCCGGCGAAGGTGAGTCAGGCCGGACTCGGGGTCAAGCGATCAAGGGTTAACGGTCCCGCTTTGGAACCCAGTACTATGCGGCCGAGCGCGGCTGCTCCACAACATGTTGAGTCATCACTCGCGGGGCGGACTCAATCTCTGGTGGGTGTGACTCAAAGGACTCGCTTGGGTCCATTTCTTCGAAGACCAGCTCGGGCTGGGCCTTTCGGGACTCGATCGCGCGTACCAGGCCGAAGCTGCGGCGATGCAATGGAGTCAGGCCGAGATCGTTGATCGCTCGGCGGTGATCGGGCGTGGGATAGCCGCGATTATGCTCCCACCCGTAGCCAGGATAGTCGCGCGCATAGTCCACCATCATCCGGTCACGCGTGACCTTGGCGATGATCGAGGCGGCTGCGATCGACCGGCACTTGGCGTCGCCGTCGACGATCGCCTTGGACGGCCGCTGCCAGCGCGGTGTCGCGTTGCCGTCGACCAGCACCCAGGCCGGCTCGAGGCCAAGCGCTTCGACAGCGCGGGTCATCGCCAGCATTCGCGCCCAATAGATGTTGATCTGGTCGATCTCCTCGACCGTGGCGACGCCGACGCCCCAGGCCGAGCACTTCACCAGCCTGGCGTAGATCGCTTCGCGCTTCTCGAGCGGCAGGTTCTTGGAATCGTCGATCCCGCGCGGGAACTTGCCGCGGTCGAGGATGCAGGCCGCTGCAACGACCGGCCCTGCGAGCGGAGCACAGCCCGCTTCATCGACGCCGGCGAGCGGCTGCGGAAAATCGAGCTCGATCTTGAAGGAACAGCGCCGGGGCATCGAGTCGCCTTGTGTACCCCTGCGCAGGCAGCGGTCCAGCCACCCAATTGAAGTATCAACAGAAAAAGACCGCGCTCCTGCCTTCGCAGGCGCAGATCAATTTTCCTGGATCCTCCATGGCGGAAACCGGCGCGCTTCGCCTGCCTTGTAGAGGAAGATGATATTTCCGTCGGGGTCACGCAGCCGCGCCTCGCGCCACATCCAGGGCTGGTTCCTCGGTCCATGCTCGAAGGGAAGACCGCCGCGGGCCAGCTGCTCGACGCGTTCGTCGAGATCGTCGCATTCGAGATAGATCGCCGTCGTCGCGAAGATTCGCTCGTCGGGATCGATTTGAACCGAAAGGGTGGCGCCGCCCGCCGTCTCGAACCGCGCATAGTCCGGCGGGTTGTCGACGATCTGCTTGAGGCCGAGGCGCTTATAGAAATCGACCGAGCGTTCGTAATTGGTGCCCGTCACGGTTACCTGGTTGAGCCGCGGTCCGGCGCCGACGTCCAGCCGCACACGCTGTTGCCCGATGGGGCCTGAGCCTTCGCCCAGGTTGGGAGCCTCGTACAGAGCGACCCGCACGAATTCACGCGCTCGTGCGACTGCATCCGAAAGAGATGCTCCTTCAGCCATGAAGTAAGCGATGGCGCTCGCGAGCGTGCAGCCGGTCCCGTGCGTGCTCGTCGTATGAATCCGCTGCCCCTGCCAGCTTGTCATATTGTCTTCTTCGATCAGCGCATCGGCGAGCGCGTCGCCTTCCTCATGGCCGCCCTTAATGAGCACCGCGCAACCATGCTCGCCCACGAGGTGCAGTGCCGCGGCTACCGGATCTTCTTCAGAGGTGAGCCGCTTGAGCTCGGGCAGGTTGGGCGTCGCCAGCGTTGCAACGTCCATCAGCCGCCCGAACGCGGCAATGGTATGGTCATCCGCCAGGCTCGATCCGCTGGTCGCGACCATCACCGGATCGAAGATGATCGGGAGGCCAGGCTGCTGGGCTTTCAGCTCGCTGAGCCGCGCCGCGACCTGCTTGGCGGCGAAGGCGCTGCCGATCATCCCGATCTTCACGGCATCGACACCGATGTCGCTAATCACGGCATCCATCTGCGCCAGGATCATCTCGGCCGGGACCGGATGCACCGAGTTCACGCCGACGGAATTTTGCGCGGTCACCGCGGTGACCGCTGTCATTGCGTGGGCGCCCAGCATCGTCACTGTCTTGATGTCAGCCTGAATCCCGGCGCCACCGCCCGAATCCGAGCCGGCGATGATGAGGATGCGGGCGGGCTTGGTCACAGAAGCCGCCTTACTTCCGCTCCCCCGAGCGAAATTATCCATGTGCACGGCAATGTGGTTAGGCGGGCAAATACGAAGAAAAGGTTCACGCCGCCGACTGCACCGCCTCGCAAATATCGTTAACCACGCGCTCGACCAGCGCCGGGTCGTCGCCTTCGGCCATCACCCGGATCAGCGGCTCCGTGCCCGATTTACGGATCACGAGGCGGCCCCTGCCCTCCAGCTCAGCCTCCGCGGCCGCGATCCGCTTCCGCACGCTATCCACCTCGAGCGGCGCGCCACCATTGAAGCGGACATTCTTGAGCAGCTGCGGAAGCGGCTCGAACTGCCGCAGGAGTTCGCTCGCGGGCGCCTTCGCTTCAACCAGCGCGGCCAGGACCTGAAGTCCCGCCACAAGCCCGTCTCCGGTGGTCGCGTGGTCCGCAAGGATGATGTGGCCCGATTGCTCGCCGCCGACGTTGCAGCCGGTCTTGCGCATCTCTTCAAGCACATATCGGTCGCCGACCTTGGTGCGCAACAGCCTGAGACCTGCGTCGCTGAGCTTCCGCTCAAGTCCCAGGTTGGACATGACGGTCGCGACCACGCAGTCGCCCTTGAGCTCTCCGCGCGCCTGCAGGCCGAGCGCGATCAGCGCCATCAGCTGGTCGCCGTCGACGATCTTCCCCTTCTCGTCGACCACGATCAGCCGATCGGCGTCGCCATCCAGCGCGATCCCGATATCCGCGCCGCTCGCAACGACCGTCTCCTGAAGCAACCGCGGCTTCGTCGAACCGCAGTCCTCGTTGATGTTGAGGCCGTTGGGCGTGACCCCAATAGGGATTACCTCGGCGCCGAGCTCCCACAGCGCTTCGGGGGCAACGTGATAGGCCGCGCCGTTCGCGCAATCGATTGCCACCTTGAGCCCGTCGAGCCGCAAATGCTCGGGAAAAGTATCCTTTGCGAACTGGATATAGCGCCCGCGAGCGTCATCGATACGCCTCGCGCGGCCGATCATTTCGGATTTGGCGAGCTTCGGGCCTTGCTCGAGCCGTTTCTCGATCGCCTGCTCGTCCTCGTCGCTGAGCTTGTAGCCGTCAGGTCCGAACAGTTTGATGCCGTTGTCGGCAAAGGGGTTGTGCGACGCGGAGATCATAACGCCGAGGTCCGCGCGCATCGAGCGGGTCAGCATGGCTACGGCGGGCGTAGGCATCGGCCCCAACAGCACGACGTCCATTCCGACGCTGGTAAACCCTGCCACCATCGCCGATTCCATCATGTAGCCCGAAAGGCGCGTGTCCTTGCCGATCACGACCCGGTGGCGGTGCTCTCCGCGCAAGAAGTGGGCGCCAGCGGCCTGACCCACTTTCAAGGCAGTTTCCGCCGTCATCGGCTCGCTATTAGTCGCGCCGCGAATCCCGTCCGTTCCGAAGAATTTGCGTGTCATCGCGCGCGCTTTAGCGCGTTTAGCCAATCCAGCGCCAGAAGCCTGCGGGCACCGGGTGCGCCCAAGTCGCGGCGAAGAAGAGCAAGGTTCCACCGATCAACGCGACAGCGCCCGGGCTGGCCAATCCGCGCGTGAATGGAACGAAGGCGGTCTGCGCCGTCCATTCGTGCCACGCATCGCCCATGAGCCGCTGCTTCTTCACGTCTTGGCCCGCCGCTCCGCCCAGGGCGAGAAGCAGAATCGCGCCGTCGAGCACCATCGCCTTCGGCATCGCCACGAGAGCCATGTGGACGACCGCCCAAAGTGCGAAGCTCCACATCATCGGGTGGCGGGTAATGACGAAAACGCCAGTCGGACCGCCTTTCGGCCCCGGTGCACCCGGGAATGCCGGGTTCTTGATGAAGGACCCGACCAGTAGAACCGATGCGAGCCACATCAGCAGGCTTGCGATTAGCCACACGGCATCACCCGGGACCCACAAGGGCGGCTCGCGGCCCATCCGATTGTAGAACCAGATCATCAAGCCGAACGTGACGAGCGCGACTAGCGAGTAAATGCCTCGGAACGGCCCTTCGCCGACAGCGCGGACGAGCGGTCCCCGAAGCGGATGCGACAGCAGGAAGTGCGTTCCGACGAACGCGATGGCCGAAAGCAGGAGGGCCATCTGCAGCGTCAATGCCGGTACGCCTCCGGCAGATCGCGACGCGGGAGGTAGCGATAACGTTCGAGCAGCCGCGTCTGATGCGTCTCCAGCGGCTGGCGGACTCCGTCGATGAAGACCTGCTCGGCGGCACTGGAGCCTTCGAGCGGGTCACCCGACCAGATGACGACGTCAGCGCGGCGCCCCAGTGCAAGGCTACCGATCTCACCGCCCATGCCGATCGCCTCAGCAGGTCTCGACGTGATCATCGCCAACGCTTCTCCCCAGGTGACGCCGGTTGCGCCAGGCACGCGCTGTAGAGCGACCAGGTTACCGGCATATTGCCGTTGCCAGAAGATGTTGCGCGTGTCGTTGTCGTCGATGGTGCCGATCGCGACGTTTACGCCGGCCGCGCGCATTCGGCCGACGTTGGATTGCGTGGCGGCAATCTGCTCGAAGGACGCGGGCAGGTCGTTCACGGCGGACGCGATCACCGGCACCCCAGCCTTCGCGATGCGGTCCGCGACGGTCCAGCCTTCGGTCGCTCCGACCAGCACGATCTTGAGCGACGGGAATTCCTTCTTGAGCTCCAGTACCTGGAGGATGTCACTCGCCCGTTCGGCATGCACGAGCAGATACTGTCGTCCCTGAAGAACCGGCACCAGCGCCGCCGCGTCGAAACGAGTGAGGAGGACGTCCTCGCTGCGTTGACGCCGTACGGCGATTGGCCGAGCGAATCCGGACAGCTCCGCGGCCTCGCGGAGTGCGTTGCGGAACATCACATGCGCCGACGATCGCGATCCGCCGGCCTTGTCCTTGCCCGTCTCGCCGAGCTCGACGAACTGGAACACACGCGGCCGAGTGATCGGGTCCATGTCCGCGCCGGTGTCGATGACCGCGCCTTGCCCCGCAAAGATGCTCTTGCCCACGTTCGGTACGACGAGAGCGCGCGTGACTCCATCGGCGCGGTTCACGGCGATAGGAGTGTCCAGTGCATTCACGGCTGGAACCACATCCAGAGCCGCGCTGAACGGGCCGTTCGAGGTCGTATCGTTGGAGCCATCCGCCGAAAGATCGACTTCGCTGAGACCAAGCCTCGTGAACCCACCGACGATGCCCGGCGTCACCCATTTGCCGGTCGCGTCGATTACCTGCGTGCCGTCCGGAAGCCGCATGCGGATGTCGCCGGCTGCGAGGATGCGCCCGTCGCGGACGACGACCATGCCGTTGGGGATCGGCTGTGATCCATCGCCGAGCGCGACCGTACCGCCAACGATGGCGAAGGTCTGCGCCGAGGCGGGCGCGGCGGCTGCGATCAGCAGCGCGGCTAGCAGCCGGCGGATCACTTCACGTCTCCTTCACCCGGCTGGCCGAGCTCGAAGTCGCTCACCGGACGGCGCTTCGGATCGTTGACGTCGTACATCTCGGCGCCGTCGATCCAGACCCGTTCCGGCCGCGTGTAATCGCTGTACGGGTTGCCGTTCCACAGCACGACGTCGGCCATCTTGCCCGGCGCCAGCGTCCCGGTCTTGTCGAGTATTCCGAGCGCCTTGGCTGGATTGCGGCTGAGCCACTCCCAGGCAACCTCGTCGCTGATGTTGATGCCCGAGCGCCTTCCATCGGCGAGGGCCTTCGCAACTTCCTGGTTCAGCCGCTGGATTCCGTTCGAATCGTCGGAATGGACCATCGCGCAGGCGCCCGAATTGTGCACCAGCGGGATATTCTCCTTGATCGCGTCATAGGCTTCCATCTTGAAGCCGTACCAGTCGGCCCACATCACTGCGCAGATATCGTTATCGCGGAGGATGTCCGCGATCTTGTAGGCTTCGACCGCGTGGTGGAACGCCGCGATGTGATAGCCGAACTCCTTCGACATATCGATCATGTTGGCCATCTCGTCGGCGCGATAGCAGTGGTTCTGGACGAGGATCTTGCCTTCGAGCACTCCCTTCAGCGTGTCCATCGCGAGATCCCGCTCGGGCATCTCGCCGCCTTCCTTGTAATATTTGTCCCACTTTTGCTTGTAGGCCTGTGCCTTGGCCCAGGTTTGCCGCGCGAGGGCGATATTGCCCATGCGCGTCTGCGGCATGTTGCCCTTCGTGCCATAGACCCGCTTCGGGTTCTCGCCGCAGGCCATCTTCAGGCCGTAGGGCGCGCCCGGGAACTTCATCCCCTGCACCGTGCGAGCAGGCACGTTCTTAAGCACTACCGAGCGTCCGCCGAACAGATTCGCCGATCCCGGCAGGATCTGAAGCGTCGTCACGCCGCCGTTGACGAGCGCCCGGCTGAAGCCCGGGTCCTGCGGCCAAACGCTATGCTCCGCCCAGACTTCCGGCCGGACAGGCGACGTCGCTTCATTGCCGTCCGAATTGGCGTCGACCGACGGCGAAGGATAGTCGCCAAGATGGCTGTGAATGTCGATGATTCCGGGGGTCACCCACTTGCCCGTTCCGTCGATTTCCAGCGCCCCGGCAGGACTCGCGAGTTCCGGCCCGCCGACCGCCTGAATCGCACCGTTCGCGAAGATGACCGTGCCGTTGTCGTATCTTCGTCCATCCCCATCGAAGACGGTCGCGTGGCGGATCACCGTTAGAACGCCGGGATAGCGGACGTAGGTCGACGGATACGGATCTTCGTTGACGAAGATTGGCGCAGCCTTGGGCTTTTCTCCAAACTCTGCACAGCCGGAAACGAGCGCGGCAGCCGCCAGCGTCAGGGCGGCCCAACTCTTATTTGACACCATGCATCCACTTCTGGAGCGGCCATGAGAGAAGGAACAGGACCACACCCGCGCCGATCGCGATCCACGCAATCGTCGTGAAGGTCGACGTGTAGGTCTCCAGGCTGACTTTCAGGTTGGTGACCTGGCCACCGACCGTCTCGACGCTCGCGAACTGGGCCACGACGCCCGCGACATATTGCGCCACCGAGATCGACAGGAACCACACGCCCATCATCATCCCGACGATGCGGGCGATCGACAATTTGGTGATCATGCTGAGCCCCACCGGCGAGATGCAGAGCTCGGCCAGCGAATGGATCAGGTACAGCCCCGCGAGCCACCAGATACCGACCTGGAAGTTGTTCCCCGGTCCCGCAAAGGTCGAGCCGAAGACGAGGAACAGGAAGCCCGCTCCCACCCCGATCAGCGCGATCGAGAATTTGACCGGAATTGAGGGTTCGAGCCCTCGCTTGGCGAGGCCGGTCCAAAGCAAGCTCATCAGAGGTGCGAACAGCACGATCGAGATCGGGTTGAAGTTCTGCGTCTGCGGCGCGGACATGGTGAAAAGCCCGAAGATGCTGCGATCGGTGTTGCGATCGGCAAAGAGCGTCAGCGACGAACCCGCCTGCTCGAACAGGGTCCAGAAGAAGACGTTGAAGACGATGAGCACCATGGCGGCCGTCATCATCTGCGCTTCGGTCCGGCTTCCCTTGGCGTAGGACCAGATCAGAATGCCAGGTACGCTGATGAGGAAGGTGCCGAACAGCAATTTACCCATCAGGGGCAGAGAAATCAGATAACCGATGAAACCGGAACCCGGCTCCGCCTGGGTCGCGTTCATCAGGTTGCTGAACAGGAAGACGAAGACCGGAACCGCGATCAGGGCGCCGATATAGATGGCGATGTCGCGGTTCGGCGCATTGGTCGGTCGTTCTCCGTAGCCGGCGAGCCTTCCGCCATCGAACTGGATCAGGCCATAGCTGATCAGCATGCCGACACCAGCCAGGCTAAGGCCGGCCCACCAGCCGAACCAATCTGCAAGCAGTGGGCAGAGAAGCTGCCCAAAGATCGAGCCCAGATTGATGCCCATGTAAAAGATCGTGAAGCCCGCATCCCTGCGCCGGTCCCCTTGCTCATAGAGCGTGCCGACGATGGTCGAGATGTTCGGCTTGAAGAAGCCGTTGCCGACCGAGATCAGCGACAACGCGATGAGCATGATGCTGAGCGTCAGCGGATCGCGCTGGCCTCCCGGCTCCATTGCGCCCTTCGGCAGATGGCGTGCTTCAACGCCATTATCGAGCAGCGAGATTGAACCGTCTTCGTTGCCGCGAATGAGCAGCTTCTTCCCATGGTCTACGATGTAGCGTGCTTCGTCTGGGGCGCTCGTTGGACGATCGACGAAATTCTCGACGACCACTTCATAACGCTGGCCTTCGATGGTCGCATAGGGTTTCGCGGGCGAGCCGCCGAACGCCAGAGTGAAATAGCCGATCGCCATCACGATCGCGCCGAACTTCACCGATCGCTTCGATCCCAG
>JBEDUM010000102.1:0-4260 GCA_040414585.1 Sphingomicrobium sp. | reverse complement strand
TGGTGAAGCACCTCCTTTGCATCAGCGACCTCACTGCGGCTGATCTCGAAGAAATCCTTGCGCTGTCGGAGCAGCCGCCGCAGCGCGTTCTGCAGAGCAAGGGTGTCGCACTCTATTTCGAGAAGCCCAGCGCGAGAACGCGCAATTCGATGGAGCTGGCGGCCGCGCAGCTCGGCGGTCGTCCCGTTTACCTCCAGCCGAACGAGCTCGGAATCGGAACGCGCGAGAGCGTTGCGGACGTCACCCGCACGCTCGCCTGCTACCATGCGGTGATCGCCGCGCGTGTTTTCGATCACGGTTTGCTCGAGCAAATGGCCGCGGTGAACGTCGCGCCCGTGCTCAACATGCTTTCGAGCACCGATCATCCGCTTCAGGCGCTCGCGGACCTGCTGACGACCAAGCAACTGCTTGGACGACTGAACGGCGCGAAAGTCGCCTTCATCGGCGAGGGCAATAACGTGTCGCGGTCGCTCGCCGAAGGCTGTGCTTTGATGGGCGCGGAATTCGTGATCGCGAGTCCCGATGGGCATGGGCTCGAAGGGTCGATTGCCGATCCACGGGAGGCGGTCGAAGGCGCGGACATCGTCTACACGGATGTCTGGGTTTCGATGGGCGGCGAGGACAACGAGGAACGCCGAGCAGCCTTCGAGCCTTACCAGGTCGATGAGGCTTTGATGGCGCTCGCTCCGAACGCCTGGTTCATGCATTGCTTGCCCGCGCGCCGCGGCGAGGAGGTGACAGCGCCGGTGATCGACGGGCCGCGTTCGGCGGTCTGGCGCCAGGCGCAGAACCGGATGCATACGGCGCGCGGCGCGATGTTGTGGATGATGGGCGTGAAGCCCGAAACGGAAAGCAAGAATGTCGAAGAAAAAGCTGAAGGTGGTGCTGGCCTATTCGGGCGGGCTGGACACGTCGATCATCCTCAAATGGCTGCAGACGGAATATGACGCGGAGGTCGTGACCTTCACGGCCGACTTGGGGCAAGGCGAGGAGGTCGAGCCGGCGCGGCGCAAGGCGGAGATGCTCGGTGTTAAGCCCGAGAACATCTTCATCGAGGATCTGCGCGAAGAGTTCGTCCGCGACTTCGTTTTTCCGATGTTCCGCGCAAATACGGTCTATGAGGGACAGTATCTGCTCGGCACGTCGATTGCGCGGCCGCTGATTGCCAAACGGCAGATCGAGATCGCGCGTCGGGTCGGGGCCGACGCCGTCTGTCATGGCGCGACTGGTAAAGGCAACGACCAGGTCCGCTTCGAGCTCGGCTATTATGCGCTCGAGCCCGACATAAAAGTGATCGCTCCATGGCGGGAATGGCAATTCGCGAGCCGCGAGGCGCTGCTCGACTTCGCCGAGAAGCACCAGATCCCAATCGCCAAGGACAAGCGCGGCGAAGCTCCATTCTCGATCGACGCCAACCTGCTGCACTCGTCATCCGAAGGGAAGGTGCTGGAAGACCCGGCTGCCGATGCGCCGGAATATGTCCACCAGCGCACCATTTCGCCCGAGGACGCACCAGACAAGCCAACGATCATTACCATCGACTTCGAGGGTGGCGACCCCGTCGCCATCGACGGCGAGCGCCTGTCACCGGCAACTCTGCTGACGAAGCTCAACCAGCTCGGCCACGACAGTGGCATCGGCCGTCTCGACCTGGTCGAGAACCGATTCGTCGGGATGAAGTCGCGCGGGGTTTACGAGACGCCCGGCGGGACGATCCTGCTCGCGGCGCATCGCGGGATCGAGAGCATCACGCTCGACGGCGGCGCGATGCACCTCAAGGACGAGCTGATGCCCAAGTACGCGAGCCTGATCTACAACGGCTTCTGGTTCGCGCCCGAGCGCGAGATGCTTCAGGCCGCGATCGACAAAAGCCAGGAACATGTGACGGGCCGGTGCACGATGAAGCTCTACAAAGGCAATGCGACGGTGATCGGCCGCGAGAGCGCGCAGTCGCTCTACGACCAGGATCTCGTCACTTTCGAGGAAGGCAGCGGCAGCTACGATCATCGCGACGCGGCGGGCTTCATCCGCCTGAACGCACTGAGGCTCCGCACCATCGCTCAGCGACAGCGGAAGCTAGAGTCCTAACTCTTCCTTTGCTGCGGCGATCTGCTCCCGCACTCGCTCGGGCGCCGTGCCGCCGTAGCTGGTGCGGCTTCGCACCGAAGCGTCGGCACTGAGCACGTCATAGACGCGCCGGTCGATGCGTTCGTCGATCGAGCGGAGAACATCGAGGGGAAGGTCGGCGAGATCAAAGCCCTGTTCCTCTGCAGCCTTCACCGCGCGGCCGGTGATATGATGTGCCTCGCGGAACGGCACGTCCGCCTCGCGCACGAGCCAGTCGGCGAGGTCGGTCGCGGTCGCGAATCCCTGCGTCGCCGCCGCGCGCATCCGCTCGGGCACGAACTCCACGGTTTCGATCATTCCGGCGAGTGCCGCCAGCGACAGAATCAGCAGGTCATACGCCTCGAAGACCGGCTCTTTGTCGTCCTGCATATCCTTGGAATAAGCGAGCGGCAGCCCCTTCATCGTCACCATCAGCGACGTGAGCGCACCGATGATCCGCCCGCTGTGCCCGCGGATCAGCTCCGCCGCATCGGGATTGCGCTTCTGCGGCATGATCGAGGAGCCAGTCGAGAACTCGTCCGATAGTTTCACGAAGCCGAACGGCGCGCTCGCCCAGATGATCAGCTCTTCGGCAAACCGCGACAGGTGCAGGCCGCACTGCGCAGCGGCGGAGAGATAGTCGAGTGCGAAGTCGCGGTCGGACACGCTGTCCAGGCTATTCGCTGTCGGCCGGTCGAACCCCAGCGCGTCCGCGGTGCTGTGGCGGTCGATGGGAAAACCCGTGCCCGCAAGAGCCGCGCTCCCAAGCGGACTCTCGTTCATCCGCGTCCGAGCGTCCGTGAAGCGCGATACGTCACGCCGAAGCATCTCGTAATAGGCGAGCAGGTGATGGCCGAGCGTCACCGGCTGCGCGACCTGAAGATGCGTAAAGCCGGGCATCACCGCATCCGCATGTTCGTCAGCGCGTTCAACCAGCGCGCGCTGCAGCCCACGGATCGCGTCCAGGGTCTCATCGCAGGCATTGCGCACCCACAGCCGTAAGTCGGTCGCGACCTGATCGTTGCGCGATCGCGCCGTGTGCAGGCGGCCCGCGGCCGGGCCGATCAGCTCGCTCAGTCGATGCTCCACCGTCATGTGGATGTCTTCGAGTTCCACGCGCTCTGGAACGCCGTCGCGCTCGTACTCGGCGGCGATCCGGTCCAGTCCTTCCAGAATCGCGGCGGCGTCTGCTTCGCCTATGATCCGCTGGTCGCGAAGCATCGAAGCATGCGCCTTCGATGCAGCGACGTCTTCGCGCCACAGCCTCTTGTCGAATCCGATCGACGCATTGATGCGCGTCATCAACTCGTCGGGCTTCGCGGCGAAGCGCCCTCCCCAGGTTCGCTGCGTGGGACTCTCGTCAGATGGCTTTTTGGGCATCGACCGGCCCGTCGCACGTGCTCCGACAGCGGTCAAACAATCTAAAGCGGGTCACCTTCTCCAAAATTGGCAGAAAAGCGACATTCTAACTGTCGGTACTGGCGGAGATGAAGGCTGCCGAACTCTAGAGAGGAAATTCGCGCAGAAGATGCAATGTTCCCACGCTTGCTACCCCAGCTCCCTAGCGCATCGCTAGCGGAGTCATTGTACGGCTAACGAAGTGGCGCGTAGCTCGTCCCGCGCGGCGTCGAGCGTGAAGAACGGCTGAACATTGACTTTGATAACGAAGGGGCGCTTTGTTCCCTATACGTTCCATAACGAGGACCATGAGTAAAGGCCGCTACGCATGTCATTATCCGGGACCGCCCCCGCCTGGACCAACACGATCCCTGTGGCGACGGCTCTGGAGCATCCTGCGAGGCAAATTCTGAGCGGGAGTCTCAGGCATGGCGCTCGCAACTTGAACGGATTGGAGGATGGGCCATGGATGACGAATTCGTTTACGATGAGGATCGACTGACCGGCCGAATGCTCACTCCGGACGAACGGGAGCGGCTGAGGCGCGATTTGAAAGAGGCCGCCGAATTCGCACGAAAGTACTACCACGAACACGGCCACAAAAAGCCTCGCCACTAGGCCCGCTAATCTTCAATTATTGGATTCTCTGAGTGTGGCGGCTTTCCCGTCGGCTTTTGGATAAGCACCACGGAAGCACGACCGGCCCTCGGGCTTCCGTTTGGATGCTTGCTAATGTCAGCTTTCGACCCAAAGCTG
>JBEDUM010000101.1:0-2280 GCA_040414585.1 Sphingomicrobium sp. | reverse complement strand
GAATCCTGGCGGCGTATCGAAGAAACCCGGTTCGGTTCGCACATCGGCGATGTGAACCGCCGTTTTCGTACGCATCAGGCGACCAGCGGCTGTGTTGGGTCCGGGACGACGCAGTTTGCCCTGCAGTTTCTCGACAAGGGCGGGCTCTACGCCGTACATCGCGACCGACCGAGCTTCTTCTCCCTTACAGAGAGACAACATGCCATACCTAGCCCCACAGATACGCACCGCGTTTCGCAGCATCGCGTCGAACACGGGCTTAAGCTCGCCGGGCGAGCTCGAAACAACCTGAAGCACCTCCGAGGTCGCCGTCTGCCGTTCCAGCGATTCGGAAAGCTCACGCGTGCGCGCCTGCACCTCGTCGAACAGCCGCGTATTCTCGATCGCGATCACCGCCTGGTCGGCGAATGTTTCGGCGAGCTTGATCTGCTTCTGAGTGAAGGCGCGCGGCTCGTCGCGGACAACAGTAAGGACGCCCACCACATTCCCCTCGCGCATGAGGGGCACCCCGAGCCCGGCTCGTACGCCGAGTACATTGGCCGAGTCCGGTTGTTTGTGTTCGGGGTCGGCCAGGAGATCCGGAATGTGGACCGTGCGGCCTTCGACGAGCGTGCGCCCGAAAATTAATCCGCGATCCGGCTTCGGAGAGTAGCGTTCGAGTCGGTCGCGCTGCCGCTGTGAGAAGCCGGAGGTCGCGGCGACCGGGTAGGTATCGCGCACGCGCCGGCGGATGACTGATCGATCCGCCGAGCAAAGCCGGACGGCCGACTCGGCCAACGTGTCGAGCACGGTCTGCAGATCAAAAGTCGAGCGGCTGATGACCTCCAGCACGTCGGCAGTGGCGGCCTGCTGCTGCAGCGATTCCCGCAGCTCGTTCAGCAGCCGGGTGTTCTCGATGGCAATGACGGCCTGGTTGGCGAAATTGCTGACAAGCTCAATCTGCTTGTCGATAAACGGGCGGACCTCCTGACGGTAGATGGCGATGGCGCCGATGAGGTCGTCGTCTTTGAGCATGGGCACGGCAACTGCTGTGCGGACGCCGGCGACATCGGCTGCGGTGACCGGCAATTGATGGCCAGCGAGATAAGCCCGCGTTTGTCTGAGGTCGGCAACCTGAAACGGCTTCCGAGAATGGGCAATAGCGCCCAGGAGCCCGGTAGAGTCCATGTGTACCGTGGCGCTCCGCCATATTTCGATGTATTCCGCCGCTAGTGCGCCGTGAAACGCGGCGTTACGGAAGGCATCTCCTTCGCGGAGCCACATCGCACCGTAACTAGCCTCGCAAAGCTTTATCGCATTTGCCAGCATCGCCTGGAACACCGGCTCTAGCTCGCCGGGCGAACTGCTGATGACGCGCAGCACTTCCGAGGTCGCCGTCTGCTGCTCTAGCGCCTCGGAAAGGTGCCCCCGCGCCTCAGCGAGCTCACGGGTGCGCGCTTCGAGTTGCTTTTTCAACTCGATCAGTGAATTGGGCCTGTTGCTAACGCGCGCTTTCACCTTCGTTCCGGCCGAACGAAGCTTGCGGCCGCGCGTTGGGCTCTTTGCGCCTTTGCGAGACAAGGTCACCTCGTCGGCACGGTGACTGGTCCGCCCTTTCGGTCGGCCCAGCCAAGGATCGGGCCAGTCAATCCTAACAAAACCGCACGATGAACTCGCGGCTCACTCAATCACCTCGTCGGCGCGCAGCAGGAACGATTCGGGGATCGTGAGGCCGAGCGCCTTGGCGATGGTCAAGTTGATGACGAGATCGAACTTGGTGGGTTGCTCGATCGGGATGTCACCCGGCTTCGCCCCGCGCAGAATCTTGTCAACATAATTAGCGGCGCGCCGGAACTGGTCAGAAAAGCTTGGCCCATAGGACATGAAACCTCCCGCTTCAACGTATTCACGAGCGCCGTACATCGTCGGCAGTCGAGCGCCTAGCGCCAGCGTATTAATGCGAATGCGCTGGGTGTTTATGAGCGCATCGGGAGGGATATAAAGCGCGTCCATGCGGCCCTTGAGCGCCTCAAATGTGGGCACAAGATCTTCGGCACCCCGAATTTCGAAGATGGCAGCATCGAGGCCGTGGGTGCGCGCTGCCGCGTGAACTTTGGCCATGTCCAGCACGCTAGCGGGATTGTCAACATTCCCCATGATCGCCAATCGGCGCAGGCCGGGTACAGTCTCGCGCAGGATTTGGAGACGTTTGGTGGCAAGATCTGTCCCTTGGCTCGATACCCCGGTGATGTTCGAGCCCGGTCGCGCCAGACTGGCAACAAGGCCAGTGGCAACCGGGTC
>JBEDUM010000100.1:0-72738 GCA_040414585.1 Sphingomicrobium sp. | reverse complement strand
GGTTGCACCTGGTTGCGCGATGCGTCCAAACGGTGGCAGTTGGAACGATCACGAAGCACTGGTTGTTGTCTTATTGGAGCCAAGCACCGGTGGGCGACAATAGCTGTCAAATGAACGCAAGTCCGCTTGATGGCCTCGACCGACGGTCGGTCGGTCAAGGTGGATTTGCTCACATGGGGCTGTCGGCGCGCATGAAAAAGCGCGTCAGCCTAATGCCCGACGCGGCGCGCTTCTACTATGCGCGGCACGTTAAGTGCTTTGATCCGCCAAGCCGGCCACTTCTTGATGATCCAACCGCGGAATGGCTGGAACGCCAGTTGAGGATTACAAAGCTATTCCTGGAGTTTGGGAGCGGGGGCAGCACTGTACTGGCCAACCGGCACGGAATCCGAACAATCTCCGTCGAAAGCGACCCTTACTATGCCGCCGTGGTGCGAAGAGCGTTGAAGCACCCGGAATGTACGGAGATACTCACGCCCAGAATGGGGCTTATTCGTCAGTGGGGCTTTCCGGTGTTTTTCAAGGCCAGGAAAGCCCGGCGTTATGTCACAGCTCCTTTTCAAAGGCTTGAAGGTGAGTTTCCGGACTTGATCTTCGTCGATGGCCGATACCGCGTGGCATGTGCTTTACAAAGTGCCAATGAAGCTGCCCATGTCGGCGCAACATCGAGGTTGTTGATTGACGATTACTTCACGCGGCCGGTCTACCACGTTCTGGAAACGTACTTGCCCTCTCCCGAGAGAATCGGGCGCGCCGCGGTATTCGTTTTGGATCGTCGTGAGATACCAGAGGACATCATATACAATTATTCTGCCGACGCTTTTTGAAGGCATTTCCGTCATTCGATGCGGCTCCGCACGTTGGAGCAAGTTCAGCGTCGGAGTGTCCGGCTTAAGCCGAAGGCGGCCATCAGGGACTGGCCTGAGGTTCAATTACGCCTTGCCCGAATGGCAACGAACAGCCCCAAGCTCATCAAAATGAAAAACGCGACGATTCGGACGATCCAGTCCGCTACCCCGCGCCCATGGACGAAGTAGTACGCTACCCAGGCGCAAGCCACGACCGAACCAAAGAAAATCGCGCGGCTCGGAACGAATTTCGTCACGGAATGATCGCTGGCGCTTTTTCGCCCTGCCTCGCCTGCGGCCGCATTGTCAGGCTCTGCATCGACCACCCTCGAATTCCCCTCGCCGTAGCGCCGTGCGCATCCTCATTCGTCGGAGTGCGCTGGTGATGCTTACGTTTCCGTGGACTTCGAATGAATACTGCTCAACGCGAGAAAAGAGCGTAGCTCGCTGAACGTCCGGCCCGGGTACTGGCTGCGCCGGGGCGCAAGCATCGCCTTTCGGCCAAATTCGCGATGGCTCGCGCCGCTTCCGCTATACTGGAGAGTAGATTGCAGTGAGCGGACAGATCGACGATACTCGGAGGCATCCGGGCGGGGTGTATCCTCGGGCGTAGCGCAAAGGATCATTCTCTGGCTGCGAACCTGTACGACGGAATGTACATGTGATCAGCTTCCGTCCTGTCACCAGCCGAATTGCTCGGCGCATTTTCGGCGATTCGCTCGAGCATTCTGCCGAAGCGAGCAGGGAGATCGCCGGCCGCTGCCGGCGAAGCGTCGAATTACCCATCATGTTGCCAGACGAGCCCAGCAGGATCGTAGGCCATCACTACGATTCTGTTCCGGAGATCAATTTTGAAAGACTGAGTCAGCGCGTCATGGAGCAGGGTCCTACGCGGATGCACCTGGTGCGAGACGCCATCATCGCCGACGGGACGCTTCTGACTACTAAGTACTTTCAACGTCTCGCTCCGGAGAAGCGCAAGTTTCTTCTTCAGGGATCGCCGCAACGGATCGAAGAGGCAGCACTGTGCAGCACCTACTGGACGCAGAAATATTTCGGGCACTGGCTGAGAGAAGGCCTGACGCTTGAGTTGCTGGCCGAAGATAATGGGCTTCATGCCTTGGTACTCGACCAAAAGCCGTGGACCCACGAGGCCGGATATAGGGATATGCTGTCGCTCCATCCCCGCCGTACGAACCTGGCCCGGTGCGATCGCCTATGGGTATATGATTTCTTTCAGCTCAATGGCGGCTTTACGGAAGCGTACGGCCGTTTGCGCTCACGCATCCGAGCTAAGGTGGGCGCATCCGAGCTCTCGAATGGGCGCGTCTTCCTGGAGCGGAGCCAAGCGGGATTGGCGCGGACTTTGGCGAACAATGACGAGGTGCGCGAAGTCCTTGGTAGTCGCGGATTCACCGTTATCGATCCCGGGCTGATGGACGCGCGCGAGATTGCGACAATTCTTGCTGGTGCTCGGCTCGTCGTCTCTCCCGAAGGATCGGCGCTGGCCCATGCGGCCATTGCAATGCCGCCGGGGGCGGGTTTGCTGACGATCATGGGCGCCCAGCATTTCAACATGCCGTACAAGGCCATTTCGGACGCTCTCGGATTCAAGTTCGGGCTGACGTTTGCGGAACCTGTCGACGGTGATCGATTCAGCCAACCCGTCGATCGCCTGGTCCGCGTCATCGATCTCATGGAAGATGCCCTGGAACGCGGTTCAATGGGACCGGAAGAGCAGCTTAAATAGACAAGCTACTAGCGGACACGTGGAAACTGGCCCTTAGGCCATTGGCCGCTGAGTAGACGGGAATAGCCGCCTTTTTAGCGCGCGCATGCTGTCGAAGACGCGGCTCAAAACGGTGCCGGCCAGTCCGAGACGCACGACCGGTACGCGGAGCTGCGAATAGTGGCCCTTGAACACGGCGAAGTGATCGTAGGCGATGCTAGGGTAGGCCCCCAACTCTTCTTCGCTGGCGAAGCGGTGCGGATGCCGGTCGAGTAACGGATGAAGCGCCAATGTGTAGGCAATGGGACCTGTCGTTCGGAGAACTCCGTTTCTGCCGACCGCGTGCCATGGCCTATAGCGTGAGATATTGTTCACGATCCCCCGGGTAACGGCTGCCGTGAACGGATGGTTCGGCGCCGAGATGATGAAGTAGGTTACGAACTCACCACCCGGAACGTGCGCGAGATCACGATGGAGACCGCGCCCTTCATAAGGTTCTCCGGGTCCGTTGCGCCACTGAGCGAGGATGTAGGAGTCATCCTGTCGGATCACTTCATCAAGTGGACGGGAGAAGCCGCTTTTGATGTCGCAATATACCCCGCCATGGCGCAAGATGATGAGGTGCCTCAGAAAGTCAGCCCTGGCAGCGCCATAGCGAGGGTCTATCCTGTGGTACGCCTCGGCGATCTCGCCGCCATATTCCGCGACGATCCTCTCGGCGTCCTTCAAATCATAGAGCCGATGTTCCCAACCCGGGTTGAGGCTTTTGAGATTATTGACGTGTCGTTCGAGATCGGGCGGCAAAACGCCCTGCAAGAAAATCTGATGAATAATCCGCGGTACCAAATCATACCTCTCGCCGACTCAGCGGGAGGATTAAGAAAGGAGTTCGATAAGGGCAAACGTCTGCACAGCCTTCAGCACTTCCGGAAATGGGGCGGAATTGCCAGCAATCCGTGGGCGCGCGCGCCACACCACGCGTCCCCGTCGTTGGCGACGACGCCCCGGAGGCCTGAAAGATCGGAAATTGTCAGAAAATGGCGCGCCCGAAAGGATTCGAACCTCTGACCCCCAGATTCGTAGTCTGGTGCTCTATCCAGCTGAGCTACGGGCGCGCGGTGCATCGCGTGGTGCGGCGACGCGGAGGCCGCGACATAAGGGGATGAATGGCGGGGCGCAACCCTTGCCGAACGGCCTTAGAAACGATGCCGGGCAGCTCCGCGGGCTAGGCGCGGCCGTCCGTCGTCGAGTTCAGGCGCTGACGGCTGTCTGAGAACAGATTGCGGTCGTGCAAATGCCTGCTCGAGCCGCGAAGTCTTCCGCCAACTTGGTGTGCCATGCGCGGGCCTGTTCGGTTACCGCACGCTGTGCCGCCATACGCTCTTCCACTGCGCGCCTGCGGTAATAACGCTCGTTCGATTCCACCGGTCCCCCCTGTCCACCTTGAGGACAACCGTGGGAACATCACATCGGAACAATGAAGAGACAGTTAATATCCACAGCAGCGCCCACAAAGTGGGCGTTTGGCCCCTGTTCTTAACGTTTGTTGTCCCCGCCTGACACATTCAGTTGCTCAACGGTGACACAGTCGGACCAATCACGGATCATCCTTGAAACCTAACGACTCGACGCTCGTTTGGTTGGGCAAATGGTTTCTAAGGAAGGCACCATGCTGAGTTCGATTGAAAACCGCCGCACTGCGTTCAACCCGAATGTGCGCGGCTACCACGCGGTCTATCATGACGGCGAGGTCAACCACTGCCCTGGCTGCGGCCGCACTCACTGGCTGGTCGGCCGCATGTTGGCCGAGTGTGCCTTCTGCGGAACGGCGCTGCCATTGAAGGAAGCCTGCAACCGTGGGCCTGGGCCCAGTCCGGTATTCTGGCGTTCACGGCCGGACTACGCCGAGCTCAACGCGGCTTAATTAACGCCAATCGAATTTCGTTTAAGTTCAATGCGCTCGGGTGTATTGCCCGGGCCCATGAACAGGCTCGCGATCTTCGCTCTCCTCGCGATCTCGAGCGCTCCGGCTTTCGCTGGGGCGTCGGACTTCAGGCTCGTCAACGGCACTTCGGGCGCTCTTGCAAACGTCTCGATCCGCCGTTCAGGAACTAACGACTGGAAGCCGTTGGGAGCGGCTCCCGCGGCGGGAGCCAGCGGCTCGGTTCAGTTCAAGGATCCGGATTGCGCGTTCGATATCCGCGCGAACGTCGGTGGAAGCCCGGTCACGTGGGCCGGCGTCAATCTTTGCGACGTGAAATCCGTGACTTTGAAGAAGGACGATAGCGCCGGAGCATGGGTCGATTACGACCAGTAAGCGATCGCCTCACCACCGGAGCAGAATGGGGTCCCGCGCGCACGGCAGCGGGAGCCGGCCGCACTGAGTCGAGCAGCTTGGCCCCGGCCAGAAACACCACGCCTGTGCAGGCGGCCGCCAGCAGCCAGCCCTGCCATCCGGGATAAGTTTCGAGATAGTGACGGCCGCGTTCGACCGCTCCGAGCGCGATTGCATAGATGACAAACCACGCTTCCCAACGCGTCTTGATCGTGAACAGCCGACCGACTTTCCGGAGCATAGCCCTCATCCCGAATCGTTAACGACTCAACGTGCCTGCGGCAGATTTGAGCCATTCGGGGGCTAAGGAAAACGGTAAAGTGGCCGTTAACTTATAGGAGCTGTGCCAAATCGAGAGCGTGGAGCAGCTCCGCGCGTGCCGCCTCCACGTCGCGGATTAGTGCGGGAGTCTGCAGCGCCTCGTGATGGATCTGTTCGGGCCAATGACGCTGGATGACATCTGCGATCCAGTCGAGCCTGGCGTCATCGACCATGAACCGGGGGTCTACCGTCGAAGGGTCCGCAACGACGCGGAGCCTCAGGCAGGCGGGCCCTCCGCCATTAGCCATCGACTGGCGAACGTCGACCACCTCCACGCGGCGGATCGGCCCGTTGCCGGCGACATGTCGTTCGATCCAGTTCCAGACGGATGGAGTTTCACGCGCTTCCGTCGGGACGATAAGGGTCGTTTCTCCGGTTGGCGGTGTCACGAGCTGCGCGTTAAATAGATAGGATTTGACCGCATCGACGAGCGGAACCTGCGCATCCTGCACCTCGACATATTCGAAGCCCGGTACCAGCCGTTCACATGCGGAAACGACCGGCCCCTTGTCGGAAAACGCCTTCTCATGCGCAAAGAGCACGCGCTCGTTGGCGACCGCAACCACGTCGTTGTGGAAGGCTCCCGCAGCGATCGCCTCCTCGGACTGCTCGGCGAAAACGATCCGCTCCGGATCCAGCCGGTGCCTGCGCGCAATCGCCTTCGATGCCTCGACGTGCTGGCGCGCAGGGAAGGCGCCTCCGGACACTCCATAAACAAAGATCTCGACGCCCGGTTCGCCATGAGACGGCGCCAGCCGCATGTGATTGGCTGCACCTTCATCACCGAACGCAGGTGGTATTGGGCCATGCACCGCAAATGCCGCTGCCCCGAACGCCAGCTCGAGCTGAGCAAGCGTCGCCGGCCACTCATGGCTCCGGTGTGGCATGGTTCTGAGGTTCGCAACGGTGAGATGGCACTTTCCGTCAGCGGTGTCGGGCGAGGGCGAGACGGTCGCAGCGTTCGCCGCCCACATTGCCGAAGCGGACATCGCATTGGCCGTAAGCGTCGGCTCCGCCTCTTCAATCGTCGTGCCGAGCCCCGCGAGCCAGGCTTGGTCGGGCCGCGGCTGAGGAAGGAAAATTCCCTGGCTGAGGCCAAGCGCCAGATTGGCGCGCATCTTGTCGATGCCCTGAAGCGCCGCGGCCCGAGGCTCCGACACAGCGCCGGCGTGTCGCATCGACGCGACATTGCCGAAGCTCAATCCCGCATAATTGTGGCTCGGCCCAATGATCCCGTCGAAGTTGATTTCTCGCAGGGCCATCTCAGCGAGGGACCACCAGCAGCTTGTCGCCGACCTGTACCTCCAGCAGTTCGGCTGCCTCCGGGTCGATCCGAATGCCTTGTTTAGCCAACTTCTTGATCGACGCGAAGCAGGCACGGAAATCCTTCAGCCTACCCGCTGCAGCCAGCACTTTCGTCGGACCGCCCTCGCCAATCTCGGCAATTCTTTCCTCCCGCGCCTCCCGCGCGGTGCGGATATCATCAGTACGGGCTGTCACGGTGGGGCCGCCGTCGAAAATGTCGATGTACCGATCGTAGCGGAAGCCTTCCGCTTCAAGCATCCGGAGCGCCGCGCGACCGGTCGGGTGAGGCTGTCCAATGACCGCCTTCGCTTCTTCGGTCAGAAGCGCGACGTAGACAGGTGAGCGCGGCATCAAGTCGGCGATGAACTTGGTCCCGTGAACGGCGTTGAACTCGTCGGCTTCGGGAAAGCTCATGCCGAAGAACTTGCCTGCCAGCGCATCCCAGAAAGGGGCATGGCCGGCCTCGTCCATCACTCCGCGGAGCTCGGCCAGGGTTCGGTCGCCAAAGCGCGAGCGATGGAGCTTCATGAACAGGTAGCGGCTGCGGGCGAGAAGAGCGCCCCATCCCCCCGCGCGTATTTCCGGATGGAGAAACAGTCCGCCGACTTCGGACGAGCCTTCGAGATCGGTCGTGAGGGACAGCCGCTGATTGCGAAACGTCTTGCCCAGTTCGGGGCTGGTCTGGGTCAGCGTGCTCAAATGATAGGAATAGAATGGCTGCTGCACGCCGACCTGGCCGAAGACCTGGCAGGTGCCGCGAATCTTTCTGCTCTTTGGGTCCTCCATGACGAAGACGTAGAGATCGCCGCCCTGGGTATCGTCCTTCCGCGAAAATGAGGCGTCGGAACGGGCAAGCTTGCCGACGAGCGTCGCCCGGTCCGCCGGCAGGTTGGTGAAGCCGCCGCCGGTGAGCTTGGCCATCTGATAGATCGCACGAAAATCGTCACCGCTCGCAGGGCGAATCCTGAACGTCATGCTGCTCCCCCGGCGAGCCGCAGGACCGTGAGCGCGGACAGAGCGGCGCGCTCCTTCAAGCTGTCGACGATCAGAAATTCCTCCATGCTGTGAATCTTGCCGCCGCGCACGCCCATCGTGTCGACGACGGGCACGCCGCAGGCGGCGATATTGTTTCCATCGCATACGCCGCCCGAGGACTGCCATGTGATGCTCTGTCCCAGGTCGGACCCGGCTTGCTTGACTAGGTCGAACAGCGCCTCGGCTTCCGGCGTGAGCGGTTTGGGCGGCCGGCCGAAGCCACCGCTCAGTTCGATCTTCACGTCGCGTTCCGTCGCGACGGAAGCGACGGCCTCATCGATCTCGCGCTTCGCAGCGGCTTCGATCTCCGGCGTGCGCGGCCTGAGATTGACGCGCAAGATCGCGAGGTCCGGGACGACATTGCTGGGCGAGCCGCCTTCAATGCGTGAAGGATTGACCGTCAGACCCTCGCGCTTGAGACCGTCGAGCCGCATGGCCAGGTCGGCGGCTGCGAGCAAGGCGTTGCGGCCATCCTCGGGATTGCGCCCGGCGTGCGCTGAGCGGCCTCGCACGACGATGGCGAAATTGCCACTTCCTGGCCGTGCCCCGGCAAGGGTGCCATCGGGGAGCGCTGCCGGTTCGTAAGTCAGCGCCGCTGTTTTTCCGGCGGCAGCTCGCGCGAGGAGCGGCGCGGACGCCAGCGATCCGACTTCCTCGTCGCTGTTGATCACCACTTCGTAGCCCACCCGGTCGGCCGACGGACTCCGTTCCAGCGCCTTTAGTGCCGCGAGCATCACGGCGATGCCGCCCTTCATGTCGGCAACACCAGGGCCGTTCAGTACTCCATCCTCGAGCCAGCGCGTTTGCTGGAATGCGTGATCGGCCGCGAACACCGTGTCCATGTGGCCGGTGAAAAGCAGTTGCACCGGCGCCGTCGGCCGAACCGTCAAATGCAAGTGCCTGCCATGTGGTACTTTCACCGCCCGGCCGTTGGAATCGACTGCTTCGACATCTGCTGGATTCTCCAGCCGCAGAATGCCGGGGAGGGTGCTGAAAGCATCGGTAAGCAGATCCGCCATCCGCTCGAGGCCACCAAGGTTGCGCGAGCCGCTGTTGATCGCCGACCAGGCCAGTACCTGGTCGAGCATCGGCTCGGCACCGGCCCGCTCGACCGTGTCGCGCTCGGTGGACGAAAGTTCCCCCATGCGACCGGCTCCTAGCCGCGCCGCCGAAGGAAGGCCACACCGTCAAGGGAGGCCTTTCAGCTCCTTCGTGCAGGAGCCGACGGCAAGTTCACAGCTGAGATGAACTAGCTTGTCGCGATCACCGCTTCCTTTCCGAGGGCATCGGCGAGCCGCAGGAGCCGGCGCTCGACCGCATCACCGATGAGCGCTTCCTCGCGGTGCAATACGCTGAGATGAATTACGCCGTTTACGACGTCCAGGCTCGTTTCCTTGAGCACCGATCCGACGCCGCCCGACAAGCGTTGTCCGAGCCGCATCGCCAGTCCCCAGCAATGGGCTCGCGTCATCTGATCTCCCTTGCACAAACCCATGACCCGCGGGTCAGGCAGGCGGTCGCGGCCGAAATTGGCTGAAAGCGCCTGGGCCATGATGACTCGGCCAGGCGGAGTCACCGCAACCCAGTTGCCGTGGAGCGCCATTTCGATTCCGCGATCGGCCCGGAATCCAGGGTTCGCCTGCCACGCCACGTCAGCAAGAAGGCAGGACGCAAGACGAAGCCGCTTCATCGCCGGTCCATCATCGAACAAGGGCGCTATCCATTCGTCGAGAAGGTCGCCGTGTTGGCCGAAGCGATGCTCGCCGCCTCCTGCATCGCGAGCTTCCTCGATAAGCGGATCGAGCCTCCGCTGCCGTGACTTGAGCTTAGAATAGAGCAGTCCTTCGCGAATGCCGTAGGTCGACACGATCAGGTGTGAAGGTTCGATCTCGTCGACAATTAAGTCGAGCAACATCGCGGCTACGGGCGAGGTCGCAAGACGCGCCGGCGCAACCGCCGCAGCCACTACCAGGTCAGTGCTCCTTGCGAGCTTGCGCAACTCGCGCGACCGGCCCGGCTTCATCTTGTACTGATGCGTGATCGGCAGCGGAAAGTCGGTTGCTATCATGTCGATACGCGCCAGAGCGCGCCACGAACCGCCGACCATATAGAATGGGCGTCCGCGTCCGAGCTCGCGAAGGCCGTTTTCCTTCAGCGCGCTCCTCAGCACCTTGCGCGCGGCTTTCTCCCCGTCCGGGCTGGGGTCAAGCCGTAGCACTCCGAGCGGGAGGGAAATCCCGGGCGTCTCGATTCCGTCGCCGACCTTTACCAGCTCGAGGCTGCCTCCTCCGAGGTCGCCGACGATTCCGTCGGCTTCCGGGATGCCCGACACCACTCCTTCGCCCGCGAGGCGCGCTTCTTCCTCGGCGCTCAGCACTTCGCAATCGAGACCGATGCGCTGGACTTCCCGCACGAACTCGGGCCCATCCGCCGCGTCGCGGATCGCTGCCGTGGCGACGACCCGGGTCTGCTTCACCTTCATATGGTCGATCAGAAGCCTGAACCGGCGAAGCGCCGCGAGAGCTCTCTCACGTGGTTCTGCCGGCAGCGGGCCATAACGGTCGAGCCCAGATCCGAGGCCGGCAAGCACCTTTTCGTTGAAGATTGGCGTCGGAATGCGCGGCGGGCCGGCGTAGACGACAAGCCGCACGGAGTTCGACCCGATGTCGATGATGGCGGCGGGCTCTGTGCTTTTCAGGCTTTACCTTCCCCGATGGAAGCGCAGCTTTGGAACTTTGCGGCCTTTCTTTAAGGCCTGCCCACGGCCCGACAAGCTGGGGTTCGACATGAAATATTTGTGCAGGTTGAATTCCTGTCCCGGCTTGGGCTGCAGTCGCGTGTAGGTCCCGTCGGGATTCAGGCGCCAGCTCTGCTCGTTGTCGATGAGATTGGCGACCATCACCTGGTCGAGCAGCTGGGCATGCACGGTCTTGTTTTCGAGCGGCAACATATATTCGATCCGCCGGTCGAAATTGCGCGGCATCCAGTCGGCGGAGCTGATGTACACCTTGGCTTCCGGGTGAGGCAGCTCGTGGCCGTTCGCGAAGCACCACAGTCGCGCATGCTCCAGGAATCGTCCGACGATCGATTTGACGTAGATGTTCTCGGACATGCCCGGCACGCCGGGACGCAGGCAGCAGACCCCGCGCACGACCAGGTCGATCGGAACGCCCGCGTTGCTCGCCTCGTAGAGCTTGTCGATCATGATGGGATCGACGAGCGAATTCAGCTTGGCCCAGATGCCGGACGGTCTGCCTGCCTTGGCCGCGCCGATTTCCGCGTCGATCAGCTTGCACAGCTCGGAGCGCATATTCTGCGGCGAGATTACAAGCTGCTTGAGATTCCGCGGCTCGAGATAGCCCGTGATGTAATTGAACAGCTTGGCGGCATCCCGCCCGATCTGAGCGTTGGCGGTGAAATAGCTGAGGTCGGTATAAATCTTCGCCGTGACCGGATGATAATTCCCGGTTCCGAAATGGCAGTAGGTGCGGAAGCCCTTCTCCTCGCGCCGAATGACCATCGAGACCTTCGCATGGGTCTTCCACTCGATGAAGCCGTAAACCACCTGCACGCCGGCACGCTCGAGCGCATTGGCCCACATGAGATTCTGCTCTTCGTCGAAGCGGGCCTTGAGCTCGATCACGGCCGTTACGGACTTGCCCGATTCGGCCGCGTCGATCAGCGCCTTGATGATCGCCGACTGCTTGCCCGCGCGGTACAGCGTCTGCTTGATCGCGATAACGTCAGGATCTGCCGCCGCCTGCTGGATGAATGCGACGACCACCTCGAAGCTCTCGTAAGGATGGTGGACGAGGATGTCCTTCTCCTTGATCGCCGCGAAGCAGTCTCCGCCGTGCTCGCGAATTCGCTCGGGGAAGCGTGGGTCGAATGGCGGGAACTTCAGATCGGGTCGATCTTCGTCAACCAGCTGCGAGAGGTCGTTCATTCCGAGGAACCCTCGCGTTTCCGAGATGATTGCACTCTGTGCGTCGAGTCCCTCCTGGACGACGCGTACGAGGCTCTCGGCCATGTCCGGTTCGAGTTCGAGCCACACGACGCGGCCGCGGCGGCGGCGCTTGATCGCAGTGCGGAAGTAAAGCGCCAGGTCCTCGGCCTCCTCCTCGACCTCAATGTCACTGTCCCGGATGATCCGGAACGCGCCGCCCTGCAGGAGCTGGTATTTCGGGAAGAGATAATCCGTCTTGCGGCGGATCAGCGTTTCGAGCGCGATGTAGCGGCCGGTGTCCCCGGGAATCCGAATGAATCGCGGCAGGCTGGACGGCGCCATGATCAACTCGCGGACGCTGGTACGACCCTTCTTGAGTTCGAAGATCAGGCTGAGGCCCTTGTTCGGGATGAATGGGAAGGGGTGCGCGGGATCGATCGCCTGCGGCGTCAGGACCGGGAAGATCTGCTCGCGGAAGTGCTGGTCGAGCCATGCCTCGGTCGCCGGATCGAGTGGCTCGTCGCCGACGACGCGCATTCCGGCTTGGTCGAGCTCGGTCTTGAGGGCACCCCACACCTCGTGCTGGCTGGTCACCAGCCTGTCCACTTCGGCCGTCACCGCCGCCAGCTGTTGGGCCACCGTCAGGCCTTCGGGTGAGAGTTCCTCGACCCCGAGCGCCTGGTGCGCTTTCAGGCCGGCGACCCGCACCATGACGAACTCGTCGAGGTTATTCGCCGAGATCGACAGGAAGCGCACGCGCTCGAGAAGCGGATAATTGGTGTTGCAAGCCTCTTCGAGCACGCGGCGGTTGAAGGCGAGCCAGCTGAGCTCGCGGTTGAAGTAACGGAGTTCCGGCTGCGCCGCTTCAGCGGGTGCCGCAGCCGCAACAACGTCGGTCACCACAGTGTCCATCAGCTTGGCCGGGACGGAAGGGATGGGTTCGATCTTGCCCAATGCATGTCGCAGAACTGAAACAGGTGCCTGTTACAGTCTTGTGACGAAAATTGGTATGTGGGCTCCGGATACTCCCGGAGTCGGAAGGGAAAAAACGTGCCCAAGGATAAAAAGAAAAAGAAGGACAAGAAGAAATCCTCGGCCGGCTCGGCCGCTGCAAGCCTCAGATCGCTAAGCCAAAACCCGCTTGTGGCGGATGTCGTGGCCGCTGCTCTCGTCGCAACCGCTTCCGCGCTCAAGGACACGAACAAGGCGCGCCGTCTCGCGGAAGAGGCAGGGGACGAGCTTCGTACTCTTGCCAAGGAGGGCGCAGATCGCAGCAACGCCCTGTGGCAGCTCGCGCTCCAGGTCGGCCGCAACGCGATGGAGACCTTGGCGACGGAAACCGCCAAGCCGGCCAAGCGGAGCAAGGCCCCAAAGCCGCGAAAGGCCCCAAAGTCGGCAAGGGCTCCGAAGCGTTCGAGCAGCACGCGCGCGACCAAGGCCTCGAAGCCGGCCAAGTCCCCAAAAAAGACGAAGCGGAGTTGAACCGGGACAGAGGCTGATTGACTCTCATTCAATCAGCCATGATTTATCCACAGCCCCAACATAGATGAGGGTCATATGACTCCGAGTCGGCCAGCTGCTTTGATCGTTGAAGATCAGCCCTTTGTCGGAATGGTAGCGTCCGACATCCTTCGCGAATCCGGCTTCGACACTTTCCATGCCTACGACGCCACCGACGCCGCTGCGGTGCTTCAGGAGCATCCGGAAATAGAGGTGGTGGTGACGGAGGCTCAGCTCCCCGGCGACGTGACCGGCATCGAGTTCTGCCGGCGGATCTCCGAGGAGCGCCCCAACGTCCAGTTCGTGCTCACCTCGGCGGGCCATGACCTGCGTCCGAACGAAGTGCCGCATGGCGCGCGGGTCCTGCACAAGCCCTATGCGAGCGGCGAGCTCAGAACCCTCGTCGCGGCCAAGAGCCTCCTCGAAGAGGCCTGATCACGGCGGCTTCGGCCGCTGTTCCTTTACTGTTTCGGCTTGACGAACTTCAGTGCGTACTGGTCCGTGTGCCCCCTGATCGCCGGGTCGAAGATGGACTTCGTGTGATCGTCGCCGGGACGACGCAGGAAGTTGCCCTCGGCTGCCAATTTGAACCCTGCTGATGTGACCTCGCGAACGACGACGTCACGGTTGATGCGATGCATTTTCTCGATCTGCGCGGGCGTCAGGCTTGCCGGGCCTTGATGGTCCAGGATGAAGAAGATGCCGCCGGGCTTGAGTGCCTTGTAGACCGCTCGGTCGAACGCGACTGTGTCGACCTTGCCGTACTTGGCGATCTTCATGTCATGATAGTTTTGCGTGACCCACGCGAGGTCGAGCGGCTTCGGGAAAGCGACCGTGCCGAACGGCTTCACGTCCAGCGACACGTTCTTCCATTTGCCCTCGGCGAGCATCGCTTTGTCGTCCTTGACCGAGTCCTGCCAGCGATCGTTCTCGATCGCGTAGATATGGCCGGACGGGCCCACGATGTCGCTCAGCATTCGCGTGAAATATCCCCCTCCGGGATAGAATTCACCGACCGTCATTCCAGGCTGCACGCCGGCAAATGCCAGGGTCTCCGCCGGCTTGCGCAGCGGATCGGCCTTTCTGTAGGCGGCCGGACGCGCAGGGTCCGCGACGGCCTTGTTGATGACCGCACTTAAGTTCGGCGAAGCTGCGTCCGAGGCAGGCGTTACGATTGCGAAAGCAACCAAGACCGGAGCGAGGTGGCGCATGTGACCCTCCGCATCGAGAGAACGGGCAGTCTGGTTAGCGCAATTGCATCACGTTTAAATGCTGTTTCGACCGATGGTCGTTTGGTGACTGCCGGGTGACACTTGCCTATCGACTGCACGCGCCGCTCACGTGACGAAAGGCCTGCGCGATCACGGCACGAGATCGAGCAATAGGCTGGCGCGCTCCTGGTCAATGTCGGCTGCCTGGCTCTGATGCCATTCCCTGACGGCGCTTGTGGCGTCCCCGCCGATCATCAAATCTTCGAAGATCAGGTCCACCAGGCTGACGAGCGGATCGCTGACAGTGCCGCTAATAGGAAGTCCCGCCCCACTTATTTGTTTTGCGAGTGTCGCGACTAGCCTCCTGCACGCAAACTCCGCGCGCCCAAGCGGCAGCGTCCGTGACGTTTGCTGAATGGCTGTTCGGACATAGTTGAGAGACCGCTCGAGACCTTCGAGCCCATTTTCGCCGCTGATCTCACGACTGGCCTCGCCAATCGCGTCATCGAGGCGATGCTTTCGAACCTGATTAAGCGCGCCATGAAAACGCGCCAGCTCCTTCGCGAAGATGTTCAGCTCTTCGCGGGCCTCGGCCAGGCGCGGCTCTATTTTCGGTGCCTGCAGCTCGGTCAGGAAAGATGCTGCGGCGCTTTCGACATCCACGATGGACAGAACAGGAAAGCGCTCGCCGATCTTCTGTCTCGCGGCATTCGATAATCCGGCGAATGGTCCGACTGGGGCCAAAAATGCGAAAAGGCCCATGCGCTCTGCTCGCTAGTAGGTGCCGATTTCGTCGAGTGGGTTCGTTTCCGCCACTACCATCGAATCCATCTCGATCTCCTGCCACAGCAGGTCGATTAGGCCCGCGAGTTCGCGCACGTGCGGCACGTCGTGCCGGCAGACATAGCGGTACTTCTCGGCGAGGAGCGACACTTCGGCCAGGATGAGACGTACGGTCTCGCCATGTGCGTCCAGTGAGCCCATCGCTTCATAGGCTTCGAGTTCCTTGGCGCGGAAGAAGCCGTCGGACTCGATCATTGGATGACCCCCGCGATTTCGGTGAGCCACGCCAGAGCATCCGGCACGCTGACGAAATAGGCAGCGGCGGCCAGGCCAAGAACAGGGATTGGGATGACAGCCAGCCACCAACTTCTCCGGCGTGGCTCTACCGGTTCGAGCTGGAAGTTGCGCGGTCCGAGCCAATCGTCGTCGAGTTCGCTCGCCTGCGCGATCCGCTCCGGTCGCTCGCTGATGTTCGTGGGCCTGCGCACGACCTCCGCCGCGAGAGTCAGCTTCTCTTCGTTCAATGCGGCGCGCTCACAGTCCAGTTCGCGCCGGAGCATGAGCTGCTCTCCGGTGGCGGGAACTGCGTCGAGGTAATCCTGTAGCCGGCGGTCGAGGTCGACGAGGTCGTCCATCGCCTCGAGAACAACGTGCCGGTCATGGCGCTCGATCGCGAGTTGCAGGCGGATGATCTTGAGCGTGCTGGCGCGAAGCAGCATCAGTCCTTCAGCATGCTCATTGCTGCCGGTGGCCATCGCAGTTTCTCGCGGCCTTGCAGGACTTTCGAGGTACATCTCCCCCCACCCGATTCGTCAGAACCGGGGAGCGTAAATCACGGCGGTGCAAGATCGATCCGGGTTTTCAACAATTTACGGTCGTCCGTTGGGACGGCGCGCCAGGTTGACCGATTTTGCTTACAGATGCTCCGAAAACTCACTGAGCAGTTGCCGGTAGAGATCGCGCTTGAACGGAACAATCAGTTCGGGAAGCTGTGCCGGCTCAATCCATTTCCACTCGCGGAACTCTGGGTCCTCTGTGTGGATGTTGATGTCGCTGTCGCTTCCGAGGAAGCGCGCGAGGTACCAGTCCTGATCCTGGCCCTTGTATTTCCCTCCCCACAGCTTCCCGCGAAGTTCGACGGGCAAGTCGTATTTCAGTCGCTCCGGGCAGCAAGAGACGCGCTCTACGAGACGCGACGAAATTCCCGTCTCCTCCTCTAGCTCCCGCAACGCGGCCGCCCACGGGTCGGCGTCACTTTTGTCGAGCCCCCCCTGCGGCATCTGCCAGGCCTCGTCAGTATTATCGATGCGCGCGCCGACGAATACCTTGCCCTGCGAGTTCAGGAGCATCACGCCCACTCCGCGGCGGTATCGGTCACCGTTGGTCATGGCGTTCCCTTAAACGTCATTGCGAGTGAAACGAAGCAATCCATCTGGATTGCCGCGGCGCTTCGCGCCTCGCAATGACCACCGCCACAGAAAGGTAGCGAAAAGAGCAGCAGCGGCCTAAACTAATGGCCAACCCAACCCATTTGCGTTTGTGAAGGACTCGCTCGTGGCGACAGCCACCCATCTCCTCTCCGAAAAGGAAGCCACCGCGCATCCGCCACAGGAAGCGGTCGTCGTCCGCTTCGCCGGCGACAGCGGCGATGGCATGCAGCTGACTGGCGGACAGTTCACTCTCTCGACGGCTCTTGCCGGGAACGACCTTGCCACGTTCCCCGACTTCCCCGCGGAAATTCGGGCGCCGCAAGGCACGACCTTTGGCGTGTCGGCCTTCCAGATCAATTTCGGCTCGGCCGCGATCGAGACCGCTGGTGACCAGCCCGACGTGCTGATCGCGATGAATCCCGCGGCGCTGAAGGTAAATGCCAATGAGGTTCGCGAAGGCGGGCTCCTCATCATCGACGAGGGCGAGTTCACGGCCCGCAACCTCGCCAAGGCGGGCTACGAACAAAGTCCGCTCGAGGACGGAAGCCTCGCCAAATGGCAAGTCGTCCACTTCAACATCTCGCAGCTGACGCTCGACGCCGTGAAGCCCTTCGGTCTTGGCAACAAAGAGGCACTGCGCTGCAAGAACATGTGGACGCTGGGGCTCGCGCTCTGGATGTTCGACCGTGACCGCAAGCCGATCGTCGACTGGCTGAAGACGAAATTCGCCAAGGCGCCCGAGCTCGCGGAAGCCAACATCGCCGCTCTCAATGCCGGGCATGCTTATGGCGAGACGGTCGAGATGGGTGCGCCGTTCAAGCAGCACCACATCGCGCCCGCACCCGCGGAGCCGGGCCTCTATCGCACGGTGACCGGCGCCGAGGCGCTCGCGCTCGGACTCGTCGCGGGCTGCCAGCTCGCCGGCCTGCCGATGTTCTTCGGCTCCTACCCGATCACTCCGGCGAGCCCGCTGCTCCACCATCTGGCGCGCTTGAAGGAATTCGGGATTACGACCTTCCAGGCCGAGGATGAGATCGCGGCCATCTGCGCCGCGATTGGCGCAAGCTATGCCGGCCAGCTCGGCATTACATCTTCGTCGGGCCCGGGTATCGCTCTAAAGACAGAGGCGATCGGCCTTGCCGTCATGACCGAGCTTCCGCTGGTCGTGGTCAATTCTCAGCGCGGCGGTCCTTCAACCGGACTTCCGACAAAGACCGAGCAATCCGACCTCTATCAGGCCGTCTACGGACGCAACGCGGATTCACCCGTGCCGGTGATCGCGGCGCGCTCGCCCGCCGACGCGTTCGAATGCGCGATCGAGGCGTGCCGCATCGCAACCCGCTACATGACGCCGGTTATCCTGCTGACCGATGGTTACATCGCCAACGCCGCCGAGCCGTGGCGCGTCCCGGACATGAGCGGCTACGAACCATTCCCAGTGAAGTTTTTCGACACGCCGCCGGCCGAAGGGCAAGCGGTCATGCCCTATTCTCGCGGAGACGGCCTCGCGCGGCCGTGGATCAAGCCTGGAACGCCAGGTCTCGAACATCGCATCGGCGGCATCGAGAAGGCGCCCGGCACGGGTAACATCGACTACCGCCCCGAAGTCCACCAGGAGATGACGGATACTCGCGCCGCCAAGGTGCTGGGTATCGCCAACTCCATTCCTGACCAGAAAGTTTGCATCGGTCGAGAAGGGGCCGAACTCGCCGTCGTCGGCTGGGGCTCGACCTTCGGGCCGATCCACCAAGCGGTGCGCCGCTCCCTCGCCAGGGGGCAGGACGTCGCGCACGTCCACGTCCGGCACATCTGGCCGATGGCGAAAAATATGTCTGTCCTACTCAAGGGCTTCAAACATATCCTCGTCCCCGAGATGAACATGGGCCAGTTCAAGACCGTGCTTCGCGACCAGTTCCTCGTCGACGCAAAGCCCCTCACCAAGGTCAGCGGCCATCCATTCCGCATCGCCGAGATCGAGGCTGCGATCGACAAGATGCTAAAGTCATGACGAAGGAGCCGCTCTCCGTGACTTTAGTGACCTTAAGCGCGGAGCCGCAATGAGACAGCTCAACGTCTGGCCGATGTTGATCATGCTGATCGCGATTGTTTTACTGATTATCTGGCTGAGGCCGCACTGATGAATGACATGACGACAATCACCACCGCCAAGGACTGGGCCAGCGACCAGGAGGTCCGCTGGTGCCCCGGCTGCGGCGACTATGCGGTGCTTAAGGCGGTTCAGCGGACGATGCCGGACCTCGGCGTCGCGCGCGAGAAGACGGTGTTCATCAGCGGCATCGGCTGCTCGAGCCGCTTCCCTTATTACATGGCGAGCTACGGCTTCCACACGATCCACGGCCGAGCGCCGGCGATCGCGACTGGCGTCAAGCTCGCCAATCCCGACCTCGACGTGTGGATCATCACGGGTGACGGCGATGCGCTCAGCATCGGCGGCAACCACACGATGCACGTGCTCCGCCGTAATCTCGACTGCCAGATCCTGCTGTTCAACAACGAGATCTACGGGCTGACCAAGGGCCAATACTCACCGACCAGCCGCGTCGGAACGCGCTCCCCGTCGACCCCGTTCGGCTCTGTCGACCGCCCAGTCACGCCGTGCATGTTCGCGCTTGGTTCGGGCGCGCGCTTCGTCGCGCGCGGGATCGACGTTCACAAGAATTTGCCGGACGTCTTGAAGGCCGCGCATGCGCATAGGGGCGCGAGCTTCGTCGAGATTTACCAGAACTGCGTCGTCTATAACGACGACGTCTTCTCAGGCTTCACGGAGCGCGAGGTCGCCGCCGAGAAACAGCTGTGGCTTAAGGCCGGCGAGAAGATGCTGTTCGCGGGCGGCGCCAAGGGCCTTGCGCTGGATGTCGATCGGTTGGCGCTCAAGGTTGTCGATGGCGATGATCCCTCGGTCATCGTCCATGACCCAACGAACAGGGGCATTGCGGCAATGCTGATCCTGATGCCGGAAAGCTTCCCGATGGCGCTCGGCGTCATCTACGAAAACCCGGCACCGACCTTCGAAGCCGCGGTGATCGAGCAGAACACAGCGGCCGCGAAAGGCAAGACCGCCGACCTTCAGGCTTTGGTTTCCAAGGGGCAGACCTGGATGGTCGAAAAGGAGCCGCACAAGCTCTAGTGCTCCCAACAGTGGTGTCATTGCGAGGATCCGGAGGCTACGTGGCAATCCAGACTGGATTGCTTCGCTTCGCTCGCAATGACGGAGGCGGGCGATAGACAACATCACGCATACCTTGGCGGGCGCGCTGCTCGGCCAGATGGGCCTTAAGCGCCGCTCGCGATTCGCAATGGCCGCTTGCCTGCTCGGCGCCAACGCGCCCGACATCGACGTCTTCGTTCCACTCGCATTTCCAGTCGACGGAATCGAGTTCCACCGCGGTCCGCTTCACGGGATATTCGCGTGGCCGGTGCTCGCGGCGGGGATCGTTTTCATTCTGTGGCTCGTCGACCGTCTAAAGCCGCGCAGTCAGGACACGATCCCATACAGGCCCGGACCGCTGTTCGTCGTGACCTTCCTGGCGGTGCTGACGCATCCCTTCCTCGACTGGCTGACCACTTACGCCATCGCGCTCTTCGCCCCGATGAGCTGGCGCTGGTATTCGGGCAATGCGATCTTCATAGTCGACTGGGTCTATTGGCTGCTGATGATCGTCGGCATCGGCTGGTCGGCCCTGCGCTGGCGGAAACGCGGGGCGCATGCTGGCCAACCGGCTCAAGTCGCCGGCCTCATCATGCTCGCGTACATCGGGGTCAACCTCGCGGAGAGCTTTTGGGTCGAGAAACAGGCTGCGGCCGTGCTCCGCAGCCGCGGCATCGAACCCGCGCTCGTGGTTGCCGGACCGCCGCCTTTCACTTTCTGGGAACGCAATATCGAATGGCGCAGCACCGACCGCTTCGGAAGCGGCGAATACAATCCTTTCAGTGGATTGAGCCTCGAAGCAGAAAGTCGACCGCTCGGCCTTGATGACCCGCAACTTGCGCTCGCCGAGCGCACGGAACGCTACATCCGTTCCTTTCTTGTGTGGTCCCGGATGCCGATCGTCGTGAGGATCGACGGGCGACCCTACCTAACAGATCAGCGTTTCTACAACGGCGCTCGCCGCGTCCGCAGCGGCTATTTCCTCATCCCGCTCGACAAGCGGTAAACGAATTCATAACTGGGCCGCCATGAGCACGCGCGGCGAGCATTTGGTGCGCGCGGACCGGCGCTTCGCCACCGGTGGGGGAACCTTCGCGCGCCTTGCCGCGCCAGCCATCTCGAAGGTGCTGGACGAGATCGACAAGCGCCTCGTGAGTGGCGGGATCGAGGTAACGCTGCCGGACGGCAGCAAGCGCCGCCTCGGCTTTCGCGCGCCAGGACCGAACGCCGTCGTGCGGCTGTCGAGCTGGCTCGCGCTCATTCGACTGGCGACCTCCGGCTCGGTTGGCTGGTACAAGGCCTGGGCGCTCGGCGAATGGTCGAGCCCAGATCCGGTCGTGGTGTTCGAATGCTTTTCCGCCAACGCCGTACCGCTCGGGGAGATCGGCCGCGCCAAGGGAGCGTTTCGGTGGATCAATGCGCTGGCCCATCGGCTCCGCGACAATGCCCCCAGCAAGGCTCGCGCGAACATCGCCGCGCACTACGACCTGGGCAACGACTTCTATTCCGCCTGGCTGGATGAAACGATGACGTACAGCTCAGCTCGTTTCGTCTCGCCGGCTGACAGCCTGGAGGACGCTCAGCGACGTAAGGTTACGCTCTTGCTGGACCGGCTCGCGCTAAATCCAGGTCAGCGTCTGCTCGAAATCGGCTGCGGCTGGGGGAGTCTGGCGACTGAAGCGGCGAAGCGTGGCGCAACGGTCGTCGGCCTTACCTTGTCGACCGAGCAGAAGGCGTGGGCTGACAAGAAGGTTGCCGCCGCGGGTCTGTCCGATCGAATAGAGATCCGCCTCCAGGATTATCGCGATACCGCTGAGGAATTCGACGCTGTTGCGTCGGTCGAAATGGTTGAAGCGGTTGGGCAGCGCTGGTGGGGCGCCTATCTTGACAGCATCGCGCGCAACCTGAAGCTCGGCGGCCGCGCCGCGCTCCAATACATCAGCATCGATAGCCGGATCTTTGACGGATATTCACGCGGCGCCGACTTCATCCAAACCTATGTCTTTCCTGGCGGCATGCTGTTGGACGAGCCGCGCTTCGAGGACCTTGCGCGCGAACGTGGTCTCAGTTGGGAGAACCGCGACGGCTTCCGTTTTGATTATGCGGAAACCCTCAAACGCTGGCGCGAGCGGTACAATCAAGTCGTGACGCGCGGCGCTCTCGAAGGCTTCGGCGAGCCGTTCCACCAACTGTGGCGCTATTACCTCATGTATTGCGAAGGCGGTTTCCGCGGAGGCGCCATCGACGTGGCGCAGGTGACGCTCACGCGGTCGGCCTAATCTTTTGCGCGACGCTCCCCTTCGCGCCTGTCGCCATCACGACGTTCATCGCCCCGGTTCACAGCCCTCCGGTCGGGCCGCCGCCTTCGGTCATCAGTCTCGCGGCGGTCTCCGCCGCTGCGGCGGTCCTCGCCTCCTTTGTTCCCGACCATCGTCAACTCCCCCCGTTCACGACGCCAAATGGTTCGTTGCTCAGGACCATTCGGAATAATTCACGGCCGCGAGGAAGACTCCACCCGCTTCATCGCCGAGTGCCCATCTGATCTGCGCTGGGTATTCGTCGGACTTGTCGACCCGCAGCGTGACCAACTCGCCGATGCGCGGAAGCTCCTCGACTTTGAGACGAAATCCGCCGCTCGACACGTCGAGGATTACGACGCCCGCTTCGACCCCGTCCGAATCGATCAGGACGGCGGATCGCCTGACATCTATTCGCGGAGCACGTTTGTTGAAGTCGCCGACCCGAGCCATCTCTGCTCCCTCAGATCGTTCTATCATAGATCAGTCGGTTTGCCATTAAGTCGCATCTTCGACTTGGATCGCTTGATCACGCCTCCACGCGGACTTTCTCTCCCGTTGCAGCTGCTGTTGTCAGGCGCTCGACAATGGCTTTCCCGACAACCTCTGGCGGTTTGACGCTTCCGGGCTCCTCGCCGGGAAAGGCGAGCGCCCGCATCCGCGTTCGCGTCGCTCCAGGATCGATAATGTGGACGCGAATCCGCTCGAGATAGGCGGTCTCGTCGGCATAGGCTCCGAGCAGCGTCTCAAGCGCTGCTTTCGATGAGCCGTAGGCGCCCCAGAAGGCGCGCGGCTCAGCGCCCACCGACGAGGTGAGCGCGACCACGTCGGCTTGGTCCGACTTCTTGAGAAGAGGGTCGAACGCCGCCACGAGCGCCTGGTTCGCAAGCAGATTAAGGCTCAACAATCGCGAATATTCCTTTGGGTCGATGTCCTGAACCGGCGTCAACGAGCCGAGCATTGCGGCGTTCAGCACAAGAATGTCGAGCTTTTCCCACCGCTCCGCCACTGCGACAGCAAGCTTCCCGATTGCCTCCCCATCAGTGAGGTCGAGCGGGGCGATCGTGGCGGTTCCCCCAGACTGATGGATCCGCTCTTCCACTTCCTCGAGCGAGTTCGCGGTCCGGGCAACGAGGATGACATGAGCGCCGGCATTGCCCAGCTCTTCGGCGGTCGCGGCGCCAATGCCTCGACTGGCCCCAGTGACGACGGCAAGACGTCCGGAGAAAGGTTTGCTATTTTCGTTCATGTGGAGCGCCTAGCACCGGCTCCCGCGGATGGGGAGGGTTTGGAAAGGCAAGGATCGACCCTTGCCCGTAGGAATAAGGCTGTCACTCCAAAAGGAATTCCGACATGCGGAGGTCGATAGATGCAATTGAGGAAAGCGACCCAGCTCTTCTTTGCGGTGACGATGATGGCGATCGGCCTCATTGGCCTCTTCGGAGGCACGTTCGGACCGATATGGCAGCCGGTACCGGAGAACCAGCCTGACCGGCAATTGCTGGCTTACCTTTGCAACTTCATCTCGTTGATATGCGGTGCAGGGCTATTGTCGAAGCGAGCGGCGTTCCCGGCGGCACTTGCCCTATTCGCCTATTACTTGATCTGGACCATCCTGTTCAAAGGCGTTTTCGTTCTTCGCGCGCCTTTGGTTGAGGGCACCTATCAAAGTCTCGGTGAAAGCGCGGTGTTGATTGCCGCCGCATGGGTTCTGCTCGTCTGGTCGGGCAGAAACAAGATGGGTGGGATCCTCAATTTCCTGGCGAAAGACATCGGATTGCGGATCGCGCATGTGTTGTATGGTCTTGCGCTGGTTGCCTTCGGCCTTTCGCATTTCGTGTATCTCGAACTGACTGCTCCGCTCGTTCCCGCGTGGCTGCCGGACCCCGTGTTCTGGGCCTATCTGACGGGCAGCATCTATCTGGCTGCGGGTGCCGCCATCGTCATTGGAATCGCCGCTCCGCTAGGAGCAGCGATTGCGGCCGTTCAGATCACGCTGATCACTCTTCTCGTATGGGGGCCGATGGTCCTCAATGGGCACGTGGCTGCGTTTCACTGGCAGGAGACAATCGTTTCCTGGGCTTTGACGGCCGGCGCCTGGGTGGTTGCGGCATCGTTCGAAGACCGACCGTGGTTCTATCGGCTCGGCCGATTCCGGCCGATGCGCGGTGGCGGCTCGACTGCTGGAGCGGGTTAGCGGCTCGCGACCAGCGACAGCGAAGTCCCGCGCTCCTTCTCGCTTACATCGGTCAGGCTCGTCGGGTAATCGCCAGTGAAGCAGGCATCGCAACGCTGTGGCTGCGCGTTGTTCCGCTCTTCGCCCAACGCTCGGTAAAGTCCTTCGATCGAGATAAAAGCGAGGCTGTCCGCGTTGATATAGTCCCGCATTTGCTCGACGCTCATCTGCGCGGCAAGCAGCTTCGCCCGCTCCGGAGTGTCGACGCCGTAGAAGCAACTGTGCCGTGTTGGGGGCGAAGCAATGCGCATGTGAACCTCACGAGCGCCCGCGTCACGCATCATCTGCACCAGCTTCACCGACGTGGTGCCGCGCACGATCGAATCGTCAACGAGGACGATGCTCTTGCCGTCGACCAGTGCAGAGTTTGCGTTGTGCTTCAGCTTCACACCGAGATGCCGGACTTCCTGGCTCGGCTGGATGAAGGTTCGACCGACATAGTGGGACCGAATGATTCCGAGCTCGAACGGGATGCCGCTTGCCTGCGCGAAGCCAAGCGCCGCCGGCACGCCGCTGTCCGGTACTGGAACCACATAATCGGCTTCGACGGGGGCCTCGCGCGAAAGCTCCGCACCGATGTTCTTACGCACCTCGTAAACAGAGATGCCTTCGGCGATGGAGTCGGGTCGCGAGAAATAGACATGCTCGAAAATGCAGGGGCGCGGCGCCGCCTTCTCGAATGGACGGAAGGAGCGGATGCCGCTGTCATTGACGAGCACCAGCTCACCCGGGTCGACATCGCGGATGAAAGTCGCACCGATGACATCGAGCGCCACCGTCTCCGATGCGAAGATCGTCGCTTCGCCAAGTTTACCCATCACCAGCGGCCGGATGCCGAGCGGATCGCGACAGGCGATCAATCCCTCTTCGGTCAGCACGATCAGCGAATAGGCGCCCTCGACCAGTTTCAGCGCATCGGTCAGGCGGTCAAGCGTGTTCGACCGATCCGACGTCGCAACCAGGTGGATGATCACCTCGGTGTCGCTGGTCGATTGGAAGATCGAGCCGCGCCGGTTCAACGTCCGCCTGAGCTTCATCGCGTTCGAAAGGTTGCCGTTATGCGCAACCGCGAACCCGCCCTCAGCTAGCTCCGCGAACAAAGGCTGCACGTTCCGCAGCGCCGTCTCGCCGGTCGTCGAGTAACGGACATGGCCGATGCCGCTGCGGCCGGCGAGCTTTCGGATGATGTCGTCGCGGTCGAAGTTACCGGCGACATGGCCCATCGCCCGGTGCGAGTGGAAATGCTTGCCGTCGAAGGTCGTAATACCGGCCGCTTCCTGACCGCGGTGTTGCAGCGCGTGAAGCCCGAGCGCGACGAAGCTCGCCGCGTTATCGGCGCCCCAGATACCGAAAATCCCGCACTCCTCGCGGAGCTTGTCGTCGTCGAAAGGATTGGTCGTCAGCATCGTCCGTGTGTTCCCCGAGCCGCGGATGGCTGTAATCGCCGCGTCATATAGTGCGCGGTTGTTCCTTTGTCGCCCCCGACCTGAATAAATCGTGAAATCTTAACCGCTTAGCGCCCTTAACCCTTGTAAAGTGCGGGGAATTTCTTTTGCAGCGCAGCAACCTTCGGACGATCGTTGATCACGATGTATGGATCGAGCGGGTGCTTGCGCGCGAACTCCTGATGATAGGCTTCCGCCGGATAAAAGCCCCCGGTTTCGATCTTTGTCGCGATCGGCTCCTTGAACATGTGGGCCCCATCAAGTCTGGCGATGAACGCTTTCGCAAACCGCGCCTGTGCGTCCGATTGCGGGAAAATCGCCGAGCGATAGCTTGTCCCGACGTCCGGACCCTGCCGATTCACCTCTGTTGGATCGTGGGCGACCGTGAAGAAGACCTGAAGCAGCTGGGCATAGCTGATCTGGCTCGGATCATAGGTAATCCGCACTGCTTCGGCATGGCCGGTCTGTTCCGAGCTCACTGAGTCGTAGCTCGCGTCCTTCACCGAACCACCGGCGTAGCCCGACACCACGTCGGTCACGCCTTTCACATGCTCGTAGACCCACTCCATGCCCCAGAAGCAGCCTCCCGCCAGAACTGCCGTTTCGGTTTTCGGAGCCGCTTCTGAAGGTGCAGACGCAACCAGCAACATTGGCGCGAGCAATCTAGCGAGCTTCATGTTCGTTCCTTTCGCGCTGCATCTAATGTGCGGCGGCCGACATTTACACATGCTGGACGCAAAACCCGTTGCGGAATAGGACGGTACTGACACGGAGGTAAGCTGATGCCGATCTATAACGCGCCCGTCCGCGAGACGCAGTTCATTCTCAATGACGTGCTCGACATCGGCCGATTCTCGAACCTTCCAGGCTTCGCGAATGCCACTCCAGATCTCATAGACGCCATTCTCGAGGAGGCGGGCCGCTTCTGTGAGGAAGTGCTCCAACCTTTGAACCGCGTCGGCGATGAGGTCGGCTGCAAGCGAGCGGACGATGGCTCGGTTACGACGCCGCCGGGCTTTAAGGATGCCTATAAGCAATTTTGTGAGGCCGGCTGGCCCACCCTGACGGCGCCGGAGCAATATGGCGGTCAGGGACTCCCGCAAGTCGTCGGCACCGCGGTCAGCGAGTACATCCTGTCCGCTAACCACAGCTTTGAAATGTACCAGGGCCTTACCGCCGGAGCGATCGCCTCGCTGCTGGTGAAGGCGTCCGACGAGCTCAAAGACAAGTACGTCCCCAACATGGTGAGCGGCCGCTGGACCGGTACGATGAATCTGACTGAACCGCATTGCGGAACAGACCTTGGCCTGTTGAAGACGCGCGCCGACCCCAATCCGGACGGCAGCTACTCGATCACCGGCACTAAGATCTTCATCTCCTCGGGCGAACACGACCTTTCCGAGAACATCATTCACCTCGTCCTCGCCAAGATCGCCGGAGCGCCGGACAATGTGAAAGGCATCTCGCTCTTTGTCGTGCCCAAGTTCCTCGTGAACGAGGACGGGAGCCTCGGCGAGCGCAACAAGCTCTCCTGCGGCGCGCTCGAAAAGAAGATGGGAATCCACGGCAACGCCACCTGCGTCATGAACTATGATGGGGCGAAGGGCTGGCTCGTTGGCGAGCCTGAGAAGGGCCTCCAGGCGATGTTCATCATGATGAACGCTGCGCGCCTCGGCGTCGGCCTCCAGGGCCTCGCACAAGGTGAAGTCGCGTACCAGAATGCCGCATCCTACGCGAAGGAGCGCCGCCAAAGTCGCGCGCTCAGGGAGGCTGATCGCGACCCAAACGCCAAGGCCGACCCGATCATCGTCCATCCCGACGTTCGCCGAATGCTTCTCGAGGCGAAAGCGTGGAACGAGGGCGGCCGCGCGCTTGTCCTATGGGGCGCTTTGCTGGTCGACCTGGCCCGCCGGTCGCCGGACGAGGCGGAACGCCAACAGGCCGAGGATCTGCTCGGCCTCGTGACGCCTGTCATCAAGGGCTACCTCACGGACAAGGGCTTTCAGGCGGCCGTCTATGCGCAGCAAGTGCTCGGTGGGCACGGCTACATCCGCGAGCACGGCATCGAGCAGTTCGTCCGCGACGCTCGCATTACCCAGATCTACGAGGGAACCAACGGCATCCAGGCGATGGACCTGGTTGGCCGCAAGCTGCCGAGGGACGGCGGCCGCGCCGTCCGGAGCTTCTTCGAACTAGTCGCCCGCGACATCGTCGAAGCGAAGCAGGCAGGCGATCCGGCCGGAGTGGCGGCTGGCCTCGAGGCTGCGCTTCAGGATCTTCAGGCAGCCACCATGTGGCTCGCCCAGAACGGCATGGCCGACCCGAACAATGCCGGAGCCGGCGCCTACGCCTATATGGATCTGATGGGTCTGGTCAGCCTTGGCTGGATGTGGCTCAAGATGGCTGCCGCCGCACAGCGCGCGGTTGACGAGGGCAGGGGCGACCAGTCTTTCAACGACGCCAAGCTCGCCACGGCCCGATTTTATGCACAGCGCGAGCTTCCGCTATCGACCGCTCTGAGGAAGAAGATCGAAGCGGGCGCGGAAACGCTCATGAAAATTCCCGCCGAGGCCTTCTGAGGTCACGCTGCGCTGCGTCATTGTCCTTCGCGCTTGCAGCCCGCCGGAAGCGCATCGCTCACAGGGGTATCGTCCTCGGACGCAGTCTGCGCTCGGTTCGCTAAACTCGGTTCGACGAAGGCATCCGGAAATACAAATTCGCGCTGGAAAGCGGGCGTTAAGCTCCTCTATGTAAGCGGGTAAGACAATGCCGTCTCCAGATCGGCCCAACCCTTCGTATCTCGGCTCAATGCGCACCCCTTTGGATTCTACTGACTTGCCCCCCGATGCCTCTGCCGGCTCTGCCATTCCCAACGTTCATGCACTGGTCCAAAACTCCTACACCAATCCGGTCCTTGACGAGGACTTCCCTGATCCGGCGGTGATTCTCGCACCCGACGGATATTATTACGCTTACGGGACGCAGACGCTGCGCGATGGACACTGGATCAACATCCAGGTCACACGCTCGGCGGACCTGGTTCACTGGGAACACGTCGGCGATGCGCTCCCCGAAAAGCCGGCTTGGGCAAAGGAAACTCAGGACTTCTGGGCGCCGAGCGTGATCTTCGACGGTTCGACATACTTCATGTATTATTCGGCAACGCCGGACGTGTGTCACGAGCCTCAGCGTGGCCACTGCCTTGCAGTCGCTACATCGACATCGCCCGCAGGACCGTTCGTCGACATGGGCATGCCGCTGCTTCTGGGCATGGGCTTCGAATATATCGACCCCATGGCCTTTGACGATCCGGTCACAGGCAAGCGCCTGCTCTATTGGGGATCGGGCTTCCAACCCATCAAGGTCCAGGACTTGGCCGAGGACCGCCTGTCTTTCGCGCCGGGCAGCGAGCCTATCGACCTCGTCTGGCCGAACCCGGTTAAGGGAGCCTTCCCGCGCCTCGTCGAGGCCGCGTGGGTAATCCGGCACGGCGACTTCTATTATCTCTTCTACTCGGGCGACAATTGCTGCGGGCCGGACGCCCATTATGGCGTCATGGTCGCGAGGTCGCGTGACGCGATGGGTCCGTTTGAGACGCTCGAGCAGGCAAAAGGCGTCCCCCACAGCCTGATGCTGTTCAAGAGCGAACACTGGCTTGCACCGGGACACAATTCGATCGTTGAGGACAAGGCCGGCCAGGTCTGGATCATCTATCATGCGATCGACGTGAACCGGCCGCGCCAGAGGCAGGAAGATGAGATCAACAGTCGCCGGATCCTGCTGATCGACCGCATCGAATGGAAGGACGGCTGGCCGTACGTCGGCACTCCGTCGGACACCCCACAGGCCGCGCCAATAACCTAGCGCCGGCCTCCCGCGGCCGAAACTCGGCGTTCATTGGACATGCCTGCAAACAGCTCTCGTTGAGCCTCGAACTCGGCCAGGAGCCGCTGGTCGACGTGGCGGCTGCCATCCGCCACCACCGTTGAAAGCAGTCCCGTCTCGGCGTGGCGCGAATTATCCCAGCCCGGATAGGCGGTGATCGGGTACCAGCAGATACCGCGAATATCCGCGCCTCGCCTCATCGCGTCACGCACCTCGTGGCTGATATAGTGGAGCCAGGAGGGCTTGCCGGTTCCCTCGGCACCGGTCTCGGAGAGGAAGATCGGCTTTCCATATCGATCTGCCATTTCGATGAGCATATCGGCGAGCGGCCGATATTCGTGGTGGCCCATGGGGATGGTGGGCCCTTTCCAATACCATTGGTTGTGCGGGTAGAAGTTGAAACCGATAAGGTCGACTAGGGACCGATCGCCTCCTAGCTCGGGCTTGGCCCGGCCCATGATCCAATCATACGCCTCATACATTCCCTGCAGATTTTGCTCGGCGCCGCGCACCGTTTGTCGACGGAGATCGTGCGGGGCGATGTGGATCAAGGGCTCGGCCCATACGATTGTCGAGCTCGGCCAATGACGCTTTATGGCTTTCGAGGCCATGATCGCAGTTCGGACGAGCTGGTTCTTGAACCAGCCGCGCTCTTCGGGACCGACCCGCGGGAAGTAGCCATCGTCGATTGCCCAGGACAGAAAGTTTATTTCGTTCAACGGGCAGATGAGCGGCGGACGGCCGCTGACGGTCTGCTGCATTTCGAGTGCGGCAATCGCGAACTCGGTGAAACGCTCGGGAAAGTCCGCCCCGGCCTGGTCGACGCAATCGGGCGAGCCGTAATGGAAGAGGTCCCAGATTACCTGGAGACCGACTTGCTCCGCGGCCTCGAGCATGGGCTGCCAGCTCGACCAGTCATATTTGCCTGGTGACTTTTCGATCAGATGCCAGCGGAGACCATCTCGGATGGTCCTGAAGCCTAGCTCGGCACAGAGGCGATAATCCCGAAGCGCATGCTTGTCGTGACCAGTGGCCCTGATCAGGTCGAGCCGAACGCCGTCGCGGCGTCGATGCGACGAGCATTCGAAGCCCGCCATGAAGAAGCTATCGAAGGTATGGCCAATCATTCGTCCCTCGGGCGCAAATAATGCTTTAGCGCGAAAAAGGAGCCGAACGAACTTAGAAAGACGAACCTCCGGTCAGCAAAGAACAATGATCCATGCACCCTCAGCCGCGGTCGTTCGTTGATTCGGACATACTGCAAGGAGGACAAGTATGTCCCAGACAGCATTGATCGTCGCTGCGATCGTAATCGCCGCGCTAATCGTAGCCGGCGTACTGCTCATGCAGCGCCGCCGCTCCGAGCATCTCCAGTCCCAATTCGGCCCGGAATATGAACGTGCCGTCGAGGAGACAGGCAGCCGTCGCAAGGCGGAAGCCGAGCTCGCCGACCGCGAGAAGCGAGTCGAAAAGCTCGACATCCGCCCCCTGGATCCTGCCACTCGTCGCGGCTTCATGGAGCGCTGGGCGGAGGTCCAGGCGCGCTTCGTTGAGGACCCGCCCCGCGCAGTGATGTTCGCTGACGCGCTGCTCGCCGAGGTGATGACTGCGCGCGGCTATCCCGTGAAGGATTTCGACCAGCGCGCCGCCGACATCTCGGTCGGTCATCCGGAGGTGGTTGAACATTACCGCTCCGCTCACGAGATCGCCGTCCGCCACAGTCGCGAAGAAGCCAGCACCGAGGACCTTCGCCAGGCGATGATCCACTATCGCGCGCTGTTCGAGGAGCTGGTGCACGAGGAAGCACCCGCGGAGAGGGAGCCCGAGCCGGCGCATTGAGGCCAGCCCAGGATCGTCCCGCCGACTGAATTGTCGATACGGAAAGTCGCTTTGATCGTTCGCGGTGGCTGGAAAGCGGACGCTTCATCGTGCATGCTGCGACGGCGCTCAGCCGCGCAGCATGGAGGCCGACATGACGGGCATCCTCAACAAGTTTCACGTTGAACATGGAATCCATGGCGCCAGGGTGATGGCACGCTCGCATCAACTCACGGGCGACTGCCTCGAAGACGATGACATCGAGACTGTCATTCAGATGCTCAAGGACGACCTGGATGCCTGCGCCAAAGAGATGAAGCGCCTGGTTGCGGTCAATCGTCGCGGGTCACTTTTTGAGGGCTGGCCGTCAGCGAACGATGACGCTCTTGGGGTCTGAGGACCTCCGCGGCTAACTAGGCGGCCTGTGCGAGCCTCGCGCGCGCGCGCCGAAAGCTGAACCCGACCGCGCCGAAACCGATCAGCATCATCGCCCATGTTTCCGGCTCCGGCACCGCGGCGCCAAGTGCATGATAACGGCCGGAGTCTCCGCTTTCGATGTAAAGAAAATTGCCGAACGAACTCGGGCTGAAAGACAGGAAAGCTGTCCCGTTGTCGAGATCAAGCGACCCGCTGTTCGGGCCGCCGTCGCTGCCTGGGCCGCCGCTCTCGGTGAAGAACAGGCGTTCGATGCCGCCGCCAAGATTCGTGACCGTAACTGCAACACCCGTCAGCGGCGTTACGATGTCTGAGGTCGTGAACGTGTCGCCGTTCGTAAAAGTGAACGTGACGCTGAATCCCGAAAGTGCGGTGAGGTCGTAAGTCCCAGGGGCGAGGTCGGTCGGAGAAATGAAGGTGCCCGTGCCGACGAGGGGCTGGTCAAGCGTGCCGTCGTGGATCGGAATGCCCTCATTGTCGAAAAGCCCGGCATTGTCGAACTGGAAGTCGAATTGAGTCGCCGCCTGGACGGGAACGGCGGCGGCCACAACGCAGGCTGCCAAAACAAAGCAGCTCGTCTTGCTCAATGCACCCATGCATTCCCCTGTTGAATGCCGTGTGTTGTTAACCTTATGTTTACCTCACAAAAGCAATCGGCGCTAGAGGAAGTTAAATCTAGCGCTTGTTCCGTTCGCTGCGGGTGACGTCAGACACGTCCTGGTCGAGACCACTCTTGTTGCTGAAGAAGGCCGCGGCGAACAAACCGCATCCGAGCAGCACCGAGAAGAAGACGCCGAGCGTGGTGGCGATCACGGTGTTCAAGTCGAGCGTGCTGGTGAGCCACAGATAAGTTAGAGCTCCGGCGACCGTCAGGACCGCGATAACGGCGATCCAGATCATGATCCGCCGGAATTCGGCAACCGCTCTTTGCCGCTGGGAAACCATGAATCGCGAACTGCTGGGCCGAGCGCCGGTTCCGTCGGTTGTCATCCTAACCTGCGATAAAGGATGAACCGGCGTTCACGTCGACGCAACGCGGCAGATACGTCGAGGAGAGTAGGGGGCGAGCCGCTGGCCATCTCTCGAACAGGAGGAAAGCAATGAAATCCATGTTTGCAGCCATCGCCGTGCTCGGCTTCATCGCCTCGCCGGCCCTGGCCCAGGATGCGCAGCCCACTGACAACACAATGGCGGCGGCCCCAGCCAAGTCGACCCACCACGCAGCTCATCATGCGGCCAAGCATCACGCGAGCCACTGCAGCTGCCCGTCGCACCACAAGGCAACGACGCATCATCACACCGCAAAGGCGACTTCAACCACGAAGTCTACGACGGGAAAATAGACCGCTCGAACGGTTTTCCGTCGGGCTAATCCACTTTGGTGCGCACCGAAGAGTCAGAGCGTAAGTGCGCGACCCGCGCCCAAATTCCCCCCAGGGCGCCTGTACCATGTTCCTCCAACTGGGCCCGTCCCAAAGGCGGGCCCTTTTTCGGCGGCAACTTACAGGTAGGCGAGCGCGAACGCAGCTCCGAGTATGAGCACGGTCAGGCCCAGCCCGACGACAGCATTTCGCCAGCTGCCGAATGTCTCTTCCATGATGAAGTCCCCCTCCAGCCCCACTGGGGAAGCTATCACAGATCGATCGGCTTAGAAGGTGAAATCCTGACACGCCAATTAGTTAGAGAGGTGTCAGATATCCTCGGCTCTGCGGAACAGCAGCACAACTCCGCAGACGCAGGAAAGCCACAGCGTGCCGATGGCAATTAACGCATACTCCATGCCGCCGCCCTGCCTCGTCTTTGGTTGCACTGCAACAAATCGCTCTAAGAGGGAATTGGCTCCTTGGCTGCAGTACTGTGCCAGAATGGGACGGGGTCGCCCCTTGAGTTCAACCTGCCTGCTGGACCGGAAGCTCAGTTGTTTGTCGGCCGAACGTGAAACTGGGCTCGGGAGTGTAGGGACGGGCGGGAGGAAGCTTCACCGTTACCGATGAATGATCTTCGCGTGGGCTACCACAGGCCCCGCAAGCGAGGCAAAGCGCCAAAAATGCAGCCTGGCGCGAATGCATGGGTCCCATGTCGAGAAGTTGTACGCGCGCACCGGTTAATGAAATGGCGAGACTATTCAACAGCCGTTCATCTGAGCGCGACGATCCGACGTTTCACGGCGGTAAAATCCGAACCGCTGCAACAACCTAAGCGTTTTACGGTCGAACGGCTCCAATCAATCTTGAGAGGAGGCATTGAGCCATGCTTAGGATGACCAAACTTCTAATCGGTGCGACCGGCTTTGCGGCACTTGCGGCCGCAGCGCCGTCATCGGCCCAATATTACGGCTACAGCCCGTACAATCGTGGATACGGGTACAATAATTACGATTACGGCATGAACACGAACGCCGCTGCTTCGCAGTGCACCGCAGCAGTTCAGAACCGTCTGTATAACCGCACGAGCATCGGCGGCATTCTTGGGGCGTTCCTTGGTGCCAACACGACTGGTCGTGTCGTAGGTATAACCCAGGTCAGCCCGCGGAGTGACGGCATGATCCGGGTCCGCGGCCTCGCTAGCAGCGGCCGAATTGCCTACAACGACTACGGCCCGTACGGCGCCGGCGCTTATGGCGCACTCGGCTACGGCTACGCCAATGCGGCCGACCTGTCGTTCCGCTGCGACGTAGACTATCGTGGTTATGTTCGGAACGTTGACATCTACCGCCGCTAGTAAGCGGAGTTGGACTTGAACAAGGGAGCGCCGGTTTCACCGCCGGCGCTCTTTTTATGGGCAAAGGTCACTTGAGGTTCAGGCGAACGCCGGAATAAACTTACCCGCGGTCCGCGCGTTGCGCGGAGAGCACTCTTAGGGCGAAGGGAAGACATGGTCAGATTTCGGGGTGGCGCCTCGCCGCGCGGGAAAGTTGGGTTACTTGCAGTGGCGATCGCTTCCGTAGCGGTTGCAGTTCCTTTGGCGCTTAGCGTCGCTCCCTCCCATGCTTCGGCTCAAACTAACGACGGCGGCCAGATTGCCGCCTTCTATCGCTCCCGCGGCGGCGGACCTTTGTGGTTCGGCCCAACCTCCCACGGCGCATCCCAGCAGCTGCTTCAGCTCCTCAACACGGCATATGCGGATAACCTCAACCCGCGCCGGTACAACGTCCGCGCACTCCAGCGTGCGGTGCAGGAAGCGGAGAGCGGCAATCCTGCCGCGATCCAGCGCGCGGAGGTCATGCTGAGCGCAGCGTTTGTCGCTTATGCCAGTGACCAAGAGCACGATCCGCACGGAGTCATCTATGTGGATCCGGAACTTAGACCGACGCCGCGGTCTGCACTCGAGTTGCTGTCGCAGGCCGCGCGCGCGCCTTCGCTCAACGACTACGTCCAACAGATGGGGTGGATGAACCCGATCTACGCGCAGCTCCGCCAGGCGATCGCCAGCCACATCTATGGGAACGAGTACCAACGCCGGTTGCTCACCGCCAACCTCGAACGGGCGCGGGCGCTCCCGTCGGGCAATGGTCGATACGTGATCGTCAATCCACCGGCGGCGCGCCTTTACATGTACGAGAACGGGCACGTGGTGGACTCGATGCGCGTCGTCGCCGGCCGCCCCGATCCGATTGCGCAAACGCCGATGATGAATGCCTTCATCCGCTATGTTGCGCTCAATCCCTATTGGAATTCGCCGCCCGACATCACGGCGCGGCGTCTTGCCCCGAATGTCGTCAAGCGGGGACGCGCCTACCTGAACGAGAAGGGATATGAGCTCGTCGATCAGTTCGGCGACGATGCGCACGTCCTGAATCCGATGTCGATAGACTGGCACGCAGTCGTCGCGGGCCGCGTGCAGGCTCGCTTGCGACAGAAGCCGGGGCCGGCGAATTCGATGGGGCGAATGAAATTCATGTTCCCCAATCAGCAGGGCATCTGGCTCCACGACACTCCGGAAAAGGAAAAGATCGAGGAAGCTGCCCGCCTGCAAAGCAACGGTTGCGTTCGTCTCGAAGACGCTCCGCGTTTCGCGCGTTGGCTATTCAATGGCCACCCCCCGAAAGCGCAGGGGGCGAGACCCGAGCAGAAGGTTTTCCTGCCTTCGCCAGTGCCGATATACATTACCTATCTGACGGCAGTGCCGAGCGGGACGCAGATCGTCTATTTCGATGATTTCTACGGGCGAGACCGGGCGGCGACCATGCGGATCGCGAGTATTTTCTAGCTCGCTTCGCGCTGTTCGACGTACCAGGGCTTGAGCATCTTCGTCTGATTGGCGTTGTCCTTTTTCGGCGCCAGACGAGCGAGGTCGAATTGACGCTCGAACTGCACACCGAATTGGCGCGACTGCGCCCAGCGAACGAGTCCACGGACCGGTCCAACTCCGACGATGTCGATTGTAAGTTCCGTTTCGGGTGAGATCGGGACGCCGCATTCGACGAGAGCGCCCATCGAAGAGATGTTCCTGAGCCTCAACTCGACGGTCTGTCCATCGATCGACGCGATCGCCCGGCGCATCAGCCGGTGCCGCGGCTCCCGGATGCAGGCAAAGCCGTCAGCCTCGACGGTAACGCTGTTGGCGAGTTGACGCGCGGCGTCAGCGGCGCTCGGCTGCCCGAAGATGTAACCCTGGACCATGCTGACGCCAAGTTCCCGGATCAGCTGGAGGTCATCGTGCGTCTCGACGCCCTCCGCGCACGTGTCCATGCCGAGAGTCTCGGCGAGCGTGACGATCGCGCGGATGATCGCTGCGTTGCGGTTGGTCGCGCTCGATGAGGCAGCGCCGCGGACGAAGCTCTGGTCGATCTTGATCTTGTCGAACGGCGCTTTCTTCAAATAGCCGAGTGAACTGTAGCCGGTGCCGAAGTCGTCAAGCGCCAGCCGCACGCCGAGCGCCTTCAGTTTGGCGAATGTCTCATCCGTGGAGTCGCCTTCCGCGAGGAACACGCCCTCGGTAATCTCGAGCTCCAGTCGGGCGGCCCGTACCCCGGTTTCCTTGAGGTGCGAGGCGACCATGTTCACGACATTGGGGTCATTGAACTGAAGCGGCGACAGGTTGACGGCAACACGCACGTGGTCCGGCCAGTGAGCTGCTTCCTCCAACGAAGTTTTTAGAACCCACTCGCCGATGCCGGCGATCAATCCGGCTTCCTCGGCAAGTGGAATGAATTTGGTTGGCGAGATCGGTCCGCGTGTGGGGTGATTCCACCGCACGAGCGCCTCGAAGCCGGAAATCTCTTCGCCGGCGGTGCGCACGATCGGCTGATAGGCAACCCACAGCTCGCCGCGCTCGATCGCCTGCCTCAGGTCGTTCTCGAGAACTTGCCGTTCCGCTGCCTCGCTGTGCATCGAGGGCTCGTAAATACAATGCTTGCCCCGTCCTGCGGCCTTGGCCGCATAGAGCGCGAGGTCGGCGTTGCGAACGAGTGCGTCGGCGCTGGCGCGCCCTGGGTCGCCAATGACGATGCCGACGGAGGCGCCGATCGTCACCTTATGGCCCTCAATGCTGTAGGCCCGCGAGACCTGCTCGATCAAAGTCCGCGCCAACGATTCGAGAAGGCCGATGTCGACGTTTCCCGGGAATACCGCCTGGAACTCATCGCCGCCGAGACGGCCGACCTGACCATGATTGCCCATCACAGACTTCAGCCGTTCGGCCACTTGCCGAAGCAGCGCGTCCCCGATCGGATGACCAAGCGTATCATTGACGTTCTTGAAACGATCCAGGTCGATCATGAACAGCGCGCAGCCCTTCTGGCGATGCGCGGCGTTTCGAAGCGCTTCGTCGAGGGTCTGGCGCATCATGGCGCGGTTCGGGAGACCGGTCAGAGAGTCGAAGCGCGCGAGGCGGCTGATCTCCCGCTCTGACTTGCGCTGCTCGGTCAGATCGGTGCCGATGCCGCGGAAACCGAGAAATCGGCCGCGCTCATCAAAGATTGGATTGCCAGACAATGACCAATGGACGTCCTGTTCGCTGGCAGGACGAACGACCACGTCGGAAAACGGAAATCTTGCCGACAGATGGAAGCCGAGTGTCTTGCGCTCCTCGAACGAGTCCGACGCCTGGTCGACCGACAACAGGTCGGTGAACTGTCTGCCAAGCAAAGCTTCCGGTTCGCATTGGAAATCGTCAGCCAGCTGCTGCGACACATAGGAAAGCGTTCCCATGTAGTCGGTCTCCCAGAACCAGCCACGGCCACTATTTTCGAACTCGTCGACAAAATGTTGAGCCTTCCGCGCCTGCGCTTCCAGTCGGAGCCGCTTGCGGCCGTTAGCAATGAAACTTCGCGCGCCGGCGACGCTCGAGGCGAAGACGACCAGCGAAAGGATGGCAACGCCCGACGGAACGAGCGGAGAACCTGCGAGGAGCACCGCCGACGAAATCGAAACCACCATGTTTACGAACGCCAGCGGAGGCGAACTGATGGAGACGATTGTCCGCATCGCTATGCCCGCAGCCATTGCGATCGGCGCAGCGGCGAGCGGCGTCACGAACGTGTCATCGGCGACGGTGTAGCCAAACCAGGTCCAAAGAACGCCGGACACCGCGAGGTAAGCGCACAAGATCCTGGACACCGTGTGGGGCGCCAGGTCCAGGCGTTTGCGCGTGAACAGCAAGGCCGCCATTGCGCAATCGACCGCGATCGCAAGCGAAGACGGAATCAGCGGATTGTCGGAGAAATTCGAATAGGAGCGGTTTAGCGACAGGAACAGGCAGGCGACGGTGATTAGAAGGTGAGTCACACCGAGGATGAGCGGCGCATGCTCCAATCCGGCGACACGCCATTCGCAAAGCGATTCTTCGTCGCTCGTTTCCGGCTTCGTCACGTCGAACCAGAGGGCATCGCGGATCGATGCCCTCTCAGGTACTTCGTTGACTTCGATTGCTTTCGCGAACCGTGATCTTCGCATTCCGGGATCCTCACGCCGCCAGCCCGCGCAAATGCGGGCTTCGCGTCTCACGCGAGGAGTCTTAACCCGGAGGTATTAAAGGCACGGCCAAGGAAAGAGGTTACTCGCTTGTTAAGCCTCTTCCGGAAGGAAATTGGCAACCGACAGATAACGCTCGCCGGTGTCGTAATTGAAGGTCAGGATGCGCGGCCGCTCGCCGAATTCCGGCAACTTCTGTTCGACGGCCGCAAGCGCTGCGCCCGAAGAGATGCCGATCAGTAAACCTTCCTCGCGAGCGGCGCGTCGCGCCATCTCCTTCGATTGCTCCGCGTCGACATCGATCACGCCGTCGAGAATGCTCGTGTTGAGAATGCTCGGGATGAAGTTTGCGCCGAGACCCTGGATAGGGTGCGGTCCCGGCTTGCCGCCGTTCAGGATTGGGGAAAGGGCGGGCTCAACAGCGAACACCTTGAGGTTCGGCCAGACTGGCTTGAGCACCTCCGCACAAGCTGTGATGTGTCCGCCTGTTCCGACACCCGTGATGATCGCATCAGGCGGCGTGTCGGCAAAGTCGCGCAGGATCTCCTGGGCTGTTGTCCGCCGGTGCACCTCCACATTTGCCGGGTTGTCGAATTGCTGCGGCATCCAGCTGTTCGGCGTTTGATCGATCAGCTCATTGGCGCGTTCGATCGACCCGGTCATCCCTTTTTCCTTGGGGGTGAGATCGAAAGTGGCGCCATAGGCGAGCATCAGTCGGCGACGTTCGATGCTCATGCTGTCGGGCATGACGAGAATGAGTTTGTAGCCTTTCACAGCCGCAACCATCGCGAGCCCGATTCCGGTATTGCCCGACGTCGGCTCGATGATCGTCCCACCCGGCTTGAGCTTGCCGGTGCGTTCAGCGTCTTCGATCATCGAAAGCGCAATCCGGTCCTTGATTGAGCCGCCTGGGTTCGCACGTTCGGACTTCATCCAGACTTCGGCGCGATCGCCGAACAGGCGATTGATCCGGATGTGGGGGGTATTACCGATGGTCTCGAGGACATTGGCGGCCTTCATGCCTTAGCTCTCCTCTAATTGTGGCTCTCGCAAATCGGGCTCCTCGAAGCTTTTTGCAAGGCGCAGTTCCGGGAACCACCAAGACCAAAGCAGAACGACGGCAATGGCGCCGAAGCCGCCTGCGATCACCGCGGGAACTGGACCGATCAGCGCGCCGAGGAAACCCGACTCGGCCTCCCCCAATTCATTGGAGGCCGAGATGAAGAGTGAAGAAACCGCGGTGACGCGTCCACGCTTGTCGTCGGGGGTATAGAGCTGGATGAGCGACTGGCGGACATAGACGGAAAACATGTCGGCGGCGCCGAGCAGGGCAAGGCAAGCGAGCGAAAGGGGCATCCAGCGCGAGAATCCGAACACGATCGTCGCACCGCCGAACACGCCAACCGCGAATAGCATCTTCGCGCCGACATTGTGTTTCAGCGGCCGAACCGAAAAGAACGTCGCAGTGAGCGTAGCGCCGATTGCCGGCGCGGCGCGCAGATGGCCCAAGCCCTCCGGGCCCGCGTGCAGCACATCACGCGCAAAGACCGGCAGCATTGCGGTCGCGCCTCCGAGCAGCACCGCAAAAAGATCGAGGCTGATAGCCCCCAGCACGAGCCGGTTGTGGCGAACGTATTTGAGGCCCTCGACCATTTGTGCCCACGGATTCTTGCCGTGCGTCAGCTCGGTACGAGGCACCGGCGGAATGGCGAGCAGGCTAACGAATGCGATGATGAAAAGGATTCCGCTCGCGGCGTACGGGGCGAAGGGCGCCCAAGCGTAGAGATAACCGCCTAAGGCCGGCCCGAGAATCGCGCCGGTCTGCCAGGCGATAGATGACAGTGCGATTGCGCGGGGCAGGATGTCGCGCGGGACGAGGTTCGGGGCCAGGGCGCCTAGCGCTGGCCCGGCAAAAGCGCGGCCGACACCAAGGAGTGCGGCAACAACGTACAATGCGAGCAATGTGGTCGTGTGGGTCCACGCCAGCCACGCCAGTGCCGCCGCACAACCGACCTCCAGTGCGACCGACGCTCGGGCAATCCAACGGCGGTCTATCCGGTCAGCGGTCCAGCCGGAGACGAGGGTGAGCAGGAACAGTGGGACGAACTGGACGACGCCGATTATCCCGAGACGGAAAGCGGCTTCCTTGAGGCCCATTGTGTGGCGGGCGATGTCGTACACCTGCCAGCCAATGACGATGACCATCGCCAGGCTCCCGATGGTCCAGGTCAGGCGCGCCACCCAGAAATAGCGGAATGCCGGGATTCTCAGCGGTTCGGGAAGGGGGCTCACGGGCGCCGCCTAGCTTCAGCTCTGCGCAGCGGCAACCGGCTCTTCCGTTCCTCTCCTGCCGAGTTCGAGGCGCTTGATCAGCCAGGGCATCGTAAGACCCTGTACTAGGATCGAGAAAGCCACGACTACGAAGGCTGTGAGGATGATTGCATCGCGTTCCGGAACGCTTTCTGGCACCGCGAGCGCGAGCGCCAATGCGAGCGCTCCGCGCAGCCCACCCCAGAACAATGTGTGCTGAAACGAAGCCGGCAACGCCCAGCGGGACCATCGAAAGGCAGCGGCCAATGGGTAAATTGACACCGCGCGGCTGAAGAGGACGAGAAGAATTGCCGCTCCGCCCGCCGCAAAGCCAAGGCGGTGGAGCGGCTGGCTGGCTTCGTTAATGCCAATGAGGATGAAGACGAAGCTGTTGGCGAGGAATGCGAAAAATTCCCACGCCGAGCGAACTCGCTCGCCGCCCTCGCGAGACATGAAGCGAGTTCCGAAGCTTCCAATCAACAGGCCAGCGCACAATGCGCTGATCACTCCGGAGGCGTGGAGGCTCTCCGCAATGAGGAAGGAACCGTACGCAGCGATGGTCGTGAGAGTGATCTCGACCAGTTGGTCGTCGGTCCGTCCGACGATTAGCGAGATCGCGCCGCTGACGGTCAGGCCGATCAACACACCCCCGCCCAGCGTCCACAGGAATGACGGAATCACGGTCGCTGCACTCGGCGACGCGCCCGCTGCGATTGCCGAAACGACGGCGAAACCGACCGCGGCTACGCCATCGTTGAGAAGACTTTCGGCCTCCACCACCATGGAGACGCGCGGGAGGCAACGCATCTCGCGGAAGGAGGCGATCACGGACACCGGGTCCGTCGCTGCGATGAGGGTTCCGAAAAGTGCCGCGCCGATCCAACTCCACCCGACAATCCAGTGCATGCCAGCCGCGACGACGATTGCCGCGATCGCCACTCCAAGGAAGGCAAGGGTGAGCGTTAGAGGCAGCTCATATCGGAACCTCCGCCAGTCGAGCTGAAGCGCTCCTTCGAAGACGAGCGGCGGGAGTAGGATGTTGAAGATGAGTTCGCGTGACAGAGGCAGCCGAGGGCTGTTCGGAAGCAGCGCAATCAAGAAGCCCGCAATGAGTAGGCCGACGATATAAGGCAGGCCCAACCTGCGCATCAGCATCGCGATCAGGCACGCGACGAGGAGCAAGAGTCCAATCGGGGCGAGCTGGATACCGTCCATCACCGTCGCATATCAGGCGAATTCGGTGCGGTCTGCCCTGCTGCTGCTCCTCCCCTTTCCCGCGTATCATGTTCGTGTATTGTTCCGGCCATGGCGAAGGTGAAATCGCGTTACGTGTGCCAGTCGTGCGGGTCGGTCAGTAGTCGCTGGCAGGGCCAGTGTGCGGACTGCGGCGAGTGGAATACGCTCGTTCAGGAAGCGGCGGAGGTGTCGAGCATCTTCGCGGCCAAGCACAATCTGCAGGGCGGCGGCCGAGTGATTCCGCTGGTCGGCCTCGAGACGCCAGCCGCGCTTCCGGACCGGCTTCCAAGCGGACTCGCCGAGTTCGACCGCGCCATCGGCGGTGGGATCGTCGCGGGATCGGCGATGCTGGTCGGCGGAGATCCCGGGATCGGCAAGTCGACGCTCTTGCTGCAGGTTGCGGCGCGGCTGGCGAGCGAGGGCAACAAGGTCGTCTATGTCTCCGGTGAGGAGTCGGCAGAGCAGGTGCGGCTGCGGGCGGTTCGGCTGGGCCTTGGCGGAGCGCCGGTGCGCCTCGCCGCCGCGACTTCGGTGCGCGATATCCTGACAACGGTGAGCGATCGCGAGCCTCCCTCGCTGCTCGTCATCGACTCAATCCAGACCATGCATTCGGATCTAATGGAGGGCGCTCCTGGTACGGTGAGCCAAGTCCGAGCGTCAGCGCAGGAGCTCATCCGCTTCGCCAAGGAGCGGGGGACTGCGCTGGTGCTCGTCGGCCACGTCACGAAGGATGGGACGATCGCCGGCCCGCGTGTGCTCGAGCATATGGTCGACACGGTGCTGAGCTTCGAAGGCGAGCGCAGCCACCAGTACCGGATCCTGCGAGCGATGAAGAACCGCTTCGGCGGCACCGATGAGATCGGCGTGTTCGCGATGGAAGGGCAGGGGCTGACCGAAGTGCCGAATCCCTCGGCACTGTTCCTCACCCACCGCGGCGAGCCTGTCAGCGGGACCAGCGTATTCCCGGCAATCGAGGGCTCGCGGCCAGTTTTGGTGGAAATTCAAGCGCTTACGGTACGTCTCGCGACGGGGGCGACGCCGCGTCGGGCAGCGGTGGGCTGGGACAGCGGACGGCTGGCTATGATCCTCGCCGTGCTGGAGGCGCGTTGCGGCCTCAGCTTCGCCACCGCTGAGGTCTACCTCAATGTTGCTGGCGGATACCGGCTCAGCGACCCGGCGGCAGATCTGGCCGTCGCTGCTGCGTTGGTGTCGGCGCTATCGGAGCGGCCGGTGCCCCAGGAAGCGGTCGTCCTTGGCGAAATCGCATTGTCCGGCGAAATCCGGCCGGTCGCGCATGCCGGATTGCGGCTCAAGGAATCGGCCAAGCTCGGCTTCGAGACCGCCTGGACGCCGAAAGGCGTCAAGGGCGGCGAGGGCCTGAAGGTCGCTCAGTTCGCCAATTTGCGCGAGCTGGTGGATCAGCTGCTGGGGCGCTGACCTTCAGACCGCATCGCAGGTGATCCGCCGGAGCGCCCAACGGAGGCGAGGGCCGCGGTCTTCAAGATCGAACCCAATCTCACGATCCATCGCTTCGGCAACCGCGTCCGCGTCCAGCTCGGGCATCCAGAATAGGTGACGGCAGAATTCGCCGGCCTGTCGCATGCTGTCGAACCGCCACGGCATATCCACCAGCGCATCGTCGGCAATGGCGAAGCCTGCGTCCTCGATTAGCCCCGCAGTCCGCTCGTCGAGGAAATGCCCTTCGTGCCCCATCGGATTGTTGGCATCGACGAAGCCGTTGAGGAATATGGCCGGCGGAGTATCGGCCGCCACGTCGGCGATCACCGCACGCCCGCCGGGCGGAAGCAGACGCCGCATCTCGCGGAAGACGGCGGAGAGGTCGGGCTCGTGATGAAGTGCGGCGAGGCTGACGATGCAATCGACTGACCCCTCGGCCAGCGGAACGGCGGTTACGTCGGACTTTATGCGCTCGAGGCCCGGCGGGCAGGCGTCAATGAAGTCCTCGGACGGATCAACTCCCAAATAGCTCATGCATCCCGGAAGGTACTCGGCGAGATAGCCTCCTCCGGAAGGCAGATCGCAGAGGGTCCCGGATCGGCCTGCAAGGGGTTCGAGCATGGCGTGGAACTCTGCATCGCGTGCTCGTGGGAAAGCCGCCATGGCTCCATGATAAGCGGAGGCACGCTGCGCGAAGATCTCGGCATAGCTGTCGAACATTAGTCGGTCAGGCCGATTGCAGTGAGATGCTAAGCGCCGGACCCGCTTGCGATGGGAGGCCGAGCAGCTCGCGAAACGCCGCTTGCGCGGGTGCGAAGCAGCGGCGCAGATAATCGTATTGCGGGTCGGACGAGAAGGGGAAGAAGCTCATCGTCGCATTGGCCTCGAACAGCACGACTTTGCCGTCCTGTGTCACGCCGAAATCCATTCCGAAGAAGTCCAACGCCATTTTGCGGTGTACCTCATCCAGCACTTGCCGGACATTCGTCGCCAAAGGATCGTCTTCGGTCTCGAAGAGCGACCGCTCCTCTGCGACCAGCTCCGGCCGCGAGGCCATGAAAATGGATCGCGCGCTCGCGTGGACGTTCCAGCTGTCGGACACGAGCATGTGACGGAGGATCGTGTGCGGCCCGATGAAGAACATGCGATATTTGCGGTAGAGCCCGTCCGCGCTCCGGAAGTCGATGAACTCGGTCGCCACATGCTCACCTGCTACCAAGGCAGCAACCGTGGCATCGACAGAATCGAAGCAGCCGATGATCTTGCCGCCGTGGGTGCCCGCCTGACGCAGGATGATCGGTGGTTTGATCCCAGCCGTATCCAGCATCCGCGCGGCGAGAGCCGGCTTGTCTCCCCGCAGCCGGGCGGCCTTTGGAACAATGAGCCCGGGGATGCCGGACAGCATGCGGGCTACCCTGTCGCGGGTCGACCGCAGCACGGCTTCCGGCGGATTGATGATTTTTCCCGGGACGCCGCGAAGAAGCTTGCGGAGATTGTCGAGAGTTCGGCTGCTCTGTTCGGCCTCGGTGATCAGGTTGACGAGGACGCGGTAGTGCAAAAGCCGCCGCTCACGCGTCTGGCGGAAGAAGTTCCGGCTCACATGAAGCAGCTCATAAGGTTCGCGCTCGAGCAACAGCTTGTGCAGATCAGATGCGCCGGCGACGCTGATCTGCATTGCTCCGGTCTGGGCGACGCGGTCCGATTCATCGCCGCTGCCGATGATGAACAAGATTGGTTCGGCGGACATTGCCGTTGAATGTCATTGCGGGCCGAGTGAAGCAATCCAGCTGTTTTTCTGGATTATCGCTCCTCGCAATGACGATCAGAGCTTGCTAGCGCCGCCGAAATGACCGCGCTCGATGTCTTCGTATTCCTCCTGCTGATCGGCGGCGCCGCCATCGGTTTCGTGCGCGGGTTCGTGCATGAGGTGATCTCGCTACTCGCGTGGGTGGTCGCAATCGCAATGCTGAAGCTGTTCCACACCCAGCTGTGGACCGGCATCGACAACAGCTTCCACGTGAGCCCCGCAGCGGGCGCGGTCCTGGCATTTGCCATCCTGTTTGTGCCGAGCTTCATCCTGGTGAAGGTGGCTGCGCGATCGATCGGAGGGAGAACGCGACGTCATATGCTCCTCGGCCCGTTCGACCGAGCCTTGGGTGGCGGGTTCGGAGCCTTGAAGGGCCTTCTCGGAGCGACGCTCTTCTTCCTGCTCGCGAATCTCGCGACCGACATGGTCTACGGACCTGAGGCGGTTCGGCCGGAGTGGATGACGAAGTCGCGGACCTATCCGCTGCTGAATGCCAGTGGTCGCGGAATCGTCGACTGGGTCCAGGCCCGCGAGCACCCGAAGCCGTCCAACCCATGATCCGGCTTCACGACACGATGACGCGCGAGAAGCGGCAGTTTGTGCCGCTGAACAAGGAGCGCATCACTATGTATGTGTGCGGGCCGACCGTCTACGGGCGGGCGCACATCGGCAATGCGCGGCCGGCGGTTGTATTCGACACGCTGGCACGGCTGATCCGCCACAAATTTGGCCAGAACAGCCTCGTCTACGCTCGGAATGTCACGGACATTGACGACAAGATCATCGCCTCGGCCGAGAAGGAGGGCGTCGACCCATCGGTGATCACCGAGCGGTATGAGCGTTTCTATCTCGAGGACATGGGCGCGCTCGGTGTGCAGCCGCCCGACATCGCGCCGCACGCGACGCAGGAAATCGGCCCGATGATCGCAATGATCGAGCGGCTGATCGAGCTTGGCCACGGCTATGAGGCGCAGGGCCACGTCCTTTTTTCGGTGTCGAGCGATCCAGATTACGGAGTGCTGAGCAAGCGCGACCGCGAGGCGATGATCGCCGGCGCCCGCGTCGAGGTCGCTCCCTACAAGCGGGATCCCGCCGATTTCGTCTTGTGGAAACCGAGCGACGAGGGCGTGATCGGTTGGGATTCGCCGTGGGGCCGCGGTCGCCCAGGCTGGCATACCGAATGCTCGGCGATGATCGCGGCGCATCTCGGCGAGACGATCGACATCCATGGCGGCGGTCTCGATCTCATCTTCCCGCATCACGAGAACGAGATTGCGCAGAGCCGATGCGTCCACGGCGGCGTGCCGCTCGCGCGCTTCTGGGTCCACAACGGCTTCGTCGACATGGGCGTCGAGAAGATGTCGAAGAGCCTTGGCAACATCATCACGCCCGCCGAGCTGCTGGCGCAGGGACATCGGGGCGAGACCCTGCGGCTTGCTCTGCTGAGCGCGCACTACCGTTCACCGCTGCCCTGGACCGAAGCGCTAATCGAACAGTCGAAGGCGATCCTGGACCGACTCTACCGATCTGCAGGCGATGCCGGCGCGGGAGAGATCGATGGCGAAGTCGTCGAGGCGCTGTCGGACGACCTCAACACGCCAGCTGCGCTCGCTCGGCTGCAGGCGATTGAAGATCCGGCCCAGCTGAAGGCGAGCGCCACATTGCTCGGGCTTCTTTCGAACTCGTCCGAAGAATGGTTCAGGGGCGGCGCCGACGAGAGCGCGGTCGAAGCCCGTATCGCCGAACGCGCCGAGGCCAAGAAAAACCGCGACTTCGCGACCGCGGACCGTATCCGCAAGGAGCTTAAATCCGAGGGCATCGTTTTGGAGGATGGACCTTCCGGCACTACATGGCGCCGAGAATGAAAACTCCTCAATGACCGAGCCGCTCTACACCACCTAGATCCTGCGCCTCGCGGCTTCGCTTCAGGAGCCGCATGCGCTGGATCGCGAAGACGGGTGTGCGGAAGTTCGATCGCCGACCTGCGGCAGCCACGTTCGACTGACGGTCCAACTTGACGAGGAACGTCGCGTTGAGCGCTTGTCGATGCAGGTTCACGCCTGTGCATTCGGGCAGGCCTCGGCGGCCCTGGTCGAGCGTCATAGCTTCGGGCGGACCCACGACGAGGTTTCGGCGGCGATGCTCGAGATCAGCGCATGGCTTGCCAGCGAGCACGACAACGCGAGCGCCTGGCCAGGAATTGCGGCCTTGGAGACGGCACGCCCGCGCAAGGCACGCCACGGCGCGATCCTTCTGCCCTTCCGCGCGTTGCTGGCGGCCATGGACGCAGCCTAGCGTGAACAGCGCACAAACGATCGTCGAAGGCGGGTTCCTTCGCGACGGGGCGATCATGCTCGGAGTCGCGCTCGTCTTCGTGACGATCTTCCGTCGGCTCGGGCTCGGTGCGACATTGGGCTATATCGTCGCCGGCGCGCTGATCGGTTCCTCGGTGCTCGGTATTTTCAAGGAGCCGGAGGCGATCCAGCGCGTCTCCGAAATCGGGATTGCGCTCCTGCTGTTCATCGTTGGCCTGGAGCTTCAGCCGCGAAAGCTCTGGGAGCTTCGCACGGACATCTTCGGCCTCGGTCTCATACAGGTCGTGCTGTGCGGAATTGCGATCGCCGCGATCCTTTACTTTGGGCCGGGCTTCTCGCCGGAGGCGTCGCTCGCAATCGGCCTTCCGCTCGCACTCTCGTCAACGGCGCAGGTGCTGCCGATGCTGCGCGCGGAAAACGAGCTCAGGACGCCGCTGGGCGAGCGGGCTTTCTCCATCCTCCTATTCCAGGACCTATCGATTGTCCCGCTGATCACGATCGTTGCAGCCTTGTCGCGCGCCGCGCCCGACCCCGCGACGCCGACGGGTTGGAAGCTGGCCCTCTATACGGTGCTCGCGATCATTGGCCTGGTCGCCTTCGGACGCCTCATCCTGAACCCACTGTTCCGCCTTATCGGGCGTTTGCGCGAACGCGAGCTGTTCGTCGTCGCCGGTCTGTTCACGGTCATTGGAGCTGCGGCGCTGATGCGTCACTTCGGCCTTTCAACGGCCCTCGGCGCCTTTGTCGCCGGCGTGGTCCTCGCAGAATCGCCCTACCGCCACGAGCTCGAAAGCGATGTCGAGCCGTTCCGTTCGATCCTGCTCGGCCTGTTCTTTCTCTCGGTCGGCATGCTCCTCGATCTGAGGCTCATCGCTGCGCGGCCGCTTCTCGTGATCGGGCTTGCCGCAGGGGTGATCGTCACCAAGACGATCCTCATCAGTGCGCTGAGCAGGGTCTTCGGCTGTAGTTGGAAAGTCAGTATCCGGCTCGGCCTCCTACTCAGCCAGGCAGGCGAGTTCGGGTTCGTGCTCTTTGCGCAGGCGACGGCGGCGATGCTCATCTCGCCCGCCGCTGCGTCACTGTTCAGCGCGGTCGTGACCCTGTCGATGGCCACCACGCCGTTCCTCATGCGCTTCATCGACTTCCTCGAGAAGGGCGACCTGCCGCGCAGCGACCTCGACGGCCCCGAGCTGTCGCCGGAAACGAGCGCAATCGTCGTCGGCTACGGCCGCTTCGGCCAGACGGTCGCGCAGATGATGATGGCCAAACGCATCGGAGTCACGATCATCGATCGCAAGCCGAGCCAGATCGAGCTGTCGGGCGAGTTCGGAACGAAGGTTTATTACGGCGACGGGCTGAGGATCGACCTCCTCCGGACCGCTGGCGCGGACACCGCCAAGGTCATCGCTTTCTGCAACGACAATGAAGGCGGCGAACTAAACCGGAGCGCGGTGGAGGCCGTGCTCAAGGCCTTCCCGCAGGCCGCCGTGATGGTCCGTGCCTACGACCGGCGTCACCTGATCGAGCTGGACGGCCTGGATATTGTCTTTGCCGAGCGCGAACTGTTCGAGGGCGCGGTCGCGATGGGCAGGGCCGCACTCAAGGCGAGCGGGATCGAACGGTCAGAGATCGATCGTGTCGACCATGAATATCGCATGCGCGATTGCGAACGGCTCGAGCGCCAAAGCGCGACCGGTGATTTGAAGGCCGGCTGGGAAACGGCCTTTGCGCCGGAAAGGCCGCTGCCTGAAGATGAGGGGATTGCTACTCCTTCCTAGGAGCGCTGCTGTGAAGGTGCTGTTCCAGCGCCTCGACGATCGCGTCGACGACTTCCTTGTGCGCGCCTTCGCCGCTCTTCACGTGAATGTGCGCTTCTTCGTAGGAGGGTCGGCGTTCTTCCGACAGGCGTGTCAGCGTGCCCTGGGGATCGCCGTTGCGCAGCTGCGCGCGGGTGTCGCGGCGCGACGTCCGCTCCGTGAGGACGTCGACTGGCGCGTCTAGCCAGACGGTGATCGCCCGCTCATTGAGCATCTCGCGCGTGCGCGGGTCGACAAAGGCGCCGCCGCCCGTAGCGATCACACGCACTTCGCCCTCGACAAGCCGGGCAACCAGGCGCCGCTCGCCGTCGCGGAAGTCCGCCTCTCCGTAGCGCTCGAAGATCTCGGCAGGAGTGTACCCTGCGGCGTCCTCGATCGCGGAGTCGCTGTCTACGAAAGGCAAGCCCAATCGCTTGGCGAGGCGCCGCCCCACCGTCGATTTTCCTACCCCCATCAGCCCAACGAGAACCACGGGCCGGTCAAGACGCTTTGTCAAATCCATTCGTGCAAAGGGCTATACAGCGCCTTTCAACCTCGCCAAAAGCCCTCTTCCATATCCAAGTCGCAAGCGGACCCCCATGCCCCGGATCGCAGTCCTGATCATCGTCCTTGTGCTCATTATCGGTGCCCTCGTGTTCCTCTCCACCGTTCCGAAGCAGCGGCCGACCCATACGATCGAAGCGGACGTGCCGCAGACCAGTTCCTCGGGTGGCAATGCGCATTAAGCTGCTGCTGCTTTTGACGGTCGGGGCAGCGGCGATCGCGCTGCCCGCAATCGCTCATCAGGTCGCGCAACCTCAATCGCAGACGGCCACTTCGCCTGCCTCCAACGCCGCCTCCAATACGACCGTACCAGCCGCTCAGCCGGCGGCGACGACCCAAGCGGCTCCTCCGGACGAGGGCGCGGTCGAGGAACTGGGCACGGTCAACGTTCCTCCGACGCCTGCACTGGCGCAGGAATATCCGGGCTGGGCGCGGCGAAATCCGTGGGTGGTCGGCAGCCTGGACCCGCAGCAGCATGGTCTGGGAGCGGATCCGTGGGGCAGCGCCAGCGGCATCTTCCTGTCGGACCTGATGCGGCGGATGGACACGCCGATCGCCTCGCGTTGGGCGCATATCGCGCTGAGGGACGCGTTGCTCGCGAAAGCGAAGGCGCCCTCGCAGGTGAACCCGGTCGATTGGGTCGCCGAACGCGCCTGGCTCCTGCTGCGCATGGGCGAGGCGGACGCTGCCCGGATGCTCGTGTCGGGAGTGGACACCGACCGCTTCACGCCAAAGATGGTCCAGGTTGGAGTGCAGAGCGCGCTCGCCAATGCCGATGCCTCGGCGCTTTGCCCGCTCGAGAGCGGCATTGAGAGGTACGACTCCAATATCCGGGCGCTCGTTCAGGCGATGTGCTCGGCGCTTGCCGGCGAGACCGAGGTTGCTTCTGCAATGGTCGACGACGCCAGGCGTCACGGCAGGATCGGGGGCATAGACCTCGCGCTTGCCGAGAAGGTGGTGGGAGCGGCCGGGAGCGGCCGGGCGACGACGCTCGAGTGGGATCCGGTCGACACGCTGACGGCGTGGCGCTTCGGGCTCGCGACCGCCACGGGAGTGGCGCCGCCGGACCGGCTCATCAATTCATCGCCGCCGCAGCTCAGGGCATTCCAGGCACGCGCGCCTCTGCTCTCGCCGCAGGCAAGGCTGGATTCGGCGCTCATCGCGGCGGGCATTGGAGTCTTCTCGTCCCAGTCGCTGGTCGATCTCTACTCAGCAATCTACGATTCCACGGACCCGAGCGATTTGCCGGGCACGGACGCCTGGCAGGTCCGGCAGGCCTTCGTCGGAAAGGATCAGGACACACGGCTGGGCGCAATCCGCAAGCTGCTCACAAGCCAAAGCGATCCGGTGCGCAAGGAGGCGATGCGGGCGCTCGTCGCTCGCGCGGCCGCCCTCGTGAAACCCGATCCAAAGCTGGCGAAGGATGCGCCGGACCTGATCTCAGCCATGCTGGCCGCTGGCTATGACGAGGCGGCCGCCGCCTGGATTCCGGCCATTTCCAAGATGGACGACGAGGATTCGGACCGCTGCTGGAGCATGATTGCGCTCGCCGCCCCCGACATCGGGAATGCAGGGAGCGGTCGGCTGGACGCTTTCGTCAATCGGGACAAGAGCCGCAATAAGATGAGGAGCGCCCTGCTGGTCGCCGGCCTGGCCGGGCTCGGACGTATCACCAATAACACGGCGAATTCGCTCAATCGGCGGTACGACCTTGGCCTGGCCCGCCAGTCGAGCTGGACGACGACGATCGACGGAGCCGCGTCACGAGGCCAGGCGGGGACGGTGCTTGTCCTGACCGGGACGGGGTTCCAGACCGCGGACATTTCGCAGATACCCGCAGCGCACATGTATCATGCGATCGCGGCGCTGAAGCGCACAGGCCAGGACTTCACCGCACGAATGATCGCCGCGGAGGCCCTGTCGCGTACGTGACGACAACGAAGAGTTTACGAACGTGACCGGCGAAGACGCCGCTCTCGTCGACCGTTTCCTCGACATGATGGCCGCGGAGGCGGGCGCGTCCAGGCATACGCTTGCGGCCTACCGCAACGATCTCGAACGCGCAGCCGAAACCGTCGGCAAGTCGCTTGCCGCAGCATCGGCGGACGATCTGTCGCGGCTGGGGACGCAATGGGGTGCGCTCGCGCCATCCACGGTCGCGCGCCGGTCGGCGGCGCTGCGCCGCTTCTTTGGCTTTCTCGTCGATGACGGACTGAGAAGCGATGACCCATCGGAAGGGCTTCCCCGCCCGCGCTTCGAGAGGCCGCTGCCGAGAATCCTCGACGAGCCAGAGATTTCGCGCATGTTCGAGGCTGCGGAGGACCGCGCGTCGAGCGGCGAAGCGGCTGCGGTGCGCAACCTTGCGCTTCTCGAACTGCTCTACGGGTCGGGATTGCGCGCGAGTGAGCTCGTCAGCCTCCCTCGAGGCGTGGTCCGGCCAGGGCAGCCCTTCCTCGTGGTCCGCGGCAAGGGAAGCAAGGAGCGGCTGGTCCCGATCTCTTCACGGGCCGAAGCGGCTGTTCAGAAATGGCTCGATGTGGCGCCAAGCGGCCCTTTATGGCTGTTTCCGAGCGGCAAGTCGCACATCAGTCGAGTGCGCTTGTTCCAGATCGTCCGCGCAATGGCGGCCGATGCGGGAATCTCGCCCGAGCGCGTTAGCCCGCACGTCCTGCGGCACGCCTTCGCGACGCACCTCCTTTCGGGCGGCGCGGACCTCCGCGTCCTGCAGTCTCTGCTCGGCCATGCGGACATCGCAACGACCCAGATCTACACCCATGTCGACAGCGCCCGGCTGGTCGAGCTGGTGAACAGCCGACACCCGCTGGCAACGCGCGGTCGTTGACGCCTTGGCCAGCTTCGTCCTACCCGGCGCGACCACATGCTGACCTATCTCGACTTTGAAAAGCCGATCGCCGAGCTCGAAACCCGCGTTTCCGAGCTCAAGGAGACGGCGAACAGCTCGGACGATATCGACATCGATGCCGAGGTTACGAAGCTCGAGGCCAAGGCGAACAAGCTGCTGCGCGACACTTACGCCAAGCTGACGCCGTGGCAGAAGGCGCAGGTGGCGCGCCACCCTGAGCGGCCGCACTTCAAGGACTATGTCGCGGGGATGACCGACGACTTCGTTCCGCTTGCCGGCGACCGAGCATTCGCAGACGACCCGGCAATCATCGGCGGACTGGCGCGGATCGAAGGCCGCCGTGTCATGCTGATCGGTCACGAAAAGGGCGACGACACCGCTTCACGATTGAAGCACAATTTCGGGATGGCGAAACCTGAAGGTTATCGCAAAGCCCAACGTCTCATGCGTCTCGCCAACCAGTTCAGGATTCCGGTCGTAACTCTCGTCGATACGCCGGGGGCATTCCCCGGAGTACAGGCGGAGGAACGGGGCCAGGCCGAAGCGATCGCACGTTCGACCGAGGAGTGCCTTGCACTCGGCGTACCGATGATCGCGGTGATCGTGGGTGAGGGCGGTTCGGGTGGAGCGGTCGCCATCGCCTCCGCCAACCGGGTGCTGATGTTCGAGCATGCCGTTTATTCGGTCATCTCGCCCGAGGGCTGCGCATCGATATTGTGGCGCACCGCCGACAAAGCCGCCGAGGCAGCAGAGGCAATGAAAATAACGGCCGCCGACCAGCAGGCGCTCGGTGTGGTCGACCGAATCGTAGCGGAACCGCTCGGAGGCGCGCAGCGCGATCCCGATGCGGCGATTGGGTCCTTGAAAGGCGCCATCATCGAGGAGCTGGACGGGTGCGCGGCGCTCGGCCCTAATGAGCTTCGGGCGCAACGGCGGGCGAAATTCCTCGCAATTGGCTGACCTGCCGACGGATCGTTCCGGAACCGCTGTAGTCATATTCCGTTCAAAATCGCCGGGCTTAGTTAAGTCCAACGGAGGTGAAGATGCGCAAGGCGCTCCTGTTGCTTGCCACCGCGGCGATGGCGCTTGCTCCCGCCAGCGCGCAGCAACAGCTTCGCTATCTTAATCCGCAGGATGTTGCCGATGCGCAGCGCGAGCATGCCGCGCTCGTCCAGGAGCTTGGCGGAGCAGAAACCGGCCCGCGCGCTGCTTACGTTGAATCCATCGGGCGCCGCGTGGCGGCCTATTCGGGCGTCGCGAACCCTGGCCAATCGATGCATTTCACCACTCTCAACTCCGCCGTTGAAAATGCCTTCTCCGTGCCCGGCGGTTATGTCTACGTCACCCGACAGCTTCTCACCTTGATGGACGACGAATCCCAGCTGGCATTCGCGCTTGGCCACGAGGTCGGCCATGTTGCCGCGAACCATGCCCACGTTCGCGAAGCCTATGCGCAGCGGAGCACTTATGGCTGGCTTGGCCAGATCGTCGGGGCAATCTTTGGGAACAATGTCTTCGGCGGCTATTTGCAGGCGCGAGCGAAGCTCGATCTTCTGAGCTTTTCGCGCGAGCAGGAGTATCAGGCCGACCAGCTCGGAATCCGCTACATGATTGCGGCGGGCTACGATCCGGCCGGTGCTCCTGGGATATTGTCCGCTCTCAGCCGTGAATCGGCGCTGCAAGCCCGGCTTTCGGGGCGCTCAAATCGCCAGACGCCCGAGTGGGCAAGTACCCATCCCTTGAGCGAGAACCGAATGCAGGTCGCGCTTGAGGACGCGCGAGCGACCGGCCGTCTGGGCAGGGGCATTCGCAACCGCGACGTCTTTCTGAATGAGATCGAGGGCGTCACCGTCGACGACGACCCGGCGCAGGGGATTATCGACGGGCCGACCTTCACTCATCCCGACCTCAGGATCCAGTTCACCGTCCCGCCCGGCTATCTCATGTCGAACGGCACCTACGCCGTCACGATTTCAGGCTCGGCCGGGAAGGCGCAGTTCAGCGGGGGCAGGTATTCCGGGTCGCTCGACGACTACATCCTTCGCGTCTTCCAGCAGCTCACCGAAGGCCAGATGAGCCTCATGATCCCGTCGCCGCAGCGCACGGTGATCAACGGCATGCCGGCCGCCTATACCACCTCGCGGGTCAGCACGTCATCGGGTGTACTCGACGTCAGCGTCGTCGCGTACCAATGGGATCCTCAGCGGGTTTACTACTTCGTGATGCTGACCCGGGGCGGCTATGGGATCGGTCCGTTCGTGCCGATGATGAATTCGCTTCGGAAGATCGGCCCGGCAGAGGCCGCGGCGATCCGGCCCCGTATCATCCATGTCGAGACGGTGAGGCCCGGGGATACGGTCCAATCGCTCGCGAGCCGTATGGCTTATCGGGATTTCAAGCTGGAGCGATTTCTGTCCCTGAACGGGCTCGCGGCCAACAGCACGCTGGTGCCGGGCCAGAAGGTCAAGCTGGTAATTTACGGGACGCGGCGAGTCTGAAGCCGATCCCGATTACGGCATGTAGGTATTCATGTCCGTTGCAAGCTTGCCCCACATGCCGCCGACGCCACCGCCGAGCGACTGCATGCCGCCAATAGCGGCAACCGCGATCAGCGCCACGATCAACCCATATTCGATTGCGGTCGCTCCACGCTGGTTAGCGCAGAGCATGCGCAAGTTCTTTCGGATAGCGATCACGCCACCCTCCTCTGGTCCACGTCCACGCGGCGGGTTTATCAAAAGTCGGGTTAACAACTCTTCCGGGCTTACGGTTAACGGAACCTAATCGCTGTTTTGAAGACGCTCATGCTGGAGGAGCCCAGCAAGCAAAATGAAGAATTTCAAAGGTTTCGACAGTGCGGCCGTCCTCCGCCGAGTCGCTGAAGTTTTTTGCGGCCGCGGCGGCGGCACCCTTTGAAACCGACGTCCGCGCGCGTGACACCAGGATATTTGTTGCGGCCATCCGGCGGAGGTCCGCAATCAGCCGATCGAAAGAGCGGTAGGAAACCTGGATACGGTCGACATCGACCACGGGGTTCAGGAAGCCCGCGGCTGACAGGAGGGTCCCAAGGGTCGAGGCCTCGATGCGCGGGTGCACATGCGGGGACGCCGCTCCGCTGACTTGATCGGCCACGCGCATGGCGCTCCGAAGCTGCGGCAAGGTGTCGCCCCCCGAAAGCGCGCCGATGAACAGCGCACCGGTTTGAATGGAATATCGAACGGCAAGTAGCGCTCGAGGCAGATCACTCACGGTATCGAGCGTTCCTATGGAAAGAACCAGATCATATGCGCCCTGCTCGGGCGTCCACATGTCCTCGACGATCGTCTCGCCACCTGCAGCCTCGGCAAACAGGCTCCCCGGATCGCAAACGTGGATCTCGCTCGCGAACTCGCTCAGGCGGGTTGGCCAATTTGGGTCCGGGCAGCCGATGAGCAGTGCCCGCTCGAACCGTCGCTGTACGATTGACAGGCGATCCAAGCAGTCATCGAACGCGCGTTCGAAGAGAAACAGCTCCGGGCCCGTTCTCGCGGCGCGGTCACGGCGAAGCGCGCGTAATTCCATGTCGAAGATGGCCGCCACGGCGGCGCTTGTGCGATGACGCGTCTCCGGCGACAAGCGGGAGAATGAGTTCGAGATTGCTGCGTACCTTCCTCAAATCCGTTCTCGATTTTGCGCTTCCGCCGCGCTGTTCGGGCTGCGGCATCATCGTGGGAGAGGTTCACAACTTCTGCGCCGATTGCTGGAGGCAGATCGAATTTCTCGGCGAATCCGGTTGCAAGACGTGCGGCCTGCCCCTGCAGGCGACCGAATCAACGAGCTGCGGAATCTGCCTTGCGAGACCGCCGCGGATAACGCGGACGCGGGCCGCGGTTGCCTATGACGATCTCTCACGCGGCCTCGCGATCCGCCTCAAGTACGGCCGCAAGGTCGCGATCGCTCGGACAATGGCTCGCTACATGGTTCCACTCATCGAAGAATCGGCCGGCGATCGGCTGCTGATGCCCGTGCCCTTGCATTGGACGCGGCTGTGGCAGCGCGGCTTCAACCAGTCAGCGCTCGTCGCGAGAGAGGTGGCCCGCCGCCTCGGAATTAGAAGCGATCCATATTCGCTGCAACGAATTCGCCGGACGCCACCACTCAAGGGCATGAGCGCTCTCCAACGCCGCAAGACCGTCGGCGGAGCCTTTCGCATCAGGGACAAATCCGCCGTCACGGGCAAGACAGTGATCCTGATCGATGATGTCCTGACGACCGGCAGCACAGCCGAGGCGTGCGCCCGCGCGCTGAAGCGGGCAGGCGCCGCGCGAGTGGAGCTGATCACCTGGGCGCGCGTGGTGAAACCTTCGCAGTTGATGCGTTGACTGGAGCGCTTAAGTATCGGTTTGAGGGATCGTACCGTGACCGTTCACATCTATACCAAAGCGTTTTGCCCCTATTGCTGGCGAGCCAAGCGGCTGCTCGAGGAGAAGGGGGTCAAATATGAAGAGATTTCGGTCGATTATGGCGGAGAAGCGCGCGAGCTCATGATCGAGCGGGCGAAGGGCCGGACCACGGTCCCGCAAATTTTCATCAAGGATCATCATGTGGGCGGGTGCGACGACCTGGTTGCCCTCGAGCGTGCCGGCAAGCTCGACGATTTGTTCGGCAAATGACCCGGATCGCGCTCTTCCAGTCCAATACGGGAATCGACCCGCGGGCGAATACGCAGGCATTGACCAACGCGATCGGAGAGGCTGCGTCCGGGGGCGCGGAAATCTTGTTCACGCCCGAGATGTCGGGCCTGCTGGACCGGGACAGCGCGCGGGCGGCGAGGAGCTTGCGCGACGAGCAGGATGACAGCGTCCTCGCAGCCTGCCGCGAGGCGGCCCGGCGCAATCAAATTTGGCTGTCGATCGGTTCTCTCGCCGTGCTCGTCGACAACGGCAAGGTCGCCAACCGCGGCTTCGTGATCGATCGCGAAGGTGCGATCCGCGCTCGTTACGACAAGATGCATTTGTTCGATGTGGATCTTCCGACCGGCGAGAGCTGGCGCGAGTCCAACGTCTATTCTGCGGGGCAGGGAGTGGTGCTGGTCAACGGAACGCCGGTGGGCAAGCTCGGTCTGACGATCTGCTACGACCTGCGTTTTCCGACGCTGTTCGCCCGGATCGCCGAGGCGGATGCCGACGTCATCACGGTGCCAGCGGCGTTCACTGTGCCGACCGGCCGCGCGCATTGGCACGTTCTTCTTCGCGCACGAGCGATTGAAGCCGGGTTGTTCGTGGTCGCGGCGGCGCAGGTCGGGCGTCACGAAGATGGGCGGCAGACTTTCGGCCATTCGCTGGTGGTCGATCCGTGGGGCGAAATACTCCTCGACATGGGCGAGGACATCGGCGTTGGCTTTGCAGACATCGATCTTAAGCGTATCTCGGACGTGCGCTCGCGAATACCGGCGCTTAATCACAGGCGACCTATTCCGGAGCCGGTGACTCAATGATCGTCTTCGATCTTCAATGCCTCGAAGGCTGTGACCCGTTTGAGGTGTGGTTTCGTTCAAGCGCCGACTACGACGAGCAGCGCGCGAGCGGTCTCGTCCAGTGTCCGCTCTGCCAGTCGACGAACGTGGCGAAGGCGCCGATGGCCCCGCGGGTACCGAGAAAAGGAACGGACAGTCCACTCGTTCGCCTCGCCGGCCTGCAGGCCGAGATGCTCAAGGATTCGCGGTGGGTCGGCGACAAGTTCGCCGATACAGCCCGCGCCATGCACAGCGGCGAAATCGAGCCGGAGCAGGTGCACGGGAGGGCGACTATCGAACAGGCAAAGTCCCTCGTCGACGACGGCGTTCCAGTGGCGCCGCTGCCCCTTCCTGTGGTGCCGCCGAACCAGATCAATTGATCGGCGGGCGGCAAGCCCCTATTCCAGTCGCACGACCCCGTAGCTCAGCAGGATAGAGCATCAGATTCCTAATCTGAGGGCCACAGGTTCGAATCCTGTCGGGGTCGCCATAATTCTTGAGGGCGAAGGGCCATGGCGAGCGAGCAGCCAATCAATCAAGCAGAGCAAACGGGGGCAATCCGAAAGCTGTTCGTGCAGCACCCTCACTCGCTCGGCATGACATGGAAGGAGCATGGCGTCGGAGCCGTGAAGATCGGCGCCGAGCTGATCGGCGCGGGTTGTGCCGCGATGGTCCACGCCGCAGTGCCCGGGTGGTTCACCGAAACCGCCGGAAAGACGGTCACCCGCATCTACGACCATATCCAGGCGCGCAAAGCCGGCGCCGCGAACCCGGAGAGCTGGCCCGATTATGAAATCTGACCGGGTTCCGGTCGCGATCATCGGTGGCGGCTTTTCAGGAACGATCATTGCGGCCCAGCTCGCACGGCGCGGAATCGCGTCGGCGCTGATCGAGGGCATGGGCCGAGCGGGCAAAGGGGTCGCTTATTCGACCATTGAGCCTGCCCACTTGCTCAATGTCCGCGCCGAGAGGATGAGCGCCTGGGCAGGGGATCCCGACCATTTTGCCCGGCGCTTCGAGGTGGAAGGCGGCGATTCAAGCGGCTTCGCCGAGCGGCGGCTGTTCGCGCGCTACCTTCAGGAAATTCTCGACGAGGCCCAGTCGAGCGGCAAGGCCGAGATCGTCGACGCCGCGGCAATTGGCGCGGCGCATCGGAACGGCAGCTGGCAAATCGAACTGAGCAACGGCGACAGGATTGAAGCGGCAGCCGTCGTGCTGGCAATCGGCAATCAGGAGCCGGAGTCCCTCAGCGCATTCGACCAGGCGAACGGCCGCTTCATCCGCAATCCGTGGGCGGCCGAAGCGCAAGCAGCTGTTCGCGAGCTCGCCGAAGCGCACGAGAGCGTCCTTCTCGTGGGCACCGGCCTTACGATGGTCGATCTCACTCTCTCGCTGGACGCGGCGGGCCATCGTGGCCGTATAATTGCCCTGTCGCGGCGCGGTCTTATCCCACGCGCGCACGCCGATTTCGAGCCTGCGCCCGTCGAGCGCGAAGAGGTCCCAGATGGCAAGGTCAGCGCGCTTTGGCGCTGGCTCCGACACAGAAGCGCCCATGTCGGCTGGCGCGCCGCAATCGACAGCCTACGGCCTCACAGCCATTCGCTATGGCAGAGCCTCGATGGCGAACAGCAGCGACGTTTCCTGCGTCACGCACGTCCCTGGTGGGACGTGCACCGGCATCGGATCGCGCCCGAGGTGGCGAGGGCGATTCACCGATTGATAGCGGAGGACAGGCTGCAGGTGATCGCCGGCCGGATCATCTCCGCGCGAAGCTCAGATGGCGGCTTAGAGGTGGAAATTCGTCGGCGCCGCGCCTCAACTACGCAGACCATGCATTTCGGCTATGCGTTCAATTGCACCGGCCCGCTTCATTCGATCGGCCGGACGAAAGACCCTCTCCTACGCAGCCTGCTCGACGGCGGCCAGGTCCGTCCCGACCACCTTGGCATTGGAATCGAGGTCGACGAGCGCTCGCGCGCGGAGGGCGGGGAACGTTTGTGGGCCTTGGGACCTCTAACCAAGGGCCGCTATTGGGAAATCATCGCGGTGCCCGATATTCGCGAACAAGCGGCAGATGTCGCTGAGGACATTGCCCGGGAGCTGGACGCATGAATCCACCGTTTGAATTTGGCGATCCGGAAGACGGCGATCTCGTCGAAGCCGAGCAGGCGCCCGAAATTCCGCCGGACGTGAAAGAAGCTGTCCGGACGCTGATCCGCTGGGCTGGCGACGACCCCGACCGCGAAGGCCTGCTCGACACGCCCCGCCGCGTCGCCTGCGCCTGGCGCGAATATGCGCGCGGCTATGAAGAGGATCCGGCGATGCACCTCAGCCGGACCTTCGAGGAGGTCGGCGGCTACGACGAAATCGTCCTTTTGAAGGACATTCCGTTCCAGTCGCACTGCGAGCATCACATGGCTCCCATTATCGGGAGAGCATCGATCGCTTATCTGCCGCGCGACAAGGTTGTGGGCATCAGCAAGCTCGCGCGCGTCCTTCATGGTTTTGCACGGCGCCTGCAGGTTCAGGAGCGGCTCACGGCTCAGGTCGCGGATACGATCTGGGAACATCTTCAGCCGAAGGCGGTCGCGGTGGTCATCGAGGCGAGCCACGCCTGCATGACGGCGCGCGGAGTCAGGACCCCGGGCGTGATGATGACCACGAGCCGAATGATGGGGACTTTCCGTGAGGACGAGCGCAGCCGCCGCGAAGTGCTCGCGCTCATGGGTTACTAGCCGGAAAGCAAACGGGGCGACTCCGCTGGCCGGAGAGCCGCCCCGTGCCCCACCCCGGATTTCCGAGGTGGCAGAACGATGCCTGCTGAGTAACGCACGAGTGGCAGAGCCGATGCGGCGCAACGGCCGAAATCTAATGGCTGTTGACCCGAAATTGGTGTCAGTTGGTCGCGACGGACAGCGGCAAAAGGGGCGAGACGAATGGCACTCACTCGGCGCAGGCTACTCGAACAGATCGGCGCAGTTGGAGGCACGGGCGCGGCCTACCTCGCCATGGAGGCGTTGGGTCTCGCGATTCCGACGCCGGTGGGCGCCGAAAATTTCGAGCTACCGCGTTCCAGCGGGAACGGTCGATCCGTCGTTATCCTTGGCGCCGGAATTGCCGGACTGATCTCGGCCTACGAGCTTAAGCAAGCCGGATATCGGGTCACGGTGCTCGAAGCTCGCGATCGGATTGGCGGGCGTTCATGGACGATCCGGAGCGGCGACAGGATCGTTCAGACTGGCCGTCCAGACCAGCGCGCGGCCTTCGCCTCCGGTCTTTATTTCAATGCCGGTCCCGCGCGCATTCCATCAACACACCGCGTGATACTCGGATACGCGCGCCGCTTTGGGGTGCCGCTCGAGACCTTCGTGAATGTGAACCGCAACGCCGGATGGGATTTTGGAGGAAAGGTCCAACCCGAACGTAGAATGGTCAACGACATGCGCGGGCATCTCGGCGAGTTGCTCGCAAAAGCAATCGACCAGGATGCGCTGGATCAGGAGGTTCCGAAGGGCGAGCTGGAGCTCATCAGGCAGTTTCTCGTTCCGTACGCACAGCTCGACGGAAAAGGGAAATATTCGCCTGCCGGATCCTCGGGCTATGCCATCGAAGGTGGTGGGTACAACCGGTCTCCGAAAGGACTGCCCCCACTCACGCTGAGCGACCTTTTGCCGGGAACTGGAAGCCTTCAGGGACGGGGAAGCATCGTCCTGCCATACCTCTTCGAACATATCTGGGACATGCAGGCGACCATGCTTCAGCCGATCGGCGGAATGGATCGGATCGCGCATGCAATCTACGAGAATGTGAAGCCCGCCGTACGGCTCAAAACGCCCGTAAGCGCCATCCGACGGGCGGGGGACCGGGTGCGCATCGAGCATGGCCCCGGCGGGCAGATGACCGAAGCTGATTACTGCATCTGCACATTGCCATTGCCGATCCTTGCGCGAGTCCCGGGGGACTTCTCGGCGGCCAAGAAAGCGGCAATCGCGGGAGCGCCTCCTTATCTCCACAGCGTGAAGCTGGCGTTCGAGGCGCCGCGCTTCTGGGAGAGCGACGACAATATTTTCGGAGGCCTGGCATGGACCGACCGGCTCAATGAGAATGTGATTTACCCGTCGGACAGCTTCGGCGCTGCCAAGGGCGTGATCGTCGGCTCCTATTGCGCCGGCTGGACCCACCGGGAGAATCCGAAAGCCTTTTCCGACCTGACGCATGAGGAGCGCGCCCGCATCAGCCGGGGATCGATCGAGGCTCTGCATCCAGGGCGATCACACCTCCTCAGCAAGCCTGTGACGGTTGCGTGGGGCCTAACGCCATTTTCGGAGGGAGTCGGCCCGATGTGGCCAGGAGGGGCCGGCGGTTTCCAGCCCCGTCCATCCCTTTATGCCGAATTGTTTAAGCCGGAAGGACCGATCGTCTTTGCGGGCGAGCATTTGAGCTATCAGCAGACCTGGCAGGAGGGCGCGGCGCTGTCCGCGCACGAGGCGCTGAAGCTTGTGCACGCAATGGCAACTGAACGCGCGCCGGCGTCGTTCGGCTAGGCGCCGACGCCTGGAAGGTGCGCTGCGACTTTCGCCCACGGCAGATTCAGCCAGAAGACGGCCAGCGGAAACACGACCCAGAGCGCGGCCATTGTGATCCCGAGCTTGGTCGCGGGATGGACATGCCCGATCGTCTTGCGGTCCCACAGGATCAACGGGACGAAGAGGAGGAAACCCAGCAGCATCTGGACGGTGAAGCCGATCACGGATGGCGGTGCGATCGGCAAGCGGCCAAAGGCCGGGCCCATGACGACCAGGATGGCCGCTGAAAGCATGAGTCTCTTGTGCCACTGACTTTCTCGGCGCTTGTCCCAACCATTCCACACCAGGATCGCAAAGGGGATGATCACCGCGAGCGGTACAATCGTCCACGTTAGCGGATCGGTGAAGGGCGGCTGGTTCGCGCGGGCGACCTGCCAGACCGCCGTCAGGTACATCACCGGAATCATCAGGATGGCAAACAGCATGCCCGCCTTCCCCAGAGCCATGTGGACCTGATGCTTGCGAGCCGAGATCAGCTGCGTCTGGGTAACGATGATCGCCATCCAGATTGTGAAGACAGTTCCATGCAGGATGACCGTCGGCGGTAGCGTCGGGTTTGGCCGTGGATAGGGAGGCACCAGGCCTCTGAGATAAAAGCTCGGGCCAAACCCGAGGAGCACGACGAAGACCAGAAACAGTGCCATGCGCGTGTAAAATTTGCGCTCGGATGCCTTGCGGTCCGCAGGCGGCGCGGCAATCGTAGCCATCACGACCCCCAGGTAAATGGCTGTAGAGAATCGGACATTGATCGAAAATCAAAGGCCGATCAACGAGATTGGCATGACGCTGGCGAAATTTGTCTCGTCTCAATAGAAAGCCAGGCAATCTCGAAAGGGGGTCGGCATGCGTTATCTCAAGGCCATCGCACTCTTAATGGCGCTCAGCTCAGCGCCGCTCGCGGCCAAGCCGGCTGAGCCGGCACCGGTCACTCTCGCCGCCGCGGTCGCCTCGCCGAGCCGTTCGGCTGACAATGTGAAGCTCGACGCCGGCCGGAAGCCCGCCCAGGTGTTGGAGTATCTTGAACTCCATTCCGGCATGGACGTGCTCGACCTGTTCGGAGCCAATGCATATTGGGCAGAGATCACATCCCCTGTCGTCGGACCGAAGGGCCATGTCACCGTCTGGAACCCGAGCCAGTTCTACAGTGACAAGCGGAAGCAGGCGTTCGAGACCTTCATGACCTCGCACCCGAACGTGTCGATCGTCACGTCACCGTTCGAAGCTCCGAATCTGCCAAAGGCCTACGCGGATTTCGTCATTCTCAATGACAATTATCACGACACTTATTGGCAGAACGCGGAGCGCAAGATTCCGAGGATGGATCCGGCCGCCTTCCTCAAGAGCGTCTACCAGGCGATGAAGCCGGGGGCAGTTATCGGCGTGATCGACCACGTGGCCAACCCGAACAACGACACGCGCGCCACGGTCGAGAAGTTCCATCGCATCGATCCGAACGTCGTTAAGGCCGACTTCAAGAGAGCGGGCTTCGTGTTCGTCGGCAGCAGCGACATCCTGCGCAACGCGGCGGACGACCACAGCCTTGAGGTCCACGATCCCAAGATCGCGGGCAAGACGGACCGGTTCATCTTCAAGTTCAAGAAACCCCGTTGAGCGAGGAGAATTCCTCGGCAGCGCCGAAGGATAGTGGCGGCGGTTTTCGCGCCTATTGGACGCTGCTGGCGTTGGTCGTCGGCCTCACGTTCGGAGCGTTTTCTGAGGGCCTCGGGGCGGGAGTTCGCACTACGGCACTCGGCGTTGCGGGATTTGTCGGCACCCTTTGGCTGAATGCACTCAAGATGACGGTCATTCCACTCGTCATCGCTCTGCTGGTCACCGGCATCGCAAAGAGCAGGGAAGCCGCGTTGGGCGGCAGGATCGCGGGCAGGTCAGTGCTCTGGATCGTGATCCTGTGCACGGCTTCGGCTGTCTTCGGTGCAGTAGCCATCGTCTTTCTGACGAAGGTCTTTCCCCTGGAGCGGAGCATCGCGCATTCGCTTCAGGGCGCACTGGCGGGGATCGAGCAGAAGTCTTCGGGTCCGCTCCCCGGAATTGCCGACTTCTTCAAGGGGGTCATTCCGGACAATGTGTTTGCCGCGGCCACCAACGGCGACATCCTTCCATTGGTCGTATTCTCGTTGCTGTTCGCGCTCGCCCTGGGCTGGATCTCCGAGCAAGGCCGGCGCTCCGTCGTTGTCCTGTTCGATGCCATCGGCGACGCCCTGCTCGTCATCATTGCCTGGGTGCTTTGGATCGCGCCGCTCGGGGTGTTCGCTCTTGCGTTTACAGTCGGCGCTGCGGCGGGCGGCTCCGCGTTCGCGGGGCTTGGGCATTATATAGTGCTGATTTCCGTCATCGGAATCCTGGTGACGCTTGCCGCATATCCGCTCGCCGTCATTGCCGGGCGGATCCGCCTGGGCGCCTTTAGCAAGATGATCATTCCCCCACAGGCCGTCGCCATCTCCACGCGCTCGTCCCTTGCGTCGCTACCGGCGATGATAACGGCGGCGCGGCAGCTTGGGGTTCGCGAGGAGGTGACCGATGTCGCCTTGCCAATTTCGGTGGCGCTCTTCCGCGCAACCGGGCCGGCCATGAACGTCGCGGTTTCCTTCTATGTGGCCCATTGGCTCGGCATTGAGCCGAGTCTCGGCCAAATGATCGCTGCCACGGCCGTCGGCGCCGTGATGAGCTATGGCGCGGTCAGCCTTCCGGGAGAGGTCAGCTACATCAGTTCCATCGCCCCAATTAATATGGCCCTGGGAGTGCCTGTTGCTCCGCTGGCGCTGCTCGTTGCGGTCGAAATGGTGCCGGACATCTTCAGGACCGTCGGCAATGTCACGATGGACGTTGCCGTCACAGCCGCCGTGGACCGTTCTGTAACGGCTTCGTCACGTACATGAACCTCGGCTGACCGCCGTTCGTCGATTGGGCGTCCGGCCAAGCCGCTTTGTCGGCGCGCCGACAAATCTTCGACCTGTCATCGAGCAGCAAGTGAACCGCTCGTCATCTTAGGGCACTAACGGCCTGCGACGCGGGGCATTCCCCCTCACAATCCCCAGCCGGCCCCGCGTCGCGCAAAAGGGAGACTCGACATGTTGAAGCCTATTACGGCCTTTGCAGCGCTCGTCGTCGCGTCGGCGCTCGTTGTGCCGACGGTCAGCCAGGCCGAGGACACCAACTCTGTGCGCGTATCCTATGCGGATCTCGATCTTGCTTCAGGCGGAGGCCAGCAGACGCTCCAGGTGCGGATCGCAGGCGCGGCCCACACGGTTTGCGTCTGGGACGATACGAAAGAGCTGCAACTCGAAAAGGAGATCAAAGTTTGCCGCGGCGATGCAATCGCCAGTGCCCAGCCGGCTTATGACGCAGCCGTTGCCGCCGCCCGGCATGGCACAGTGATCATCGGCGCCGGTGCTGCCCTGACCGTTACCGCGCCCTGAGCGCGATCCCGAAGCCGCCGCGCGCTTCCCCTCGGCGCGCGGCGGCTTTTCTTATCTTCCGGCGATTGCTCGAACGCGGTCCGAATAGAGCCGTCCGACCGGCTGCTCCTCACCGTCCGCCAGCCGAGCGATCCACCGCCCCGACGGGTTCCTCGTAAATCCGGTAATGAAGTCTTTGCGGACGATCGCCGAGCGGTGAAGCCGGACGAACAGTTCCGGATTCAATCCTTCCTCGAGCGCCGCCATCGAATGATGGATCAGCCAGCTGCGGCGCCCGACGTGGAGGCGCATATAGTCACGCTCGGCCGAGACCCTGTCGACATCCTTGGAAGCGATCCGGACAAGGCCCGAGAGGTCGGATGCCCAGAATTCCTCGAGCCACTGAGAAGCCTTGCCGGGAGCGGGCTGCCCGCTGCGGTTCTGCAAATAGGCCCGCGCCCGGTCGATGGCGCGCTGCAGCCGGACAGGATCAACCGGCTTCATCAGATAGTCGACGGCTTCGACTTCGAAGGCGGCGACAGCGAACTGGTCAAAGGCCGTGACGAACACGACCGCGGGGGACGGCTCCTGCTCGGTCAGCGCCCGGGCCACCCCAATGCCGTCGAGTCCCGGCATCGCAATGTCGAGCAAGAGAAGGTCCGGACTGAGCGCCTTGGTCAAATTGATCGCCGACTCGCCGTCGCTTGCGGTACCAACTAGCTGGGCGCCCTCCGCGCGGGCGAGCAGGAGCTGCAGCCTTTCGGCCGCCAGCGGCTCGTCGTCGGCGATAAGGACCTTAAGCGGCCTGGTCTCGGACATTCATTTCTACCGGCATGGTCAGCGAGACCTTGAAGCCGCCCCCCGTCATTGGACCAAAACGACAGCTTGCGTGGCTGCCGAACCTTGCTTCGAGGCGTTGGCAAACGTTCGAGAGACCGACGCCGGTGCCTTCGTGAGTCGCTGCTGTCAGCTCTTCCTTGCCGCCGCTCCTGAGACGGTTGCTGACTTCGACGACCATTCGGTGGTTGTCGAGATGACGAGCATCGATCCGGATCACCACCGCCTTACGACTCTTGGAAACGCCGTACTTGATCGCATTCTCGACGATTGGCTGGAGGAGAAGAGCGGGCATCCGCGCCTGCTCGAGCTCCGCTGGAATGTCTATCTCCACGTGGAGTCGGTCAGGGAAACGCGCCTTCTCGATATCGAGGTAAAGACGTTGAAGGTCGATCTCCTCTGCAAGCGTCACGTCGGCGCTCGGATCGAGCGAAAGGCTCGTGCGAAAGAACGTCGACAGCGCAAGCAACATCGTTTCGGCGCGGTCGGTCCGGCCGGTCATGACGAGCGAGGAGAGGGAATTGAGCGTATTGAAGAGGAAGTGCGGGTTTACTTGGTATCGGAGCGCCCGGACTTGCGCAGCTTGGGCGGCACTCTCCGCGTCAGCAAGTCTTCGTTGAGCCCCTAGCGCCTGCGCCTGGGCTTGGACGGCGATGTAGAAGGCGCTCCAGCCAATGTAGAAGAAGAGCCAGGTGATCGAGGCGTCGAGTGCGTAGCGGAACCGCTTCATCGGATCGAGCTCTCGGACCTTCGGCATCGTCAGGACCAAAGGCTCCTGCGCCGTGCGCTCGATCTTGATCTTGTTGCCCTGTTCAATGACGGTGAAGCCTTCGCGCGCCTGAAAGCGAAACTCTTCCTTGCTTTCGTGCATCCAGTCTTCGGCCGACACGACCGCGGCTCCCATCACGACTGATCCGACGGTCGCGCTGATCGCCGCGATCACTGCCTTACGTCTGATCGGCGAACCAGCGCCAAGGCCGGCAATGGCCACGTACATAAAGCCGGTGATCAGGATCCCGATCCCGATCACCATCAGCTTGTTCTCGAGCGTCGTCCACGGATCCGTGCCGAGAAACGCCCGGATCACTACTGTCAGAGCGTAGAAAAACCAGAATCCGAGGATGGACTTGATTGCAAAAGGCCAGTCGCCGAAACGCGCTCGGGCGGCCGGTTGAGGCATCATGAGCATTGGCTCTGTCATGTCCTAAATTCCGCGCCCAGCATACCGCCGCCTGCCCGTTGGCAGAAACCCAAAAGCAGCCGGTCGAAACGCACCTCCATGCGGAACGCCCGACCCTCCCCACTCGTTACATCCGAGCAATGGTAAGGGACTGAGAGGCTCCTGTGAATGACGCGAAGAAAGAGCGGGTTCCGCCGGCCTCATCGGGCGAGCCCGATCGTAATCTCGAGCGCCGGCTCAAGCGCGATCCCGACGATCTCGACGCGAAAGTGGATGTCGGAAGCGATGAATCGATGGATGCGTCCGATCCGACGGCGGCCGCCCAGCCCGGCCAAAAGGATGAGCCGGTGCCGTCATCCGGTTTTCCCGAATAGGTTACGGCACCGTCACAAAAACGCATCGGCGTTGCAATAAATCAACAATCCACAGTTTTAAGGCCGAGGGTCAATTTCTGGCCTAGACGCAATGACTCCCCTCTGATTCAATATGAATGGGGGGTGGGACTGTGGTTAACGATATCGCAAGCAGGCAAGCCGCATGATCCCGCTCGGGCAAAAGGAGTCGGGTTCATGATTACGCGGACCAGCCAGCCGGCAAGCGGCGCGATGCTGATCTCGGAGATGAAGGAGTTTGCGAGCTTTCCCAAGGCTACGCAGCGCTACATCCGCCGATCGCTCGATGTGGCTTATGGTCGTCGCGACGCCATCGAATGCTGGGCCCGCGACGAAGGTGAGGCTGCCTCGATCCGCGCTCAAGCTCGACTCTACAAGCAGCTCGACCATCTTCGCCTGCAGGTTCCGGACGACAGCGGACTCGACATGATCGAGCCTTTCGTCGGCATGCTGATCACCATTTCGGCCTTCGACCTCGGCCAGGATCGCCTGCCGAACTTCGCCGCCTATCGCTTCCTCTATGAGCGGCTGATCGGCGCGGCATCGCGCCCGTGGCTGCCGTCGGCCTTCTGTGCAGCTGCTGCCCTGCCGCACCTGCACCCGGATCGCCGCCGGATCTTGCTGCAGTCGATCAGCGAAAGTGCTGCGACCGCACCCGGGTGGTCGAGCCGCGAGCCGGTGTTCTGGCCGGAGTGGGTCGAAAAGGTCGACCTCAAGGCTGCCGCCTAATCAATCTTGTCATTGCGAGAAGCCGGAGGCGACGCGGCAATCCCTATGTCGCTGGATTGCTTCGCTGCGCTCGCAATGACGGTCAGGCCGCAACTTCCACCGACGGAAAGATCTTCGCCAGCTGCCTGAGGCTGTCCTCGGCACTCTTGTGGTGGATGAAGACAACTCCCGCCTCCTCGTAGGCGGCGCGGTGCTTCTCGCGGTCATCGACCAGCACGTCGCCCGGATGCATGTGCAGATGCTTGTCACGCGCCATGCAGGTGATGATCGGCACGCCCGGGAAATGCTCGGCCGCCCACTCGATCTTCTGCGGCGCGGCCCAGCGCCCGATTGGCAGGCCGGTTAGAATCGTCGGCTCGAGGTGCTTGACCGCATCGAACAGCCGCTGGGCATCGGGCATCTGGGGAAGGCTGCCGTAGAAGTTCTTCGCTTTCGCCAATCGCTTCCAGAAGGCTGCCCGCCCATGCTTCGCGATATAGTCTTTTGGACTCATGCCGAGCAGGCGGCGCGCACCCAAATCAAAATCGGCAAGCACCCCGTCCGCATCGAGGAAGAGGCGTGGCTCCTTGTCCGGCATCAGAAGCGCGCCGGCTCCAAATCGATCGGGACCGCGATGTCGAGATGCTCCCAGCCCTGGTCGCGCAGCACGTCATTGCTCTCGCGTGCTTCGCGTCCGGGTCCAAGGGACCAGGTGATGTGGTAGGTCGAGCCTTCCGGCCGGTCGGTGGTCCCATCGAGCTCGACCACGAGGCACTCGAGGCTCTCGCGGTCATCGGCGCGGCCCACGATCAGCGCTTCGGGTTCGTGGGGCAGGGGCGTCTGCTGCGTTATACTCACGCGCAGCGTCACGTGGTCGGCGACCACATTCGCGTACTTTGGTGGAAAATCGCGCAGCAGCCGATCGCGCACATCGCGCGGCAGCTTCCAGCCGGTAACGGTGCCGGGTTTCGCCATGCCGATCAAATCTCGCCTCGGGATTGAAGTTCCGTCATTGCGAGCGGAGCGAAGCAATCCATAGCTGGATCGCCGCGTCGCTACGCTCCTCGCGATGACGATTCCAGCCTCTCCACCAGCCCGCGGGCGAATTCGATCAACGTGTCGTCCCGCGCACCCATGATGAGGATTCGGTCACCGGCACTTGCTTCGGCAATCAGTGCGTCGCCGATCTTCGCCCTTTCCGAGATGTGCTCAGCCATGTGGCCGCCAGCCTTCACCTGCTCGGCCAGCCAGTCCGAACCGCGCGTCCGCTCGACCGTGCCGCCCTGGTAGACGGGGTCTGGCAGGTAGAGCCGGTCGTCGGCCGCCATCCCTTCGGAAAGACTCTCGGCGAGCTCCTCGCCCATCTTCGCGAGCGGGCCGTAACCGTGCGGCTGGAACATGATCAGGAGCCGGCCCGGCTGTGCCCGCAGCGTCGCCAGCGTTGCATCGATCTTGTCGGGATTGTGCGCGAAGTCGTCGATGACGGTGACGCCGGCGGATTCGCCGACCGTTTCCAGGCGCCGTTTGAGGCCGTCGAAGCGGGCAAGCGCATTCACCGCATCCTCCACCCGCACGCCGAGCGCGCGAGTAGCCGCGATCGCCGCCAGCGCGTTCGACGCATTGTGGCGACCGGGAACAGCCAGCCGAACGTCATGGCGCTCGCCGTCCACTTCCACGGCGAAAGCTGCTCCGTCTGGTTGAAGCTGCAGGTCCTTTCCCATGACCGCGGCTCCCGGACTGTCGAAGCCGTATCCGATGAGATTTGCCGCCGGCACGACTTCGGAGATCGCGCGGGTCTCCGGGTCATCGAGGTTGAGCACGGCCTTTTTGGCCCGAAGGACGAACGCGGCGAAGAGACTTCGAAGCTCGACCATTTCCTTATGGTCGAGGCTAATGTTGGTCAGGACGGAGACTTCCGGCTTGTAAAGCGAGATCGACCCGTCGCTCTCGTCGACCTCGCTGACGAACAGCTCGGGATCGCCGACCAGCGCGCTCGCGAAGGGCGCGGATGGAGTCACGAAATTCTTCATGACCGCCCCGTTCATGACCGTCGGCTGTCGATGACAGGCGTGGAGGATCCAGCCGATCATTCCGGTTACCGTCGATTTGCCGCTCGTACCGCCGACCGCGACGCTCCGCCGCGCATCGTTGAGCAGCCGCGCGAGGAATTGGGGACGGGTGAGATGGCTAAGGCCGAGCTCGCGTGCGCGCACGACGTCTGGAACGGTATCCTCGACCGCCGCGGAGGTGACGAGGACCATCCCGTCCTGCAACCCGGAGCCGTCCTGCGGAAACAATTGGATTCCGAGCGAGCGCAGATAGTCGAACTTGTGCGGCGTTCGGCCGGCGTCGAGCGAACGGTCGGAACCTGAGACCTTCGCGCCGGACGAACGCACGATGGAGGCGAGCGGAAGCATCCCGCTGCCGCCGATACCACTGAAGAAGACAGGAGAATCGATCATTGATGCGGCCCTATTGAAGGCCGTCCCGATTGGCTAGCCGCGCGCCAATCTTCATTGATCTTCGCAGTGACGCGCATGCTCCAATCGTTGCAGCCCTCATCTGCCAGCGGCGGCGAGCCGTTAAACCGGCGGCTGCGTTCTATGCGCTCGCCTGCGGCGTGTAGGACAGCGAAATCGCGCCTGCGCTAGTGGCAGCCTTCAACCCAAAGCTGACTCTAGCCCGTCCCTGATTGGGTTCGGCTTGGGCCGGCGCTCCGGCCGGGTCTCGCTGGCTCTTTCGCTTCCGAAACGATCGCGTATCATCGAGCGATCGACGAATTCAGCTTCTTCTTCGCCTTTTACGGGCTCATCCTCGGCCTCGCGGTGGCCGAGCTGCTTGGCGGCTTTGCCGGCATGGTACGCGCCCATGCGCTGAAGCGGATGGAGGCGCAGACCGCGTTCGTCGCCCTCCTCACCTTCGTCCTGATCGTCGCGACTTGGGTCGACACCTTCAGCATGGATCGCGCGATTACGCTGAGCTTCAGCGACCTGTGGCCACCGATCCTCCTCGGGACCTTTTACTATCTCGCCGCGGCTGTGATCTTCCCGCGTGATCCGCGTCAATTCTCGCACCTGCGCGCTTACTTTGCCGCCCGGCGCAGGTTCATCATCGGAATGCTGTTCGCGGCCGAG
>JBEDUM010000099.1:0-6260 GCA_040414585.1 Sphingomicrobium sp. | reverse complement strand
CATGTTAGTTGGGCTACTGCTGGCCCCCTGAGAAGCGGCGCGAAGCCGCCTGGATAGGGGGAATCAATGAAGCGGATCGACACGATTCTTCGCGCCGGTGTGGCGCTTGCCGCGCTCGCCACGACTGCAACTGCGGCTGATGCTCAGTCCACGGTGCCGCCCGCGGATATAAGCCAGAATCCCGCCACCGCAGCGAAACCGGCTCCGGGCCAAAATGAAATCGTGATCACCGGTTCGCGCATTCGGCGCAATCCGCTCAATCTCGATGCTCCCCGCGTCTTCATCGACCAGCAGGACATCGCCAAGACGGGCCTTAATTCCATCAATGACGTGCTGCAGCGGCTGCCGAGCTCCGGCGGCGGGCTCAACAGCAAGTTCAACAACTCGGGCAACCTCGGCAACCCGCCGGACGGCGGCGGCGTCGGCGCAGGCGCTGCCGAGATCGACCTTCGGTATCTGGGCTCCAGGCGTACGCTCGTCCTGGTTGACGGATTGAGGTACGTGAACGCGGCGTCCGCGAGCGGCGTGCCGCCGTCGGTTGACCTGAACTCGATCCCCGACAGCATGATCGAGCGCGTGGAAGTGCTGCAAGATGGCGCCTCAGCAATCTACGGCTCGGATGCGATTGCAGGTGTGGTGAATATTATCACCAAGCGCCACCAGAATGGCTTCGTCGCAAGCGCGCAGCTCGGTGGCTACTGGCAGGAAGGTGACGGTTTCACCCAGAATTATCAGCTCAGCTGGGGCAACGGCGATACCAGCCGCTTGCAGGTGGTCATCGGCGGTAACTATGTGAAGCAGAACTCGGTGAGCTCAGCAGATCGGGCGATTTCCAAGTTTCCGAATCCCTATGGGACTTCGTGCGATACGATACCGCCGAGCTGTTCGAGCTTCACGCCCAGTGGTCGTTTCATCGGCGATGCATTCGACTTCACAACCCCCAGCGGGCAAGTCCTCGGGGGCTCTGCTACGCTGATTAATACTCCGACGTCGACCCCAACGCTGGATAATTTTCGGCACTTCGTCAGTACTGGTCCAAATAACGACCGATTCAACTTCGCGCCGTACAACTATCTCCAGATTCCTCTGGAGCGTTACGGTGCGTTTGCCGACCTCAAGTATGAGATCGCGGACAACGTCAATTTCACCTTCAAGGGCCTGTGGAACGAGCGCAAATCCAAGAACCAGGCCGCTCCTCTGCCGTTCGGTATCGGCCCGGATGCAGGTATCACGCCTGTTCTCGACGCAACGACAGTGGACGTGACGAACCCGTACAATCCGTTCCCCTTCACGCTCGATTTCCAACATGGGTTGGGCCAAATTCTTCGGCGCTTCGTCGAAGGAGGTCCTCGGAAGTTCTCGCAGAAGGTCGACACGATCTATGGAGTCGCGACCCTGGACGGCAGCTTCACCTTCCTGGATCACAATTGGTATTGGGACATCAACGGCGTCTACGGCCACAACAAGGCCAACCAGACCTTTACGGGCAACATCAATTCGGCAAACCTGCGGCAAGCGCTTGGACCGGTCGACCAATGCGTCGGACACCAGGGCTTGTTCGGCGGCAATTGCGTCCCCTTCAACCTGTTTGGAGGCGCCGGATCGATCAGCGGCGATATGTTCGATTTCGTCACATTTGACGAACATGACAGCAGCAAGCAGGAATATTGGGACTTCACCGGAAACGTTTCCGGCGAGATCGTCGATTTGCCGGGGGGGCCGCTCGGCCTCGCCATCGGCGTCGAATATCGCGATTACAAGGGCAGGTTCGACCCCGATCCGGTGGTCGCGGCCGGCTTCAGTTCGGACATTCCGGCTGGACCGACCAAGGGCAGTTACAATGTGAAGGAGGCTTACGCCGAGCTCAATGCGCCGCTCATCAGGGACGTATCCTTCGTCAATCTGCTTGAGCTCAACGGGGCGGTGCGATTCTCAGACTATTCGACCACAGGATCGACGACGACCTTCAAGGGCGGCGCCAACTGGAAACCCTATAGAGACCTGCGCTTCCGAGGGTCCTACGCAGAGGGCTTCCGTGCACCTTCGATCGGAGAGTTGTTCGGCACCATATCGCGCTTCGACCAGACAATCGACGACCCGTGCTCGCACGGCAGCGCAGCGCCACGCAACTTCGACAACGATCCGGCCGTCAGGGCAAATTGCATGGCGAACTTGCCGGGCTTGGGCGTCCCTGCAGATGGCTCATACGAGCAGGCAAATCCGCAGCTTGCCGTGATCGTGTCCGGCAATGAGAATTTGAAACCAGAGACATCGAAAAGCTGGGTCTTCGGCGGCGTATGGAGCCCCTCGTTCTTTCCCGGCTTCTCGATCGAGGCCAACCACTACAACATCAAGATCAAGAACGCGATCCAGGCGGTCGATGCTTCGATCACGCTCAATAATTGCGTGTTGAACCTCGATCCGGCGGCCTGTGCGCTAGTGACGCGTTCCTTCTCCGGCAGCGGTCAGGTCACGCAGATCAACGGCATTCTTGGCAATATCGCTGGAATCAACACGAAGGGCATCGACCTCAACGTCGCCTATCACACCCCCAAAACGAGTTGGGGCACGTTCGGGATCACCTGGAACAACACTTTCCTGCAGAACTACGATTTGATCCTGTCCGGCTTCGGAGGAACGCAGACGATCAGCCGCGAGGGCACCGAACAAGGCAGTCCTTCGCAAGGATTCCCAAAATGGAAGTGGATTGGCATTCTCGACTGGGATCTTAATCAGTTCGGCGCTTCGCTTACCGGCCGCTACATTTCCAAGCTTCATGAGAGCGACGGAAACACGTTGGGTGCGACGTTCTATACGGATCTGCAGCTGCGCTACATGCCGAAATTCCTTGGTCAGGACTTCGGTTTCGCGTTCGGTGTCAACAATCTGTTCAACACCAGGGCACCGGGATGCGACACCTGCGATCTCAATAACTTCGATCCCACCATGTACGATATCCCGGGACGGTATTTCTACGTCCGCGCGAGCGTGAAGACGGGCGCCAGCCATCCGGCTCCGCCGGCCTATACGCCGCCGCCGGCTCCGCCGCCGCCTCCGGCAGCTGAGCCCGCGCCCCCACCGCCGCCACCGCCGCCTCCGCCACCGGCAGCAGCGCCGGAGCGCGGCAACTAAGGTAACGTACCGGAAATACTGACACAGCTTGAAATTGAGGGGAGGGGCGGTCCGGAAACGGGCCGCCTTTCCTTTTCATGCCCGCCTTGAACCTTTCGGATTTCACGCCGATGTAGGCGGCACCACAAAAGAGGGCCCAATTCCCGTGATCGACCACCAGGACATCGTTTCGCAACTCGTTCCCATCGTCATCGAGCAGTCCAACCGGGGCGAGCGCAGCTTCGACATCTACTCACGCCTGCTTCGCGAGAGGATCGTCTTCATCACGGGTCCGATCGAGGATCATATGGCCTCGCTGGTGACCGCCCAGCTGCTCTTCCTCGAGTCCGAGAACCCGAAGAAGGACATCTTCATGTACATCAACAGCCCGGGCGGCGTGGTCACCGCTGGGCTCGCGATCCACGACACGATGCAATACATCCGGCCGAAGATCAGCACTGTCTGCATCGGCCAGGCCGCGTCGATGGGCAGCTTCCTTCTCGCAGCAGGCGAACCGGGCATGCGGGTCGCGCTCACCAACAGCCGTATCATGGTGCACCAGCCTTCGGGCGGCGCTCAGGGCATGGCCGCCGATATCGAGATCCAGGCGCGCGAGATCCTTCGCATGCGCCAGCGCCTCAATGAGCTTTACGCGAAGTACACCGGCCAATCGATCGAGGAGATCGAGAAGGCGATGGACCGCGACAAGTTCCTCGAATCCGACGAGGCCAAGGCATTCGGCCTGATCGACGAGGTGTTCGACAAAAGGCCGGATCAGGGCGATGACGCCGGCACGGGCGCGGGCGACGTGACGCCGGCTTAAGCCGCTGCGGGGGAGGGGGCCATCGACAAGTTTTCCAGGACGGTGTTCGCTTTCGCGCTGTTGCTGAGCAGCGCCGCGGTGGCTCAGAATATGGATGTCCACGCCGGCCGGGTGGTCGACCCGGCGACCGGCAAGGTCCTTACCGACCAGCGCATCCGCATCGTCGATGGCAAGTTCGCCGCCGTTGAGCCGTGGCGGGCTAGCGACGGCGCCGCCGGAATCGACTGGTCCGGCTACACCGTCCTTCCGGGCCTGATCGACCTCCACACCCATCTTGCCGATGGCGCCATTGATCCGAACGAGAGCGACCCGGCCGCGCCGCTGAAGCACAGTGAGTCCGACACGATCCTGAAGGGAGCGAAAGCTGCCAGCATCGAGCTGAGAAGCGGCTTCACCACCGTTCGCGACGTGGGAGTCTATCGCGGCCTCACCGACATCGCATTACGCGATGCGATCAATGCGGGCGAAGTCGAGGGGCCGCGCATGTATGTCGCCGGCGGCTACATCACCGTTCCCGGCGGCGGCGGGGAGATCAACGCTTTGGCGGCGGATGTGCCGGTGCCCGAGGAGTTCCGCATGGGCGAGGTCCGCAATCCCGCCGAAGCCCGGGACCGCGCCCGCTTCTTCCTCGATCGCGGCGCCGACTTCATCAAGCTGATCGCCACCGGCGCGGTTCTGGCGATCGGCGGCATCCCTGGCGCGCTTGAGCTCAGCCCGGAGGAGATGAAAGCGGCTTGCGATGAAGCCAGGGAACACGGTTCCTATTGCATCGCTCATGCTCACGGCGCCGAGGGCATCAAGGCTGCGATCCGCGCGGGAGCGCGCACGATCGAGCACGCAAGCTACCTCGATGCGGAAGGGATCGAGCTAGCCAAGAAGTACGGCGTCTGGCTCGATATGGACATCTACAACGGCGACTGGATCAACGACGTCGGCGTCAAGCAGGGTTGGCCCGCCGAGTATCTGCGCAAGAATGTCGAGACCACGGACATCCAGCGGCGCGGCTTCGCGGCTGCGGTTAAGGCCGGTGCGAAGATGACTTTCGGCACGGACGCCGGCGTCTACATGTATGGCCTCGGCGCTCGGCAATTTGCCTACATGGTCCGCTACGGAATGACGCCGATGCAGTCGATCCAGGCCGCCACGACCGAGGCGGCGCGGGCGCTGCGCAAAGAAGGGCAGGTTGGGACGCTTGGCCCCGGCGCCTACGGAGATTTAATCGCTGTGAAAGGCGATCCGCTCACCGACATCCGCACCCTCGAGCATGTTGAGGGCGTGATCAAGGAAGGCAAGCTGGTCCGCTGAGTATCCGCTGACCGCAGCTAGTGGCAGGAATGGGTCGAAAGCAGACGCTTCTCTAGAGTCAGCTTTGGGTGGAAAGCGGACATAAGGTTCTGGCGAACCCGCCCCGTCTCGACCGTGGGCGTAGCGGGTCGTTTGGGCGTTACTGCTGCGGCGGGGGATGCGCTTCGGACTGCTGCAAGCTGTGCCAGCGCTCAAAGCGGCGATCCGGGATCAGCCACATGAAAGCAACCGCGATGTAAAGCGCAATGGCGATCAATGGCGAGATGAAGGCCGCCGGGACACCGAGGCCGTAGAGACAGAAACTGACCCATTCCTTCCTGCGTGAGCCGACCACGGCCCGAATCCGCGATTCCGTGCCTTCCGCCAGGATCAGCTCGCGCTCGAGCCAGATGTAGCCGAAAGCCGCCATCACGGTCACTGCGCCATAGGCGGCAACGGGTTTCGGCGTGACTCCGGCAAGGCCGATCCAGCGGATCACGAACGGCATCAAGGTCAGCCAGAAAAGGAGGAACAGATTGGCCCAAAGCGCACGTCCGTTCACCCGGCTGGCGGTGGCAAGCATATGGTGGTGGTTCGTCCAGAAGATGCCGAGATTGATGAAGGCCAAAGCATAAGCGACAAGCAGCGGGATCACGGGTTGAAGTGCTTGCCAAGCGTCGGTGGCGGGAACGCGCAGGTCGAGGACCATGATGGTCATGGCGATCGCCAGCACCGCGTCGGTGAACGCCATCAGCCGGTCGGTCTTCATGGCTACCAGTCCCCATGAAACGGAGAAGGGCCGCGTTGGGCGTAAGCGCTGCACTTGGCAAGTCAGCGGGCGGTGGCGCCAGCCCCAAACGGATGCATTGAAAGTCCGCTGTGGGTCGAAAGCTGACGCTCGGCTAGAGTCAGGTTTGGGTCGAAAGCTGACTCTAGCTCGCTAGCGGCAGGAATGGCTGGAAGGCAGACGATCCAGCCGCGCAAATTGATCAGCCTCGCTTCGTTTCTCTTCATTGCTGGCAAACGGTCGTGTATGAAGTCG